>CAZJRM010000012.1:0-7849 GCA_964547975.1 uncultured Vicinamibacterales bacterium | reverse complement strand
GCCGCGAGCCGGCTTCCTACGTCCGATATTCCCCGTTGATCCGCACGTATTCCGCGCTGAGGTCGCTCGTCCACACGGTTGCCCGATGCGATCCGCAACCGAGGCCGACCTCGATCTCGATCTCCGATCCTTCGAGATACGTGGCCGCCTGCGGCGCGCGATCGTCGAAGGGCACACCGTCTTGGAACAGTACGACGGGGCCGATGGTGACCGAGGCGCGTTGCAGGTCGAAGGCCACACCCGCGCGGCCGGCCGCCGCGACCAGCCGGCCCCAGTTGGGATCGCCGCCGTGGATGGCCGTCTTGACGAGCAGCGAGTTCGCGATCGTCTTCGCCGCCGTCCGCGCCTCTGCTCTCGACGCCGCGCCCGACACCGTGAGCGTCACGAGCTTGGTGACACCCTCGCCACCTTTGACGATGGCGCGCGCCAGGGCGCCGCAGACCGCCTTCAGACCCGCGACGAGCGCGGAGTATCCGGTGTCGTCGATGGCCACGCCGCTGGCGCCGCTCGCCAGCAGGATGACGCTGTCGTTCGTCGAGGTGTCGCCGTCGATGCTGATGGCGTTGAACGTGTCGTCCACGACGTCGCTGAGCGCGGACTGCAGGAGAGCCCGCTCCACCTTCGCATCGGTCGTGATGAACCCGAGCATGGTCGCCATGTTGGGTTCGATCATGCCGGCGCCTTTCGCCATGCCGCCAACGTGGAAGATGCCCGCCGGTGTCGTGACGCGGACCGCAGACTCCTTCGGCCCGGTGTCGGTGGTCATGATCGCCCTGGCGGCGTCCAGGTGCGCGTCCGTCGACAGCCGCCTGGCGGCCGCCGAGACGCCTTGCGCGATCCGCATGGGGTCGAGTTGCACGCCGATGACGCCGGTCGAGGCGACGAGGACCTGCCGCGGCTCGCAGCCGAGGGTGCGGGCTACGAACACGGCCGAGCCCTTCGACACGTCCAGGCCTTCCGGTCCCGTGCAGGCGTTGGCGCAGCCGCTGTTCACGACCACTGCGGCGACCTGCCCGCCGCTGTGTGCGAGGTGATCCCGGCACAACAGCACCGGAGCGGCCACGGCCTTGTTCTGCGTGAAGACACCCGCAGCCGTCGCCACCGGATCAGATACGATGAGCGCGAGATCGAGGGCGCCCGTCTTCTTGATGCCGCAGGCCACGCCGGCGACCCGGAACCCCGCGGGGCCGGTGATGCCGCCGCGGACGGCCTCGACCACGAACGAACCAGGCGTCGTCATGCGTGGGCCCCTTTCGCCGCAGCCGGCGCCGCCTCGGGAATCGGCACGACCATCGCGTACTGGCCGCAGTGCGGGAACTTCGTGCAACTCCAGCAGTCCGCGGCGACCTTTTCCGGGAGCCACGCGTGCGGCACGATCGAGAACCCGAGACGGACGAAGAACTCGGGGCCGTGGGTGAACGCGCACAACGTCCGGAATCGTCCCGCGCGGGCTCGCCGGCGCAGTTCATCGATGATGACTCGACCGAGCCCGAGGCCGCGTGTTTCCGGGTGCACGACGAGTGACCGGACTTCGGCCACGAGCGTGCTGAGCGGCGCGAGTTCGCCGCAGGCCAGCACCACGCCCTGGTGTTCGACGATGGTGAACCGGCTCGCCATGGCCGTGACGTTGCCGAGCGTCCGCGGCAGGAGGTGGCCCTCGGCGAGGTTGGCCATGATCAGCGCGTGGATGCCCGGAGCATCGTCGGGCGTGGCGCGCCGCGTGACCAGCGAGCCCGCGGGGATGGCGCCCGGGAGCGACCCCGGATGAACGTAGGCTGGCGTGGTGGTCATGCGGCCTCCTGGGCGACATGCGCGAAGACGGCATCCAGGCGCCGCACGACGTCTTCGGCCTGCGCCTTGCTCAGCACGTAGGGCGGCAACATCCTGATGACGGTTTCCGACGTGCGGTTGATGAGGATCCCGTCGGCCAGCGCGGCTCCGATGTACGGCGTCGCATCCACCTTCAGGTCGAGGCCCCACATCAGGCCCGCCCCGCGCACCTCGCGGATGACGTCGTGACGTTCGGCGAGGCGTCTCAAGCCCGCTTCGAGAGCGGCGCCCACCTGGCCGACCCGCTCCATCAGCCCGCCGGTCGTCAGCGCATCGAGGAAGACGAGCGCCGCGCGGCAGGCGAGCAGGTTGCCGCCGTATGTGCTGCCGTGGTCGCCAGCGAAGATCGCCGACGCCACCTTCTCGTTGAGCAGCGTGGCGCCGACAGGGACGCCGCCGCCCAGGGCCTTACCGACGGCTACCAGGTCTGGCGACAGGCCGAGGCGCTGATAACCGAAGGCTACGCCGGTGCGGCCCAGGCCGCACTGCACCTCGTCGGCGACGAGCAACGCGCCGGTGCGTGCCTGCGCGTCGCGAATCGCATCGGCCATCGCCGGGCTCATCGGGCGCACGCCACCTTCGCCCTGGATCGCTTCCATGACGATGGCGGCCGTCTTGTCGGACACCGCCGACTGGAGGGCCGCCGGATCGGCGGGATCCACCCAGGTCACACCGTCGAGGAGCGGTGCGAACGGCGCGCGATAGTGCTCGTCCCACGTGACCGACAACGATCCGATCGTGCGCCCGTGGAACGCGTGGGTGAACGCGACGTAGTTCGTGCGTTCCGTCGCGCCGTGCGTGTGCCAGTAACGCCGCGCGAACTTCAGGCAGCCCTCGTTGGCCTCGGTGCCGCTGTTGCAGAAGAACGCGCGATCCAGCCCCGACAACGCCGCCAGCTTCTCGGCGACCTGCCCCTGGAGCGGGTGGTAGTACAGGTTCGAGGTGTGCGCCAGCGTGGCCGACTGTTCGGCCAGCGCGGCTGCCAGAGCGGGGTTCGCGTGCCCGAGCGATGCCACGCCGACGCCCGAGACGAGGTCGAGGTAGCGGTTGCCCGACGCGTCCCACAGGTAACAGCCTTCGCCGCGGACGAACACGACCGGCGTACGCCGATACGTCTGGAGCACGTGTTTCCGTTCGAGGGCGCTGATGTCGTCGAGTGTCGGGTTCATGGCGTTCTCCGTCTCTTCTCAGGCCACGACGGCGGTTGCGGAGGTCAAGGCCGAGGCGGGCTCGACGAGCGCCGCCAGCAAGCCATCCCCGTTCCGGCCATCGACGATGTGCACCGCCGCCACGCCACCGGCCAGGGCGCCGCGCGCGGCGTTGAGCTTGGCCACCATGCCGGCGTTGATCGTCTTCGCCACGACCATCGCCCGTTCGGTCGCTTCGTCGATGCGCTCGACCGTGTGGCCGCCGGCATCGAGGACCCCGGCGGTCGTGCCGGCGATCACCAGGCGGCCCGCGCCCGATCGGACGGCGACAGCCGCGGCCATCGTGTCGGCGTTCACGTTGTAGAGGGTGCCCGCCTCGTCGGCCGCGATGCTGGCGATGACGGGCACGTAGCCCGCGAAGGTCAGGCACGTGAGCAGGTCGGCGTGGCCGTCGGTGACGGGACTGCCGACGAAGCCGAGCGACACGGTGCGGCCGTCCACGGCCTGCAGGGGCGGGTGCGGCGTTACCGGCGCCACGCTGGCATCGGCGCCGGTGAGCCCGACGGGCCGGGCGCCGGCGGCCGCAATGGCGGCGACGAATCGCGTGTTGATCGCGCCGGCGAGGACGGGCACCACGACGCCGAGCGTGGCGGCGTCGGTCACGCGAATGCCGTCGACCTGCTGCTTGACGATGCCGGCCGCGGCCATGGCCGCGTCGATCTCCCGTCCCCCGCCGTGCACGACGACCAGGGGGCCGGAGGCCGACGCGCGCGCGATCGCCGCGGAGACGGCGCGCATCTTCCCCGCGTCTTCGATCAGTTCGCCGCCGAGCTTGAGGACGGTGAGCGCCACGGTCATCGCAGCAGCCCGGTGCGTTCGTCGAGGCCGCACATGAGGTTGAGGTTCTGAATGGCCTGGCCGGCGGCGCCTTTCACGAGGTTGTCGATGCACGACACGAGCACGGCGCGGCCGGTGGTGTCATCGACCTTCCAGCCGATGTCGCAGAAATTCGTGTAGGCGACCTGCTTGATGTCGGGCAGGGCATCGCCGAACAACCGGACGAACGGCGCGTCCGCGTACGCGGCATCGTAGGCGGCCTTCACGTCGGCGGCGGTTCGGCCGGGCGCCAGGCGCACGTAGATCGTCTCGAGGATGCCGCGGTTGAGCGGGACGAGGTGCGGGACGAAGGTCACCGGCTCGCCGACCTCCTGTTCCATCTCGGCCGCGTGGCGGTGGTTGAAGACGCCGTATGCCGACAAGCTCCCGTGGACCTCGGAGAAGTGGGTTCGTTCGCTGGGCGTCTTGCCCGCGCCGGAGACGCCGGACTTCGCGTCGATGATGATGTCGCCGCAGATGAGGCCGGCCTGTGCGAGCGGGCGCAGGGCGAGGCCGGCGGCGGTCGGGTAGCAGCCGGGATTCGCCACGTACCGAGCCGCGGCGACGGCGTCGCGATAGTGTTCCGTGAGGCCGTACACCGTGCCCTGCGGCAGCGCCGGCGCATCGGGGTACCACCGCGCGCGGCGGTCGTCGTCGCGCAGGCGGAAGGCGCCGGACAGATCGATGACACGACTGCCGGCGTCGGCGAGCGCCGGGCCGAGCACGGCCGACGCGTGTTCGGGCAGCGCCATCACGACGATGTCTGCGTCGGCGGCGAGGCGGTCGCGGTCGAGGGGCTGGATGTCGGCGTCCCAGATCCTGGCGAGGGCCGGCAGGCGCCGGGCTTCACCGCCGGAGGACATCGCGGCGACGAGGCGGACGCCCGGGTGGGCGGCGAGCAGTCGCAGGAGTTCCTGGCCGGCGTAACCGGTGGCGCCGGCGATGGCGACGGCGGGGGACGAAGCGGCGGCGGCGGTGGCGTGTCTGGTCATTCTCTCAGATGAATAAGTATGCAAGAGTCGGAGTGCCCCGTCAACTCCGAATCTGCGGCCAAACGCTGGAATTGCTTGCGTTGTGAATGGATAAGAGTGTATAAGTATGCATACCAGCGCGTATGATGAAAAAACGCCGCCAAGCCGCCATCCTCGGCCTCGTCGACCACCACGCCCTGTCGAGCCAGGAAGAACTGCGCCGCCGGCTGCGTGGCCTCGGGTTTTCCGTCACCCAGGCCACCCTCTCCCGTGACATCCGTGACCTCGGCCTGGTCAAGCACTCCGCCGACGGCGCCTACCACCGCCCCGGCAATTCGCCCGCCAGTCCCATGGTCGCCGCGGCGCGTCTCCAGCACGCCGTCGCCGAATACCTCACCAGCGTCGACCGCGCCATCCAGGCCGTCGTCGTCAAGACCGGCGTCGGCCAGGCCCAGCCCCTCGCCATCGCCATCGATGCCACCGAGATCGAAGGCGTGGTCGGGACGGTCGCGGGCGACGATACCGTCTTCGTAATGTGCCGCGATGCCGCCCTCGCGACGCGTGTCGCACGCCAGCTCGAAGAACTGGCGCGTCAGTAGGAGCACTCAGCCGTGACTCGAATCGTGTTGGCGTACGCCGGTGGCCTCGATACCACCGTCGCCGTGCCGTGGCTGGCCGAGCACTACGACGCCGAAGTCGTGACCGTCACGCTCGACCTCGGCCAGGGCCAGGACCTCGCCCTGGTGCGCGATCGCGCGCTCGCGGCCGGTGCCGCTCGCGCCCACGTGCTCGACGTGCGTGCCGAGTTCGCGGATCGGTTCATCCTCCCCGCCCTCCAGGCCGGTGCCCTCTACGAAGGCCGGTATCCGCTGACAACCGCCCTCGGCCGCCCTCTGCTCGCGGGCAAACTCGTCGAGATCGCGCGGATCGAGGGCACGACGACGCTCGCCCACTGCTGCACCGGCAAGGGCAACGACCAGATTCGGATCGACGTGTCGGCCCGGGCTCTCGAGCCGTCGATGACCGTCATCGCTCCGCCGAGGCACTGGACGATGACGGTCGACGAGCAGGTCGAATACGCCCGCAGCCGCGGCATTGCCGCCACGCCGACGCCGCCCGGCGCCTACACGATCGACCTGAATCTCTGGGGGCGCTCCATCCAGAGCGGGTCACTCGAAGATGCCTGGGCCGAACCGCCCGCCGACGTCTTCGCCCTGACCGCCGCGCAGGCGGCCTGCCCCGCCCAGCCGGCTTACGTGGAAATTGCGTTCGAGCGGGGGATTCCCACCGGGCTCAACGGCGTGCCCATGCCGTTCCTCGACCTCGTGGCGACGTTGTCGACGATCGCCGGCGACCACGGCGTCGGCCGGCTCGACCTGATCGAAAACCGGCTGGTCGGCATCAAGACCCGAGAAGTGTACGAAGCGCCGGCGGCCATCGTGCTCCACCAGGCCCACGCCGAGCTCGAGTCGTTCGTGAGCCCCCGGAACCTGTCGCGCCTCAAGTCGGAACTCGCCGTCACGTACGCCGACCTGGTCTACGACGGCCTGTGGTACTCGCCTGTGCGCGACGCGCTGGATGCGTTCATGGCGAAGATCCAGGAAAAGGTCACCGGCTCGATTCGCGTCAAGCTGTTCAAGGGCGTTGCCACCATCGTCGGTCGCCAGTCGCCCTTCGCGTTGTACGATCGGGAACTCGCGACCTACGGTGACGGCGACACCTTCGACCACCGTGCGGCCGAGGGCTTCATCCGCCTGTGGGGGCTGCCCGTGGAAACGGTCGCCCGGCGCTGGCGTACGGGCCGTCCCGCCCGTTCCAAGGAGAGTTCGTAATGGCGCATCTCTGGTCCGGCCGGTTCGACACCGAGCCCGATCCCGCGGTCTTCGCCTTTGGCGTGTCCCTGCCCTTCGACAAGCGGTTGGTCGACGAAGATATCGAGGGCAGCCTGGCCTGGGCCGCGGGGCTCGCCGGTGCCGGTGTGCTGCCGCCTTCCGATGCCGCCGCGATCCGTGACGCGTTGCTGGCGATTCGGGACGCCATCACGACGGACCCCTCGCTGCTCGACGGAGACGATGAAGATGTTCACGCGTGCGTGGAACGCCTCCTCGTCGAGCGGGTCGGAGACGCGGGCAAACGGCTGCATACCGGCCGGTCGCGCAACGAACAGGTGTCGGTCGACCTGCGGCTGTACTTCAAACGTCACGTCCCGCAGCTGCAGGCGCGGATCGTCAGGCTCGTGGCGGCGCTGGCGTCTCAGGCCCAGGCTGCGGGCGACGCCGTCATGCCGTCGTACACCCATATGCGGCGTGCCCAGCCGATTCTCGTCGCGCACTACTTCCTCGCCCACGCGGCGGCGCTGCGCCGCGACCACGGGCGCCTCGATCGCGCCATGGACGAGGCCGACGAACTGCCGCTCGGTTCCGGCGCCATCGCCGGCGCGGTCTACGCGCTCGACACGGCCGCGATGGCCCGCACGCTGGGGTTTTCCCGCGTGGTGGCCAACAGTCTCGACGCGACGTCGGACCGTGATTTCGTCTCGACGTTCCTGCACGCGTGTTCGTTGCTGATGGTGCACCTGAGCCGCATCGCCGAGGACCTCATCCTCCTCACGTCCGAGGAGTTCGGCTTCTTCGGCCTGCCCGACCGGTTCGCCACGGGCAGCAGCCTCATGCCGCAGAAGAAGAATCCCGATCCCCTCGAACTCATTCGCGGCAAGTCGGGCCGCGTGCTCGGCCGCCACTCGGGCTGGCTGACGACGATGAAGGGGCTGCCGAGCGGGTACAACCGCGATCTGCAGGAGGACAAGGAGGCTGTTTTCGAGACCGAGGACGTGGTCGCGTCGGCGCTCGACGTGACGGCAGCCGTGGTCGGCGGACTGACGCTCAACGCCTCGGTGACGGGGCCCGCGGCCTCAGGCCTCCTGCTCGCCACGGACGTGGCCGACTACCTCGTGGCTCGCGGCGTGCCGTTTCGCGACGCGCATGCGGTGGTCGGGTCGGTGGTGCGCCAGCTCGTGAACGAAGG
>CAZJRM010000011.1:34985-43790 GCA_964547975.1 uncultured Vicinamibacterales bacterium | reverse complement strand
TCGCTGAAGCCAGGCGGCTCGAAGAAGAACGGCTCGCCGAAGAAGCACGGCTTGCCGAAGCCGCGCGGATTGCCGAAGCGAAACGGATCGAAGAAGAACGGCTCGCCGAAGAAGCGCGGCTTGCCGAAGCGGCACGCATCGCCGACGCCGAGCGGTCGGCCGCTGCGGCCCTCGTGGTCGATGACGCGGCCGCAATCGTCGAGTCCGTGGCGCCGTCACGCCGGTTTGGCTATTTCCGCGGCTTCCGCCTGGCACCCGTGGCAGGGGCCGTCCTCGCCATCCTGCTGGCGATTGGTATCGCGCGTCCGGTCTGGGAGAACGCCCGCTACGCGTGGCGCAAGGTAACCGTGGCCACGACCAGGGCGACCTCGGTCGCGAAGTCGGCGGCGAAGTCCGTCGCCCAGACGACGATGAACCAGGTGGCGGATGCGGCGGCGTCGCCTGCCGCGGCGGCAGCTGTGCCCGTGGCGGTGTCCGACCCCACCAAGGGCGCCGTCAAGGTCGAGTCTCAGCCGTCCGGTGCGGTCGTCTTCATCAATGGCAGACGACGTGGCGTCACGCCGCTGCAGGTGACCGATCTCAAGCCGGGCACACACTCGGTGACGGTTCGGGCCGCCGAAGGCGAAGTGACGGCGCCGTTGCGCGTGACGGCCGGTGAAACCGCCGACCTGCTGTTGCCCATCTTCTCCGGGTGGATTGCGCCGTTCGCGCCCACGGCCCTCCAGATCTTCGAGAACAACGTGCTGATCGGGTCCACGGAAGACGGCCGCATCATGATGAAGCCGGGTGCGCACTCGCTCGAACTCGTCAGCGAGCGCCTCGGGTATCGTGGCACGCACGCGGTCTCGGTGACGCCCGGCGAAGTCGCGCCGCTCAACATCACGTTGCCGCCTGCTCCGCTCGAAATCGACGCGCCTGCCGGCGCGGAGATCTGGATCGATGGCAAGCAGGTCGGGACCTCACCGCTCGAGCCGCTCCAGGTGGCGGTCGGCACGTGCCAGGTGGTGATGCGTCACCCCACGCTGGGCGAGCAGCGCCAGACCACGACCATCACCTACAAGGCTCCGAATCGTATCGTCTTCGCGCAGATCGACTGACCCCTCACGCCCGGCGCCTGAACACCGGCCCCGGCATCGCGAACAGCCGGCGTCCGGCGACCGGGTTGATCAATTCCGCAAACGCAATCCACAGCGAAATCGCGCCGAGCACCACCGTGCACACGGCAATCACCATCGTGGCCCAGTCGCCCGCGCCGAAGTGCCGCGAGATACGCGCGAGATACAACACGTCGATGTCGATGAGAAACACCATCAGCAGCGACGAGAAGAAGCCGAAGCCGTACGTGAACGCCGCGAAGATGACGAGGAAGCAGACGTCGACGGCGAGCAGCACCGACGCATCCGGCAGTTGCCCCCGCGACATGCCGTCGAAGACCCACCAGTTCACGATCCAGTTGAAGGCGAACGACGTGAAGAGCGTCCCTCCGTAGAGGTTCCGGTTCAGCAGGTTGCCCAGGCCCGCAATCATCTGGCCGCCCGCCCCGAACAGGAGGCAGAAGACGGCGGCGGTGCGGAATCCGGCGGGCGTCAGGCCCACACCAAACGCGATTGGCGTCAGCGCGGCGCAGCCGATGGCGAGGCAGATCAACCCGATGGGCGTCGGGTCGGCGATGGGCATCGGGGGGGCAGGCGTGCCGGCGGCGGGTGCGTTGCTCATGGCGACAGCCTAACCCAGGTTGTCTGAAAAAGCGAACGATCGTTCTGTAAGTGTCTCCACCCCAGAGACTCACGCTGGACTCACGAGTTCCCCGAGGTCCGGCCGGGTGTAGTCTGGTGTCATGACACGCACGATCCCGGCGGCGGTGGCCCTCGTCTTCTCCCTGGTTCCGTTGGCGGCCCAGCGTCGTCCCGTTCCGGCGCCCGCACCGGTTCCGGACCTGAGCGGCGTATGGTCGCTCAACCGGGGACTCAGTCAGTTTCCGACCGACGTCGGATTCGGGATGGATGTCGTCCCCGCGAGCGGCGGCGAGAATACGGCCACCGAGTCGAGCGGGCGCAGCGGCAATCCCCGGTCGCTGACCACTCGGCCGCAGACCGAAGAAGTCGCGCGCAACACCCGCCAGCTCGTGCGCGAAGTGAAAGCCCCGTCGGCGAAGCTCATCATCGAACAGACATCCGACTACGTGACCGTCACGGACGCGCAGGGCGCCTCGCGCACCTTCCGCACCGATGGTCGTGACGAGTTGCAGCCGCTCGAGGCCGGGCCGCTGGCGACGGCGTCGCGCTGGGACGGCGGCAAGCTGGTCGTCCGCTACAAGGTCGAACCCGGCCGTGAGGTGCGCTACACGTACGCGCGGAAGGCCGACCCTCTCCAGTTGGTGGTGACGGCCGAGTTCGTCGAACGCGGCGGTCACGACACGGTGACCCGCGTGTACGAACCGGCGAAGCCGGGAGACCCCGTGGAGCCGCCTCAGGCCGCCCTCCCCGTGCTGCCTTCCCAGCGTGCCGCGGAAACGCCTCGCCTGGCTCCGCCGACCACGCGCGAGACCCCGGGCGTGCCCTCGCCGGCCGGAGCGGCGCCGCAGGCGTTCGATCAGCGACGGGACGCCGAACTGATCGGCCTGACGTCACTGGGGCTGGTGGTCGAGGGCGTCGGACCTGAAGCCGAGCACTGCGGGATCCGCCCGGCGGCGGTCGAGGCCGCGGCGTCGAAGGCGCTCACCGACGCGGGCCTGAAGGTCGTGCGCAATACGGACAACGACACGTATCTTTACGTCAACGTCAACACGACGGCGATGTCGACCGGGTTCTGTTTCACGCGGTACGACGTCTACCTCTACAGCCACACGACGGCCACGATGTCGTACGGCGCGCGGCCGGTGCTCGTGCAGGTGGCACTCCAGAACAAGGGTGGGATCACCGGCAGCGGCGCCAGCAGCCACGGCGAGGCCGTCGTCCGGGCGATTCGGCAGTACGCCGAGCAGATCGGCGCGCGGGTCCGCGACGCGAACCGCTAGGCGGCGGCTTGTGTCACCATTGGAGGCGCCGTCGCCTCCCCTGGTGATGCTGTGGACGAGACGGCGGCGTAGGCCGCCGTGGCGGCATATCGCGTCGACGTCTTGAAGGTCGCGGTGAAGCTCTCGAGCGAGTCGAGGGACGCCTGTTCGACGTGTCTCCGCGTGTCGTGACCGCGGTGGTGACCCCGCCCGTGTTCGCCGCGTTCCGACTGCCTGGCGCCCCGTTCGAGCATGCTCAGCAGCTTCCTGATGTCGGCGATCTCGTCCTTCTCGAGCGTGCCTTCGACCGTGATCTCGATCGACTGCGAAGACGAGGTCGAATAGGCGCCACCGGCAACGGCGGCCGATCCGTCAGGCGTCTGCGACTGACCGGCAGCGGCGGCGACGGTGGCGGCTCTGACCGCGGACGCGGAAATGGTGACCGTGTCCCCGTCCGCAGTGACGATCTCGATCAACGCGGACCGGGTCGTCTCGACGGTCTGCCTGGCCGCGGCCGCCTCGGTGCGGTTGACCGCTGGCGGCGGTGGCACGTAGGACTGATCCAGCGACGAGACGGACCCGACGGCGTCGACCATGGCGCTCTCCTCAGCTAGCCAATCGGCAGTCCGTGTCCAGTCTTGAGACACGGCCGCGATCGGGCGCCGGGCGTCACGGGCGCGCCAGGGCTGGCGCGAATGTCAGGCGTTCCTGCCGCGCAGTTCGACGACGTAGTACCGGGCTGGCGTGGTACCGGCGTTCCGCAGATTGTGGGGCTTGTTCGGTTCGTAGAACAGCACCGACCCGGCTTCCACCCGCTCGGTCCGGCCGTCCACCGTCACATCGAGCGTCCCTTCGACGAGGATGATGATCTCCTGGTGCGCGTGGGTGTGCGGCGGATGAGTCTCGATGCCGCCGCCCAGCACGGTTTCGTGCATCTCCAGGTTGTAGCCGGACTGCTCGGTTCCGTAGAAGAACCGCCGGCCCTTCTTCTTGTCATCACCCACGTAGGGGACCTGCGCGGAGTGGTAGATCTTGCCGGGCAAGGGCGTACCGGGCTGAGCGTCGGCCGTCGGCGCGGCAACGGCGAGGGCGGGCAGCATCATGACCATGTCTCGGCGTGTGATCGTCATGGGATGTCTCCGCCGGACCACGGGTCCGGATGTCTCCAGCATGCGCCAGGCAGGGGTTTCCGGCAAGGCCGGGCCGCTCAGGCCCGTGCGAGCGTCATGGGCTCGAGCCTCGGCAGGAGGAGGTGAATCACACCGAGCGCGATGAGATACGTGGACGCCGCGATGGCGAACGGGACCGCGTAGTTGTTGTGCGTGGCGTCGAGCACCCGGGAGACGAGTTGCGCGAACACCATTCCCGCCAGCGACCCGGCCATCCCGCCGATGCCGACCACGGAGCCGACCGCGTGCCGGGGCACGGTATCGCTGACCAGTGTGAACAGGTTGGCCGCGTACCCGCAATGGCCTGCCGCGGCCAGCGTGACGAGGCCCACGGCCCACCAGATCTTCGTAGCCGGTACGAGCGGTGTCGCGAAGACCGGCGCGATCGTCAGGGCGCACACGAGCAGCGCCGTCTTGCGCGCCGCGTTGACCGACCAGCCTCTGCCGAGCAGCGCCGACGAGAACCAGCCGCCCAGGATGCCGCCGAAGCTGGCGGCGAAGAAGATCACCACCAGCGGCAGGCTCGTCTGCGTGAGGTTCAGGCCGAACTGCTTGTTGAGGAAGTCCGGCACCCAGAAGATGTAGAACCACCAGATGGGTGAGGATGCCGCCATGCCCACCATGAACGCCCACGTCTGGCGATGGCCGACGAGGGAGAGCCAGCTGACGTGGACGGCGGGGTCGGGCGCGTCCTGACGGATGTAGGCCAGCTCGGCCCCGGTGACTCCGGGGTGCCGCTCCGGAGGGCGGTAGAACGGCAGCCAGGCGGCCAGCCAGATGAACCCGAGGGCGCCGGTGGCGAGGAACGCGCCCTGCCATCCCCACCTGGCCGCAAGCCATGGGACCGCCACGGGGCACACGATGGCCCCGGCATTGCTCCCGGCGTTGAACAGGCCCGTGGCGAACGCGCGCCGTTCCCTGGGGAACCACTCCGTGACCGCCTTGACCGACGCCGGCAGCGTGGCCCCTTCGGCCAGCCCGAGGGCCGCTCGCACGACGCTGAACCCGGCCACGGACGTGACCGCGGCATGGGCCATCGCCGCGAGGCTCCAGGCCGCGATGGCGACGGCAAAGCCGGCTCGTACGCCCACGCGGTCCAGGGGGCGGCCCGAAGCGGCGTAGCCGATGGCGTACGCCGCCTGGAAGGCGGTGACCATCCAGCCGTAGTCCTTCTGACTCCAGCCGAGCGCGGTGTCGAGCAGGGGCTTCAGGACGCCGATCACCGCGCGGTCGACGTAGTTGATCGTGACGGCCAGGAAGAGCAGCCCGACCACGGCCCAGCGGACGGACGACGGACGGTCGTCGCTCACCGGGGCCCGATCTCGCGGATCTTCAGATTCCGGAACCACGCCACCGTGCTGTGATCCTGAAGCAGGATGGGCGTCGGAATCTTGTCGGCGTATCCGGGCACGTCACGGAACTTGCTGGCGGCGATCCCCGCGATCGCTTCGGCGCTCGTCGTGTCGTACTGCACGATCAGCCGACCGTTGAGCCAGTGTTCCACGCGGGTGCCGCGGACCACGAGCCGCGACTGGTTCCACTCGCCGACGGGCCTGGCCGCCAGGGCGGCGGGCGGGATGACGTCGTACCAGCCGGCCGTCTTCTGCTTCAGGCTCAGCGGTTCCGCATCGTAGTGCTCGTCATCGATCATCTGGTACTCGTGGCCGATCGCGCCCGTGGTGTTGGCCCGGTCTTCACGCACGAAGTACTTCACGCCGCTGTTGCCCTTGAGCGACAGGCGCCACTCCCAGGTGAACTCGAAATCAGTGAAGGCCGCCGTGGTCAGAATGTCGCCGCCCTGGCGGCCCAGGCCCTTGAGCGCGCCGTCCTCGACGGTCCAGCCGTCGGCCGGGAACGTGGTCTTCTGGAAACCCCGCCAGCCGTTCGTGCTGACACCATCGAACAGCAGGCGCCAGCCTGCGGCGCGCTCGGCGTCGGTCAAGGTGTTCGGGGCCTGGCCGGACGCCGGGCCGGCCGCGAGGGTCATGACGAGCAGGAGAGCAGCCGTCGGTTTCATAGGCGGTCGAGGCTCCAGGGGGCACGTGACACGGGCGGCATCAGCAGGCGATTCGCGGCCTCATCGTCAGGGAACCGTTCCTTGACCGGATCCCAGGCAAGTGTCGCACCGCCGCGCTGAATCGACACGTACGCCAGGTGACACAACGAAATCGTCCGCTGGCCGACCTCCGCGTCTTCGAGCGTCTGTCCGCGGGTCCTGACCGCTTCGACGAAGTCCACGCGTTCGCTCCGCAGGGGGAAGTGGAGTTCGCCCGGACCGATTCGCTCCTGCAGGAGCGCGGGGGGGCTGGCTTCGACGAAGTCGTGTGCGTCCGTCTTGAAGTAGTTGACCTGGATCCAGCCCTTGTCGCCTTCGAACCGGACGTGCGGCTGGCCCATCGTGTAGAACATCTCGACGCCGTTGGCGAAGCGGTACCACGCCTCGAAGGTCTCGAGGACGTTCCACACGGGGTTCTCGTGAAACGACCCGGTGGCCCGCACGGCCACCGGCCCCGTGCGCTCGGTGTCGTTGCCCCACTGCGCGATGTCGTTGAGATGTGCGCCCCAGTTCGTCAGCATCCCGTCGGCGAAGAGCCGGCTCCGGAACCAGCCCGGCCGGTTCTTGAGGTCCTGCCTCGGGTGCACCCGTTTCTGGATGTAGGGCACGTGCAGGGCGGGGCCGAGCCAGAGGTCGTAGTCGAGTTCCGCGGGCGGTGGCGTGACGTCTTCCGCCTCGGGCGGGAACTCCTCGACCGGCGACCCGCTTCGAATCGTGTGGAGCTTGCCGATCCGCCCGTTCCGCACGAGTTCGACCGCGTGATGGAACCGCTCGAGCGACCGGAACTCACTGTCGACGCGGAACACCCGCTTGTGCTGCGCGACCAGGTTCGCGAGGAGGCGCCCCTCGCCGATGAACCGCGTGATGGGCTTCTCCAGGGACACATCCTTCCCGGCCTTGAGCGCCGCGGCCGCCATGATGGCGTGCCAGTGGTCGGGCGTGGAGATCATCACGGCGTCGATCTCGGGCCGGGCCAGCAGCTCGCGAAAGTCACGGTAGGCCGCGCACCCCGTGTACGTGCCTGCGGGGCGGTCCTTGGCGTAGGTGCTCTCCACGAGGCGCTTCGCTTCACCGAGCCGCCACGAGTCCACGTCGCAGACCGCGACGACCTGCACGCCCGGGACCGCCATGAACTCGGGGATGTTCATCCCGGTGGCCTGACGTCCGGTGCCGATGAAGCCGAGGGTGATCCGGTTGCTGGGCGCCTGGGCACCGAACAGCCGGCGTGGCAGGATGAGCGGCGCCGAGACGCCGACCGCCGTGGCGCCAGCGGCGCCGAGGAACTGCCGCCGTGTCACGCGGGTGGGGCGGGCCGAGGGTGTGTGTCGCACGGCGCCATTCTGCCGCAATCGGCCCCGCGGCGGTAGCGGCGAGTTGACACGTCCGGGCCGGCCGACGGAGTATCCGCCCCATGACGTCCCGCGAACGCCTGCTCACCGCCCTGGACCACCGGGAGCCCGACCGGATTCCGTACGACCTCGGCAGCACGCAGGTGACCGGCATCCACGTGGTGGCCTACCGGCGCCTGCGGGCCTACCTGGGACTGCCCGCGGTCGAACCGACCGTGTGTGACACCGTCCAGGGGCTCGCGTTGCCGGATGACGATGTGATCGAACGCCTGGGCGTGGACGTGCGGGGCCTGTTTCCCCGAAACAGCCACAACTGGAAGATCGATGTCACGGACGTCGGCGACTACCTGGCGTTTGTCGATGAGTGGGGGATGACCCAGCACCAGCCGAAACACGCGCCGCTGTACTTCTCGGTCGTGCGGTCGCCGCTGGCCGGCCCCGAACTCACCGTCGAGAAGGTGGGGCAACATCCGTGGCCCGACACCGGCGATCCGCAGCGGATCGAGGGCCTCCGCGCGCTTGCCCAGTCGTATCGGGAGCGGGGCAGTGCGGTGATGATCAAGGGCGTCCTGGCCGGGATATTCGAGATGGCGCAGCGCGTGCGCGGCATGGAGGCGTTCCTTCTGGACCTCGCGACCGACGAGACGCTGGCGTGCTCGATCCTCGATGTCATGGTCGACGCCAAGCTCCGCTTCTGGGAGATGGCGTTGCCGAAGCTCGGAGACGTGGTCGACGTGATCAGCGAGGCGGACGACTACGGGACGCAAACGTCGCAGCTCGTTTCGCCGCGGATGTTCCGGCGGATCTTCAAACCCAGGCTGCAGGCCGTCTTCGCGCGGATTCACGCGCTGGCCCCGCACGCGCGGATCTTCTTCCATTCGTGCGGCAACATCCGCCCCATCCTGCCCGACCTGATCGAGATCGGGATCGACATCCTGAACCCGGTGCACGTGACGGCGACGGGCATGGACCCCGTGGCGCTCAAGCGCGACTTCGGCAAGGACGTTTCGTTCTGGGGCGGCGGCGTCGAAACTCAGACCGTTCTGCCGTCGGGTACTCCGGACGAGGTGCGGGACAATGTCCGGCGCAACGTCGAGGCTCTCGCGCCCGGCGGCGGCTACGTCTTCAACACCATCCACAACATCCAGGCCGACGTTCCCCCGGAGAACATCGTCGCGATGATCGAGGCGCTGCGGGGACACTGATGCCCGGCTCTCGGCTCTCGGCTCTCGGCTC
>CAZJRM010000011.1:0-34885 GCA_964547975.1 uncultured Vicinamibacterales bacterium | reverse complement strand
ATCGAGGCGCTGCGGGGACACTGATGCCCGGCTCTCGGCTCTCGGCTCTCGGCTCTCGGCTCGCGGCTGGCGGCTCTCGGCCCGCGGCCGGCGGGTTGACTTTCCCTCTCTCGCCTCTCGCCTATTCCCTTTCCCCTGTCTTTTGTATACTGCGCCGCATGTCGTTCCGACGTTTCGCACTCGTGTCCGTGGTGGTCCTCCTGGTGATGTGCGGGTCCGGTGTGGCGTCCGCGCAGGTCACGGCCAAGGCCAGGCCCGGCGCGACGCCGGCCTGGAGCAAGGGCCTCAAGCCGGTCGACGCCGAGAGCTACTACCACGCGATCGACTGCGGGAAGCAGGGCGGCGACGATCCGCCATGCGTGTTCTGGGACTCCGGACTGTGCAAGAACGACGACTTCGAGCTGGCGTTCTACTCGGGCTACAAGCAGGTGGCCTACGAAGTGTGGACGGCCGTCCGCAAGAAGCAGAAGCCGCCGCAGCCCAGCTACCGCGCCGCGCAGCAGACACGGGTCACCATCGGTGTGTCGCCGGTCAGGGGTTCGAAGAACGTGTTCACAGGACTCGTGCTCAAGCGCGGCAACAAGGTTGTCGATCCGGTCGCACGTTCCGTCATGGGCGGCACCGGGAACTACACATTCGACTACCCCGCGTGGGCGCCAACGCGCAATGTCACCCTGGAGATGGTCGGCAAGTCCCGCACGGTGTCCTGCACGATTCCCGTCGCGGTTCTGCAGCAGATGCGGTAGGCGGACGGCCCGTGGCCTAGCGGCCTGACCCGGCCTCGCGCCACGCCTGTGCCACGAACGCCCGGATCCCCGACGCCGGCTTGGCACCGACGTCCCGCCCGATCTCCTGTCCACCGGCGAAGAGGACCATCGTCGGGATCGACCTCACACCAAAGCGCGCGCCAATCTCCGGCAGGTCTTCGGTGTTCACCTTGGCCACCAGGAGCCGACCCGTTTCGGCGGCCGCGACGCGGTCGAGTTCGGGTGCCACCATTCGGCAGGGACCACACCAGGGTGCCCAGAAGTCCACGAGCACGGGTTGCGCCGCTCCGCGAATGACCGCGTCGAAATCGGTGGCGCTGTGGATGTGGATCGGTCGGTCTGGCGCCGGCAGGTCGGCCCGGCACTTTCCGCACCGAGACGGGCGGTCCAGGCGGGCGTACGCCTGGCGATTCTTCTGCCCGCACGACGGGCATGCCGTGACGATGCCGCGCGTGTCGAGTGCCGGATCTGTCATCTGCCTTGGCCTCCATCTGCAGAGACGCAGCCGGAGGCCGGGAGGTGACAAACTCGGGACGTCCGGGTGATATGCTCGGCCATCGCCCACCAGCGTTCCAGGAGGTGCCATGACGCGTCTCTCCGTCCTGCCGGGCGCAGCGGCCCTGGCCGTTGCGATCTCGATGTTCGTCCCTTCGGCTGACGCCCAGCCGGCGGCGCGCGGTCTCGACGCCGCCACATTCATGGAGATGGAAGCCGTCGGGAATCCCGCCATATCGCCGGACGGGTCCCAGGTGGTATTCACCCGCACCCGGGTGGACCAGGTGAAGGACCAGTCGCGCAGCCACGTGTGGATCGTCGACGTGGCCGGGACGCGACTCAGGGAACTGACCCGCGGGTCGTGGCGCGATTCGTCGCCGGTGTGGTCGCCCGACGGGACGCGGATCGCGTTCCTGTCCGATCGGGACGGCACGACGCAGGTGCACGTCCTGTTCGTCGCGAGCGGGGAACTCGCCCAGCTGACCCACGTCGAGCGGACGCCCGCGGGCCTGGCGTGGTCGCCCGATGGCCGGCAGCTGGCCTTCACGGCGTTCGTGCCGCATGACCGACCGGTGCTGCCCGTGACGCTCCCGAAGCGTCCCCGAGGGGCCGAATGGGCGAAGGGCGCCACCATCGTCGACACGCTGACCTGGGCCCGCGACGGCGAAGGTCCCGTCGAACGCGGCTTCACGCACGTCTTCACCGTGGACGCGATCGCCGGAGGGACGCCCAGGCAGATCACCGATGGCGATTTCAATCACTCGGCGCCGGAGTGGTCGCCGGACGGCCAGGTGATCTACGTGTCGGGGATCCGGAAGCCGGACGCCGAGTACCTCAACGGCGATTCGGAGGTGTACGCGATCGACCTGAAGACGCTGGCTGTCCGCGCGTTGACCGATCGCAAGGGGCCGGACGCGAACCCGACCGTGTCCCCCAACGGTCAGTGGATCGCCTACACGGGGTTCGACGAGAAGCACTTCACGAGTCACCTGGCGAGCCTCTACGTGATGGATCGCTCGGGCGCGCAGAAGCGCCTGTGGGCCGGCGGGCTCAACGACTCGCCGTCGCAGATCACATGGGCGCCGGACAACACCGGCGTCTACATGCAGGTGCGGGAACTGGGCAGCACGTCGCTGTACTTCGTTCCGCTGGCGGGAGAGCGCCGGAAGCTCGGCGGAGGCGTCCAGGTGTTCTCGGGCTTCTCGCTGGCCAACAACGGGCAGGCGGCGACCGTGCGGTCGACGCCAGCCGAACCCGGCCGGCTCATCACGTTCAACGTCACGCACCCGACTGCCACGCGGGCGCTGGTGGACGTCAACGAGGATGTCCTGGCGGGGCGGACGCTGGGGCAGGTGGACGAACTCTGGTTCGAGTCGAAGGACGGGCTGAAGGTGCAGGGTTGGCTCGTGAAGCCCGTGGGGTTCGAGGCCGGGCGCAAGTACCCCCTGGTGCTGTGGATCCACGGCGGCCCCTGGTCGATGTACGACGTTGGGTTCAGCTGGAGCTACCAGCACTTCGCGGCGCAGGGCTACGCGGTGCTCTACACGAACCCCAGGGGCAGCACCGGGTACGGCCAGGACTTCGTGAACGGGATCCAGTATTCGTACCCGGGCAAAGACTACGACGACCTCATGGCGGGCGTCGACGCGGCGATCGCCAGAGGCTTCATCGACGACAAGAACCTGTTTGTCTGCGGTGGCAGCGGCGGCGGGGTGCTCACGGCCTGGATCGTCGGGCACACCGATCGGTTCGCGGCCGCGGTGTCCATGCGCCCCGTCATCAACTGGCATTCGTTCGTCGGCACGACGGACGGTCCCTCCTGGTATCGGCAGTTCCAGAAGTACCCCTGGGAGGATCCGATGGAGTACGCCGTGCGGTCGCCGCTGCACTACGTGGCGAACGTCACGACGCCGACCATGGTGATGACGGGAGAGGCGGACCTGCGGACGCCGATGCGCCAGTCGGAGGAATTCTACCGGGCGCTGAAGCTGCTCAAGAAGGACACGCTGCTCGTCCGCATGCCCGACGAGTACCACGGGTGGCGGCGTCCGTCGCACCAACTGCTGCAGCAGCTGTACCTGCAGGCCTGGTTCGAGCGCCACAAGCGGTAATTCCTTCCGCCTGCCGTGTAGCTCTTGCGCGCGAGGGCGCCGCGCCGCGGCGCGGTGCCCCGCGTTCCCGTCACATCCTGCCGATCCCCGCTGGCACGAGTGCTGCAGCCCCCAGACCGTCGGCTCCTTCCGCCCACGCACGGGTGCCGCGACGCGCGAGGTGTGCGTCGCGCGGACGGCGTCTGCCGGATCGGGAAGGACGCGGAGGTGCAGCGATGTTCAAACGAGTCGAAGTCGAGCGGCCGCCCGCCGGACGCGACGTCACGGGCCCGCCGGCTCCCGTCCCGCCGTCATTCGCCACGACCCATCCCGTTCCAGCCACCGACGGTGGCCCGAGGGCGCACATGAATCAGGACGTCATCAACATCGGCAAGTCCGTGGTCATCAAGGGCGAACTCAACGGCAGTGAAGACCTGACGATCGAAGGCAGCGTCGACGGCAAGATCGAACTGCGCGACCACGTACTGACGATCGGGGCGCACGGGAAGATCAAAGCCGAGGTGTTCGCCAAGGTCGTGGTGGTGGTGGGCGAGGTCGTGGGCAACATCACCGCGAGCGAGAAGGTGGAGATTCGCGACAACGGGTCGGTGGACGGCAACATCGTGTCGCCGCGTGTGGCGATCGCCGAGGGCTCCCACTTCCGCGGCAGCGTCGACATGCAGAAGAAGGCGGTGCCGGCCCCTGCGGCAAAGGCGGATGCCAAGGTGCCTCCGGCCGCGGCGGTGGCGGCCGGAGCCGCCGGGACTCAACTCGTCGGCGCCTGATACACGGCCGTGCGTAACCTGCTCTCACGCCTGGGCGTCGTGTGGCCGGGAGACCCTGGGGTGGCCGGAGGCGCGTCGCGCCTGTCGCCGCCGGAAACGCACGTGACGGCCAAGGCCCTGCGCAAGTTCGTGACCTGCCTGGAGGGGCGCCCGTCACCGGTGCTGCTCGACCTCGGCCCGGTCGTCGGGTCGAACGTGACGTACTTCGGAGAGCGGCTCAACTGCAAGGTGTACATCGAGCACCTGCTCGGCGATCTCGAACGTCACGTGCGCGAGGGGTGCGTAGAGGAGTTCCCGGCGTTCCTGGCGGACCGGCTCCAGTTCGACGAAGGGGGCGTCGATGGCATCCTGCTCTGGGACGTCTACGACTTCCTCGACCGCCCGTCCGGGCACGCGCTGGCGAAGGCGCTGACTCCGCTGCTGCGCACCGGCGGCGCGCTGTTGGGATTCTTCGGGACCGGCGGCGAAGGCCGTACCGGCTTCACGAAGTACATCGTGTCGGATGAGACGCACGTCCGCCCCATCGCGTACGCGTCGCCCCTCGTGCGCCGTTCGTCGCCGCCGAACCGGGAAATCCTCAGGATGTTCGACGGCCTGCGCGTGACGGATTCGTACCTGCTGCACGACGGCCTGCGCGAAATCCTCTTCCGGAAGTCGTAGGACCGGCGGGACGGTCAGGCGATCCGTCGCAGCCTGATGACGAGCGGACCGTCACCCCGCGGGACCCCGATCACGAGCGGAGGGGCCGCCGCGGATTCGGAGGCGACCCAGGCGCCGCGTGCGGCATCCGCCGTGGCGACGGCATAACGACCGGCCGGGACGTCGAGGACCGCCTGTTCCAGCCCGCTCGCGGTCGGGGCGTCCGGCCTCGGCGCCAGGTAGACGTACGTGACCTCTCCGGCCTTGACCGAGCCGAACTCAGACACCCACGAGGGCAGCCGGCGGACCGCCACGCCGGACGCGGGCGACACGTGTCCGCCCGGCCACAGCCCCAGGCACGCCAGTCGTTCGCGGATGGCGTCGACGTCGAGGCTCCCGGGAACGTCGTTCACCGGAGGAATGCGCCGACGCCGCGAGCCACGAGGTCGGGAATGCCCGGGATCTCCGCGAGTTCGAACCTCGCATCCGGCTTCGCGCCCTCGTTGTAGGCGGCGGCGACCGCCATCAGCGTGGCGAGTTGCGCGCCGACACGTCTGGCCAACGGGTACCTGGGGTCATCCACCACATCCGCGCCCGTCGGATGATCCACCTGCCCGGGGTTGGGTGTTTCGAACAGGAACGCCCGCGCCGCAGTGGCATCGCCCCACTCGCGATGAGAGAGCCCGCGGAAGTGCTCCGATGAGGGTTCGAGTTTCATGCTGAGCCCCTCGTCCTCGAGGGTCAGCACGGCCAGCGCGCCCAGGTCGACGTTTTTCGGGTGGGCCACGATCATCCACGCGAGCCGCGATTCGGGGCCGGCTTCGTGCAGGTCGAAGGCGAGGTCCGCGCGTTCGTCCTTGAGCAGGCGCATGACGGCCGCGGCAACGCGCTGCGTCAGCGGTCCGCGTTCGTCTCCCGGGTAGGCCCGGTCGAGGTTTCGCACTTCATTGCCGTCGAGTTCTTCGCTGGCGTTCGGATGCCTGTACTTGGGAGGATCCGGCGCTCCCTGGTGTTCGGGCCGCGTACGCCGCGCCCCGTACTTGAAGCGGCGTTCGCCGGACGGCGTCTGCAATCGAACCCATTCGGGCCCGGGCCGCAGCGGGTCTGTGTAGCTCACCGCGGAGTTGTTCGCGTGCGGGACCACCACGAGGCGGCCCCGGACCGGACGGGCTCGCTCGACGAGCAGGATCGCCGCCATGATGCCGGCGTTCTCGTTGGCATGGGTGCCTCCGAGTACAACGGCCGTCGCGCCGGGGGCCCTGCTGTCGAGCACGTACACCGCGGTGTCACCAGGTGTACCGGCCAGCGAAGGCAGGTAGTCGGCGAGACGCTTGATGGCCGTCACGCCGGGCCCGGGCCTGACATCGTGCGTCATCGGCTCGCCGCGAGGGAGCTCGACGGCGGGTGGCTGTGCCGCGGTCGGGCCTGGCAGCACGAGAGCCGTCGTGAACACGGCGAACCGGACGAGCGGGCGCAGGCAACGTCTCACGAGGACCTCGACAGGCGCGGTTACAGGCCGAACGCGGTCTTGACGGCTTCGCCCACGCCGACCAGCCGTTCTACCTCGACCACCGGCGTCTGGCGGGGGCCGGCCAGCGTGTTGAAGACCTTGTCCTTGTTGCCTCCGGCCACGACGATGATGTGGTCGGCGGCGGGGACGACGACCTTGATGAGGTCGTTGGATGTCGGGCCGCGCCGCGCTTCGCCGCCCGTGTGCAGCACGAGAATCGCGATCTTCCGGGTGCGGGCAGCGGCGACGAGCGCGTCGATTCTCGCCGTTTCCTTCTGCATGTCGAGTCCCGCGGCTCCGAGTCCCTTGGTGCTCGACCCCACGACGATCACGAGCGTTCTGATCCCGGCCAGATCGGCCGGCTGCGCCAGCGGGTTCACGGCGAAATCCAGCTTCAGTCGGACGTTCAGCAGCGCTTTCACGACCTCGACATCGCTGCTCTGACCCGCCGAAGTGACGAGCGCGGGCCGCTCGAGCGTGGCGCCGGCCGACGGGGCAGGGAGGCTCATGGCGAGGACGGCGGACAACAGGGCGGCGGCGTTCAGCGAACGTCGGGTCATGGTCGTATCCTCCGGTCTCAGTACGCTATCACGGCGCCGTCCCGCCTCGGGTCGGCGCCTCCGGTCAGGCGACCGGTTCGCGGGTCGCGGGCAATCCCCTGCGCCCCGCCGAAGAACAGATCGAAGTCGTCGCGCCGGTCGAGACGGTAGCCGAGCGCCTCCAGCGAGGCGAGCGCGGCCGGCGGAATCCGTCCTTCGACCGAGAGATCGGCCTCTGAATCCCTGGCGTGGAACCGGGCCGAGTCGATGGCGGTCTGGATGTCCATGCGGTAGTCGACGACGTTGGAGACGAGGATGGTCGTGGCCGACACGATGCGGGCGGCCCCTGGCGACCCGAGCGCCAGCACGACCTCCCGGCCGTCCAGCACGATGGTCGGGGCGATCGTCGTGCGCATCCGTTTGCCGGGCGCCATGGTGTTGACGCCTCGGGCCGAGAAGTTCTTCATCTCGTTGTTCAGGATGATGCCCGTGTCCGGCACCATGACCTTCGCGCCGAAGAAGTCCGAAATCGTCTGGGTGACCACCACCGCGTTGCCGCGGCCATCGACGACGGCGAGTGCCGTGGTGCTCGGGTGCTCGCGATCCGGCTCGCCGGCGCGGACCGTGGCCGACGCGGCGGCCGGGTCGATTCCGGCGGCGCGGGCCGCCGCGTAGGCGGGCGACAACAGCCCGGCGACCGGCACCCGTTCGAAGTCCGGGTCGGCAACGAAGGTGTTGAAGTCGGCGAACGCGCGCTTCAGGGCCTCGCTCGTGAGGTGTATCCGCGCGGCCGACAGGGGCGCGTGCGCCGTCAGGTCGAACCGGTCCAGCATCTGGAGCGCCTGGATGACCGTCACGCCCGCCACGGGCGGAGGTGCCGACAACACGGTGCGGCCGCGGTAACGGCCCCGCACCGCCTCCCGCTCGATGGCGCGGTAACCCGCGAGGGCGTCGCGCGTGAGGAAGCCACCGTGCGCGGCGGAGGCCGCGGCGATCCGCTCCGCGATCGGCCCCCGATAGAACACGTCCCGGCCGCCCGCGGCGATCGCACGCAGCGTGGCCGCGAGGTCGGCCTGACGTACCGTGGCCCCCGCCTCGAGCGGCAACCCGTCCGGGCAGAAGACTCCCGCCAGCCCCGCATCCCCGCCGAGTTTCGGGAAGTTCTCGGTCACGATGCCGGCCAGGGTCGGGCTGGCGACGAACCCCCGGTCGGCGATGGCGATGGCGGGTGCCAGGACGTCGCGGAGCGGCTGCGTTCCGTAGCGTTCCAGCGCCAGCGTCAGGCCGGCCACCGTTCCGGGCACGGCCGCCGCCCCGTACCCGGTGTCGGGCGGACGGCTCTCGATCGTCGCCGCCGGCGGTGCCGTCGACCGGTAGTCGATGGCGATGGTCGTGCCCGTCGAGGCCAGGTGGATCAGCATCAGGCCTTCGCCGCCGAGGCCGCTGGCGTTGGGTTCGGCCACGCCGACGGCAAACGCGGCGGCGACGGCGGCGTCAACGGCATTGCCGCCCGCCCTGAGCATCGCGACTCCGGCGTCCGACGCCAGGGCGTGAGCCGACGCGACGATGCCTCGGGTGGACGTGACCGCGGCCGTCCGCGAGGCGCCGGCGTCGGTGACGGGCGGCGGGGCCGCCGCGTTCGAGCACGCGACGGTCGCGACCAGCAGGGCGACCGCCACGCCGGAGAGCCACGGGCGCATCATGGAATGCTCCTGCGACGCAAGCACGCGCCGCGGCAACCTCAGAATTCGAACTTCGCGCCCAGCTGGAGCTGGCGCGGAGCGTTCGCCGACGTGAACTGTCCGAAGGTGTCACGGGCTGCGGCCGTCGTGCCCCACGTCATGTTCACGCCGCCGTAGTTCGTCCGGTTGAACAGGTTGAACGCCTCGAGCTGCAGCAGCAGCGCTCGCCGCCGATCGAACCGGAACCGTTTCGACAGCCGGAGGTTCACGCTCGCATAGTCCGGGCCCTCGTGCGAGTTGCGCCCGGCCATGACGCCGTCGATGAACGGCCGATCCGTGCTGCTGTTGCCGTCGGCATTGACATCCGATCCGACCGACGGGTTCTCGGCGGTCCCGCTCCGGTAGGTGAACGTCGTCGACATCGTCCAGCCGCCGAACACGCCCTTGAGCAGCGGGTTGGTGTCCCGGTGGTCGTCGCGACCGTACGGCAGTTCCCAGACACCCGTCAGCGTGACGCGGTGGCGCTGGTGTTCGGCTGAGTAGGAGCGTTCGGCCCTCCGGTTGTACGGGTCGTTCGGCTGTTCCGCCTGCGTGAAATCGGATCCATCGTCTTTCGACTCGGAGAGGATGTAGTTGGCACGCAGGGAGTACCCGTCGGCGAGTCGTTTCTGCACGGTGAACTGCGCACCGTAGTAGGAGGACCAGCCGGTCGAGGACACCATCTGGATGTTGTTGTAGAGCGGGTCCAGGCGGTTGTTCGATCCGTAGTACGGCCGCCCCAGTTGCTGGGCATTCGGGTTCGAGACGCCGAGCGCCGCCGCGTTGGCGGCCGTCAGGATGGTCGGGGCCCCGAGGTTCGTGTTGTCGGAGACCAGGAGCGCCGATCCCCAGTTGCGCACGAGGTTGATCCCGGCCGACCAGTTCGTGCTCAGCTGCCGTTCCACGCCGAGGCTGACCTGGTCGACGTACGGGATTTCCATTTCCGGGTCGGACAGGTTGATGCTGGGTCTGGAGAGGCTGAAGCCGGTGGGCAGCTGGTCGCTCTCGGGGAAGGCACCCGCGGCGAACTGCGCCGTCGCGTTGGCGCCGCTCAGCGAAATCGACTGGCGGGCCAGCAGGGCGTTGCGCGCCACCAGCAGAAAGACCTTGTCATAGAACCGGCCGTACCCGCCGCGCACGAGCGTACGCCCGCCGCCGAGCGGATCCCAGGTGAATCCCGCTCTCGGCGACACGTTGTTGCCGTCGCGGTGAATCCCGTCATCCAGCGGCGCCTCGAGCGGATTGGACCGATCGCGCGGGATGTTCTGCGGCTGCGCGTCGTAGTCGTAGCGCACGCCGTAGACCAGCGTCAGCCGATCGCTGACCGTCCACGAGTCCTGCAGGAAGGCGGAGTACAGCGTATCCGGGAGGTCGATGATCGGATTACCAAAGCCCTGCGTGAAGGTGGACGGCGTCCCGGCCACGAACGACGCGAGGCTGCCGAAGGTGAAGCTGCCGCCGAAGCTGACCGGGAACGATGATGTGGCGGCCACGTGGGTGATGTCACCGCCGGCCTTGAAGAAGTGCCGGCCTTTCTGCCAGCTCAGCGTGTAGCTGCCCTGGGTCGTCGTCTCGTCCAGGATGACCGGGAAGTTCGTATTCCGGCCCCAGGTCGCAACACCGGAAATCACGACGCGCGGCCCGATCGCGTCGTTGGCGTA
Organism: uncultured Vicinamibacterales bacterium; assembly: GCA_964547975.1. GTDB lineage: Bacteria > Acidobacteriota > Vicinamibacteria > Vicinamibacterales > JAKQTR01 > CAYJPV01. The sequence continues at coordinate 24,678 of CAZJRM010000011.1, read as the reverse complement.
CTGCGTGAGTTCGCGCGGGGCCACCTGCAACCGGGCTTCGCCCAGCAGGGCCGGCGAGAAGATGCTCGTCCACGAACCAAGGAAGGACTGGTCCACGCCGTCCATGCCGCCGCCGCCGGACTCGGAGACCAGGCCGCCGATCCCGACGCCTCCGGCGTTCTCCTCGACGCTCTTGCCGTAGGTGTACCGGAGCGTCAGCGTGTTGCTGGGGGACAGCGAGTGGTCGAGCTTGAGCGACGCCAGCGTATCGCGTCTCTTGATCGGGTAGACGCCGGTGGTAATCGCCTTGACCGGACTCCCGGGGATGGGCCTGGCCGCCAGTGTGGCGTTGATCGTGTCGAGCGCCGACTGGCTGATCGTGATGACGCCGCTCTCGTCGCGCTGCATCCGTTCAAACGCCCCGAAGAAGAACGTCCGGTTGCGGCGAAGGGGCCCTCCGAGCGTCGCGCCGTAGTTCTGGCGCTGGAACTCGGGCTTGCCTTCGGTCACGAACGCGTTGCGGGCGTCCATCGACTCGTCTCGCGCGTAGATGAAGGCGTTCCCCCGGAACTCGTTGGTGCCCGAACGCGACACGATGTTCACCAGGCCGCCCGAGGCGCGCCCGAACTCCGGCGCGAACTGGCTGGTCACGACCTGGAACTCGCGGACGGCTTCCTGGCTGATCGTCTGGCGGGTATTGCCGTTGAGCGCGCCGTTGGCGTCGACACCGTCGAGCGACACGTTGTTGCTGCGCGCGCGCTGGCCGTTGAAGCTGATGCCGCTGCCCTGGCCGCTCATCTGCTGGCCGGTGACACCCGCCACCACCGTGGAGAAGCTGAGGAAGTCGCGTCCGTTGCTCGGCAGGTTCTCGATCTCCGTGCGTGTGACGACCGCGCCGGTCTGCGTCCTCCCGCGTTCGATCACCGGGGCGGCGGCCGTGACCGTCACTTCCTGGCTGACACCCGCCGGTGGCAGGGTGATATCGACCGTCAGCACCTGGCCGACCTCGAGCGCCAGACCCGCCCGCTGGACTGTCGCGAATCCGTCCAGCGACACCTCGAGGCGATACGCGCCGGCCGGCATCGCGGCCATTCTGTAGCGGCCAGTCTCGTTGGTCACCGTCGTGCGGGCGACGCCGGTGTCGACGTTGGTCAGCACCAGGGTGGCGCCAGGCAGCACGCCGCCCGTCGCGTCGCGCACGACACCCTCGAAGTCGCCACCCACCGAATTCTGGGCGAGGGCCGGCGGCGCGGCGGCCAGGAACAGCACTGCGAGGGCAACGATCAGCCGAGCTTTCATGACAGGCCTCCTTGAGGAGCAGGCACACCAATCCACCGCCCACGATCGGCGACAGTATTGGCGAAGACCCGCCTGCGCGGTTGTCGCAAGTTGTCGCGGTTTCACAGGCCTGGCGCCCCGTGAACGCCCGCCGATCACTCGGCCGTCAGCAGGTACCCGTCGCCGTGGCCGGTCTGGATGAAACGCGGGTTGCGCGGGTCGGGTTCCACCTTCTTGCGAAGCCGGGCGACCGCGTGGTCCACCGAACGGGTGCTCGGCTCTTCCGGGTACTTCCAGACCTCGCGGAGCAACTCGGTTCGGAGGACCACCCGGCCTCGATGCTGGGCTAGATACCGCAGCAGCTCGAACTCGCGGTGGGACAGTCGGAGCGGCTCGGGACCCCGGGACGCGTGCATGGTCTGAAAATCGATCAGGACATCCCCGAGGCGCAGGACGGCCGCGTCGGGCGTGGCCCGGCGCAGCACGGCATGGATACGTGCCAGGAGTTCGTCGAGGTCGAACGGCTTCGTGACGTAGTCGTCGGCCCCGAGGTTGAGGCCGCGGAGCTTGTCGACCTTCTCGCTCCGCGCCGTCAACAGGATGACGGCCGTCTGCCCGGTTCCCCGCAACAGGCCCACGAGGCTGAATCCGTCGCAGTCGGGCAGCATCGCGTCCAGGATGACCAGATCGGGCACCGATGACCTGGCGGCGTCGACCGCCTCGTGCCCGTCGGCCGCGCAGGACACGTCGAACCCGTCGAACACCAGGTTGTCCCGGAGTACGCGCGCCAGCGACGCATCGTCTTCCACGATGAGAATACGTTTGCCCATGTCAGGCCACCGGGAGTCGCACGGAGACCGTCGTGCCGGCACCACGCGTGCTCGTGATCGTCAGCGTCCCGTCGTGATCGTCCACGATGCGTCGGACGATCGCGAGGCCCAGGCCGCTGCCTCCGGGCCTCGCCCCTTTTCCGCGCACGAACTTCTGCGTGACCCGTTCCAGGTCCTCCTCGGAGATGCCGACACCGCGGTCGCGAACGTCGAGCACCACCTCACGTCCCCGGACGACCAGGTCGATCCGCAGGACCCGCTCTGCGTCCGAGTAACGAATGGCGTTGTCGACCAGGTTGTCGATCATCAGACGCAGCGCCACCTCGTCACCCCGGACCGGAGGGACGTCGGCGCCGTGATCGACGGCGACGTCGAACCCTCCCGCGGCCAGTTGCACTCGGGCACCATGCACGACGTCGTCGACGAGGACGCTCAGGTCCACCGGGCCGAACGCGTACACTTCGGTGACGTCGGTCACCCGCGCGTACGCGAGGAGGTTCTCCACGAGGCGCCCCAGGCGCTTCGCTTCGTCGACGACCATGCGCGCGTAGTCCCGCTGGGCGTCGGCGTCGAGTACCCCGACGCGCGCCAGCGTGTCTCCCGCTGCCCGGATCGTGGCGATCGGCGTCTTGAGTTCATGCGTCACGGTCGCGACGAATTCGGATCGCATGGCGGCGGCCCGCGCGCTGGCCCGGGTGGCGCGGGCGGTCAGGAAGACGCCGACGACGAGAGTCGTCGCTGCCAGGGTCGCGAGCCACAGCAGGCGCCCGCCGGCCGCCGCCCCGCTGGCGGCCTCGTAGTCGACGGCGACCTGGGCGGCCCAGAACTCCTGCGAGAGGTCCGCCGGTGAATCGATGCCGACCAGGGTGGGATCGATGAAGAGCAGCGGAAACCACCGCTTGACGTTGCTGCCCCCGGGACCGCGCCGGGTGGTGCCGGCCACCGTTTCGCCCGCCGAATCGATGATGGCGAACGGCAGTCCGGCGCCCATGTCGACCGTCTGGCGAGCCATCGCAGGGAAGTAGTGGGCGCGGACCCATCGCATATTTACCGTGAAGCCCGCCACCCCGGCGAGTTCGTGCCGGTACGCGTCGCGGTAGAACAGTCGAGCGATCACCTGGTAGGGCTCGGCGCCGAGCGCCACGTCGAAGGCCGCGAAGCGGCGGCCCCGCTTCGCTTCATCGCGCAAGCGGCCGAGGATGGCCTCAGCCGTGCCGTCATGCTCGGTCAGGACGACGGGGAACGGGTTGGGTGGAGGATCCGATGCGGACCACGCCGGCCGGCGTTCCGATCGGTTGAAGAAGGTCGTCGTGCGGTCGGTGGTCCGCCAGGTGAAGAACGACTCCGGGTACGGATACCTGGCGAACGCCGCCGCGACGACATTGCGCATCTCGTGGGGCGGCTCGACGGTCAGTTCTCCCCACCATTCCGACAGCACAGAGTGCTGCGCACCGCGCATGTCGCGGGTCAGGGCGGTCACGAGCAGATCCACGGTTTCGCGGGCGCGGCGGTCGGCGAGCAGTTCTTCGCTGCGCTGGCGTTCGCGGTAGGCGGAGTAGCCGAGCCACAGGGGAATCCCCAGGGCGAGAGCGGCGGCCACGGTCAGCCACCCGGCGACGCCAGCGGTGGGACGCCCCCGACGGGCGCTCATCGGGCCAGCTCCCGTTCGCGGTAGTACCGCGCGGCGCCTTCGTGCAGCGGCACGGGCGTCGCCGGGGCCTGATCCAGATCGATGCCCCCGCGCGTGCCCAGGGCCGGCGACAGCAAAGGCAGCACCTGGAAGAGGCGCTGCGTGAGATCGTGCACGAGCACTTCCGAGAGATTCGCCCGGCACAGCAGTACCGTGTCGACGCCAATCGTCCGCACGGCGCGCGGCTGACCGGGATACATGTCGGCGGGGATCAGCGCCCGGCTGAAGAACGGGTAGTCGTACCGGAGGCGATCGATGGCCGGTCCTTCGACGGGGAGCAGGCGCGCACCGGCGCGGACGGCGTGCGCCACAGTGTCGAGCGGGTCAGCCGCCGTGAGGATCAACGCGTCGAGCCGGCCCGTCCTGAGCCAGTCGACCACGTCGTCGGCGCGCGCGGACACCACCGTCACGGCTGCCGGAGGGATGCCATGGGCGGCCAGCACCATGCGGGCCGCGGGCGTCAGCCCTGGCGCCACGCGTCCCAGACTGATCCGCCGGCCGCGCAGTTCTTCGATCCGTCCAATCCCCGCGGCCGGGGCGGTGACGACGTGTACGCGGGCGCGCTGGAGCATGGCGATGCCGCGGAGCCTGGTGAAGACCCGGCCTCCGCGTTCCAGGCGACCCACCGACGCCAGGTAGGCCACATCGGCGTGGGCGAAGGCCAGGTCGGCATCGCCACGTTCGACGGCTTCGATGTTGGACGTCGCGCCTTCGTTCTCGTCGATTTCGATTTCGAGACCGGGCAGCACCCGTTCGCACTCTCGAACCAGTTCTTCGCCGAGCGGCGAAAAAGGAGTGCTCGTCCCGGCGGAAGCGAAACGGAGTTTGACCAGCGGCGGCGTGACGGCGGAGGGCGGTCCCGCGCACGCCGTCAGCGTGAGCCCGCCCGCGAGCGTCCACGCCGCCCAGGCGTTCCTGGTCACGGGCGCCGATCCTGCGACAGGAAATACGCCTTCAGTTCGCGGACCACCTCGGCGGGTTGCGCGACGCTGATGAGCGGGATGTTGAACCGGCGGGAGGCCTGCGTGAAGATGCCGTCCTTGTTGCCGGACTGGCTGATGACCAGGACGTCCACCCGCCCGAGGATGAGGGTGATGAACCGGTTCGAGACGGCACCGCGACGGGGTTCTCCGCCGATGTGCACACCGATCGTCGTGACGCCGGTCGCGCGCGCCTCCGAGAGCAGGGCCTCGACGCGGGCGGCTTCGCCGCGCTCGGTCAGCCCCGCCTCGGCAAGCCCCTTGAGACTGCTGCCCACGACGACGATCAGCGTCCGAACACCGCGCAGGCCCTCGGGGGCCATCGTGGCGTTGTACACGTGGTCGAGGCGCGCGCGCCGGCACAACAGGCTCAGCGCAAACGCGTCGGTACTCTGCCCGCACGACGTGATGGCCAGCGGGGGCTGCGCCGTTGGCGGTTCCTGGCCGGCGACCGGACGTCCGGGGCCCGCGAGAAGCGCCACGATCGCCAGGATGACAGGGCGCAGCCAGGGTCTCATTGCCCGGGGATTGTACAACCGACCGGGACCGATGCGACTGCGCCTGGCGTGAGCCCGGTGCGCAACCTCCATGGTTCGGACCGGGCGGCGTAGGGTAGGATCTCCAGGTCATGAAGGTGCGAACGAGGCCCACCGTCCGCCGGGCACGGTCACGGGTGGTCCGCCTGCTGCTCTGGGGCGGCAAGCTGGCGGCGATCCTGTTTCTGGCGTCCGTCTCGATGGTGCTCGCGCTGCGCTGGCTACCGCCGCTCACGAGCGGCGTGATGGTGGAGCGCCGTCTCGTGGCGTTCGCTGGCGGCAAGGACTACACGATTGACTACCGCTGGACGCCCTGGAGCCGGATTTCGCGCCACGCGGGCGTGGCCGTCATCGCGTCCGAAGATCAGAACTTCCCGACCCACCGAGGGTTCGACGTCGAATCGATCCAGAAGGCCATCGACGCGCACGAGAAAGGGGCGCGCCTGCGCGGCGCGAGCACCATCTCCCAGCAGGTCGCCAAGAACGTGTTCCTCTGGTCGGGCCGGAACGTCGTTCGCAAAGGGCTGGAAGCGTACTTCACCGTGCTCATCGAGACCTTGTGGCCGAAACGCCGGATCCTCGAGGTCTATCTCAACGTCGCGGAAATGGGCGACGGCGTCTTCGGCGTCGAGGCGGCGAGCCAGCGGTACTTCAAGAAACCCGCGTCGAAGCTGTCCCCCTCCGACGCGGCCCTCCTCGCGGCGGTGCTGCCGAACCCGATTCGGCTCCGGGCGGCACGCCCGTCGGCCTACGTCGAGGAACGCCGCGGGTGGATTCTGCAGCAGATGAACCAGCTCGGCGGCACGTCGCTGGTGGAGGGATGGTAAGGCGAGGTCGGAGCATGGGAGTCAGAACCACGTCCGCCATCGTGGCCGCGCTCGCGCTGGTCACGCACGCGCAGGAGCCGCGCCAGGTCAGCGGGGTCTACCCCCACCTGGCCATGTTCAACTCCGGCGGTGAGTGCGGCACCGGTGCCGTTGTGCCGTGGGCCGGCCGCCTCTGGGTCGTGACCTACTCCCCCCACCAGCCGATGGGGTCCGACGACAAGCTCTACGAGATCGACGATCGGCTCACGCAGACGATCAGACCCGAGAGTATCGGCGGCACGCCGGCGAACCGCCTGGTGCATCGCGAGTCCCGGCAACTGTTCATCGGCCCGTACGTGATCGATGCCAGTGGACACGTGCGGGCCATTCCCTACAGCGCGATGCCGGGCCGGCCGACGGGCAACGCGCGCCATCTGACGCGCCCAGGCGATGCGGTCTACGCCGCCACGATGGAGGAAGGTCTCTACGAAATCGACACGCGGACGCTGGAGGTTCGCCAACTGTTCGAGGACGCCAACGCGGCCGTGGCCCGCAAGGCCTGGCCGGATATCGCCGGTCCGCTGCTGCCCGGCTACCACGGCAAGGGCCTGTACTCGGGCCAGGGGCGCGTCGTCTACTCGAACAACGGCGAACTGGGTGGCGAGCGCCTGCCGCCCGATGCGCCGTCCGGCTGCCTCGCGGAATGGGACGGCCGGCGATGGACCGTCGTCCGCCGGAATCAGTTCACCGAAGTGACCGGCCCGGGGGGGATCGAGGGCAATCCGGATCCGGCGCGCGATCCAATCTGGTCGATGGGCTGGGACCACAAATCGCTCGTCCTGATGCTGCTCGACGCCGGCACGTGGCACGCCTATCGCCTGCCGAAGGCCAGCCACGCGTACGACGGCGCGCACGGCTGGAATACGGAGTGGCCCCGCATCCGCGACATCGGTGAACGTGACCTGCTGATGACGATGCACGGGATGTTCTGGCGATTTCCGCGGACCTTCACGTACGGCCGATCGGCGGGCATCGAGCCCCGTTCGACCTACCTCCGCGTCGTCGGCGACTTCGCGCGATGGGGCGGACGGGTCGTGTTCGGCAGCGACGACACCGCGAAGTCGGAGTTCACGAACACACGCCTGGCCAAGGGTCGCATTGCGGGGCCTGGGCGATCGCAGTCGAACCTGTGGTTCGTGGAGCCCGGTCGGCTCGATCGCCTCGGTGTCCCGATCGGCCGAGGCGGCGTGTGGGTGCGGGAGGACGTGAGGCGCGACGAGCCGTCGGAGCCGTTCCTGTTCTCCGGGTTCGATCGGCGCATGGTGCACGTCGCGCATGAATCGGATGACGAGGTCCAGTTCACGTTCGAGGTGGACCGCTCCGGCCGTGGGGCCTGGGAACCACTGCGCCACGTCCGTGTGCCGGCGCGCGGCTACGTGCCTGTCATCTTCGACGACGCCGAGCGCGGGGCGTGGATTCGCGCGCGAGCGGATCGCGACTGCCGGCGGGCGACGGTGTTCTTCCAGTACTCGAACGTGGACCGCCGTCCTGATGCGCCGGCCCCTATCTTCGCGGGGTTGCCCGCGTGGGGCCAGGCGGCCGGTGACGTGTCGCTGGTCTGGGCGAGCGGCGGTGAAGGGCGGACGCTGCTGCGCGCAGCCGGAAGCACGCTGGCGGAACTCGACGCCGGGTTGACGTTGACCGCCAGTGCCGATGAGCAGACGCGCGACTGGATGGCGGCCAACCTCGCCCCGCCGCGCGGAGTCCTCGGTGCGGATGCCGCGTCGATCGTCTACGCGGACGAAGCCGGCGCGCGGTGGCGACTGCCGAGAGGCCGGGCCGACGTCGGTGTGCCCTCGCGCCCGGTGCGCGTCGATCGGGAAGTGAGCACCGAGCGCGACCTGTTCAATGCCGGTGGCCTCTTCTACGAACTCCCGTCGAACAACGCGGGCGGGATCGCCATGGTCCGCCCGATCGCGACGCACAATCGGGACATCGACGACTACTGTTCCTGGCGGGGGCTGACTGTCATGAGCGTGGCGGCTGTCGGGCCGGGCCGCAGTGACAGGTTGATGCGCGCTCCAGCCGGCCCTGGGGCTCTCTGGCTCGGCGTCTCTGACGACCTCTGGGATCTTGGGAAGGTGAGGGGCGTTGGCGGCCCGTGGATGGACACGCCGGTTCAAGCCGGGCAGCCGTCGGACCCGTACCTGATGACGGGGTTCTCGGAGAAGGTGTTGCGGTTGAGCCACACCAGCACCGGCGCGCTCGGGGTGCGCGTCGAGGTGGACCTGACGGGCACTGGCCTGTGGGTGACGTACGGGACGTTCGAGGTCCCGGCCGGCCAGGTGGTCGAACACCGGTTCCCGGATGGCTTCAACGCGTACTGGGTTCGCACCGTGGCGTCGAAGGACACAAGCGCCACGGCGCAGTTGACGTACCGCTGACCATCAACGACGGCGTCGGTTGGCCGATCGCCGCACCGTGAGAAGCGACCACGCGCCAACCACAACGAGACCCGCCACCAGCGCAACGAGGCTCGGGCTTCGAGACGCCGGGGTCGCCGGAGGGCGGGCAAACGTCACCGGGCACACCAGGCGGTAACCGTGACGGGGAACCGTCTCGACGTAACGAGGTGATTCGGCCGAATCGCCCAGGCCCTCGCGCAGGCGCTTGACGGCGGCATTCAGGCTTCTTTCGAAATCGACGTGGACGTCTGCCGGCCAGAGGCGTTGCCGAAGCGTGTCTCTCGTGACGACGTCTCCGGGGTGTTCGAGCAGTGCGGCGAGAACCTTGAGGGGTTGTTCCTGAAGCCTTACCGTGGCGGTGCCGCTTCGGAGTTCGGCGCTCCGCAGATCGAAGACGAACGAACCGAGCCGACCCCGTTCGGCGGTGCGCGGCATGGCGGCCGTCCTTGTCTCCCCGGCCTTCGCGCTCGCAGGCGGCGTTGCGCCGGCTGCGTCGGCGCGTACCCGTGAGTATACGCCCGGCGGCGACGGGCGGTGACGGCGGAATCGCACGCCGGTCACCTCCGCGTCGTCCCTGGACGCCTGGCGGCCGAGACCATGCGACCCCATCTTGCCCAGGTGGCCGGGCCGCGGACGGGCACTTCCGCCGCCTGCCGGTCTGGCGCCGAGGTGGTTGGTGCGCCTCCGGGTCGCGCTGCCGGCGGTGTTGGCGTGCGGGCTGCTTCCCGTTCCCGCGACGGCGCATCTGTCGCCGCCGGGCCACGAGTCCAGGACCTCTCCGGTGGCGGAGGCCAGCCTGGCGCGCGTGCGGGCGCTCACCCCGCTGGCCGAAGACCTCCTGCGCGACGGGCTCGCGCACTCGCCCACGTTTGGCGCGCTTGTCGGCGAGCTGGCGTCCACGGACCTGATCGTGCTGATCCACACGGGGCGCTGGGCCCCGGCGGAAGGCCCGTGTCACGCGAGCGTACGACTGCTCACGGCACGACCCGGCGTCCGATTCGTCCGAGTGTGGGTTGATGCCTGGTGGCGGTCTCGGCCCGACCAGCTCCTCTTGCTCGCCCACGAATTGCAGCACGTCGTCGAACTCGCGCGGGAGCCGGGCGTGCGCGATCCGGCCGCGATGGCCTCCCTGTTCCGCCGCATCGGGTCCGAAGGGGGCGATGGTTGCTTCGACACAGACGCCGCCAGGCGCGTCGAGGTCACCGTCGCCGCCGAACTCGTCAAAGCCGGCCAGTGGTGACCGGCAGTTGCACCCGAGCCGGCGATCTGTGATACTCCTACGATTCCAATAAGTGATTTCCCGGCGGTCCTTCGGCGGTCCTTCGTCCGCAGGCAAGGCAACCGGCCTCCGTGTGCCCGGGATCGTGGCGGGTACGAACCACGTTGGGAGATGCAGATGTTCAAGACCTCGGCGCGCTCGTTCACCATGTCGGGAAGCAGGCGAGCCGTCGCCATCCTGCTGTCTCTCGGGCTTCTGATCGCCGCCTCGCAGCCGGCTGACGCCCAGCCCGGTCCGCTGACGTTCTTCAAGAACTACTTCCTCACGGGGGACTACGCGGTGGGCGGCGTGGGTCTCCGGGGGCAGGGTCTCAACGGCCTTGCGTCCGGCTCGATCGTGATCGAAGGCGTGCCTGGCGACGCCGACGTGGTGGCGGCGTTCTTGTACTGGCAGGTCGTGACAACGACCTCCGCGGGCCCGGATTCGGGCAGCCTTGGCGTCACGTTCCGGGGGCATCCGCTGCGATCGGCCGATGGGCCTTTCGCCAAGGTGCTCTCCAACCAGGGGACCGCACCGTGCTGGGCGTCGGGCGGCAGCACGGGAACCTCCGGCGGTTCGAAGGCGACCTACACCTATCGCGCCGACGTGCTCAGGTACCTGGCCGTCGACAGCGGCACCGGAAAACTCTCGGTCAATGGAACGCACGTCGTCGCGATTCCCGATTCAGGATCCAGCGGCAACGCCACTCCGCTGGCGCTCGGGGCGAGCCTGGTCGTGGTCTACCGCCAGTCGTCGCTGCCGCTGAGCGCCATCGTGCTCTACGACGGCGGCTTCACCCTGGGAAACAACACCAGCCAGCTGTTCCAGACCATCGGCGGGTTCTACCAGCCTGCCAACCCGGCGGTGGCCAGGCTGACGCACATCGTCGGCAGCGGGCAGATGAACAAGGCCGAGACGCTGCTGTTCGGGGCGGGCAACGCGACGCCGGCGCCGATAGCTGCGAGTCCGTTCGGCGGGTTTGCCGGCGATTCGTGGGACAACCCGACCTTCACCGTGAACCTCGGCAGCGCGCCGGACACGGTCACGCAGGTGACGACGGGTGTGAGCCCGTCGGCCGACTGCCTGACCTGGGGGGCCATTGTCTTCAAGACCGAGGTCAAGGACACGGACCGGGACGGCCTGCTCGACATCTGGGAGTCTTCCAGCACGCCGCTGCTCGACCCGCGCGGGCGAGCGTTGCCGAATCTCAAGGCGATGGGCGCGGACCCCTTCACACGCGACCTGTTCGTCCAGGTCGACTACATGAAGACCGACGGCCATTCCCACCTGCCGGGCCACGAAGCGCTGCGGCTGGTCGGTGATGCCTTCGCCAACGCGCCGACGGGACGGATCAACGTCCACTTCGACGTGGGCAGCCAGTACCCGTCTGGTAGTGCCGATCAGTACATCATTCGTGGCGCGGGGCTGTCGCGCGGCGGTCAGGCGCTCGATGAGTCGGTGACGCAGTGTACGCGGGGGCCGCAGGATCCTCCGTGGGCCTGCCAGTTCTCGGAGTACCCGGGCACCGTCGGCTGGAAGTCCGGTTTCCGGTTCCTGCGTGACGAGGTCTTCAGCGTGACGCCGACGCCGCCGGCGACCACGCCACCCACCGCGATCGAAGATTACTGTGACCTGCCCGGATACACCTGCGAGCAGCGATTCGATCGCGCGCGGAAGGACATCTTCCGTTACGCGCTGTTCGCCCACGCGCTCGGGTTGCCGAAGTCCGAGCAGCCGTGCCTCGATGGCGCGGGTGCCGCGGTGCCTCCGGATGCGACCACGGGGCGGTGCGATGCGCCGCTGCGGGACAATCCCGATTTCCACGTGCCCCGCACCAATACCGGGATCGGGGACTTCCCCGGGGCCGACGTGCTCATCACCCTCGGCGGGTTCAGTGACCACGACGGGCAGCCCATCGGGACGCCGTTCATGCAGGCCTCCACGCTGATGCACGAGCTCGGGCACACGATGGAACGGAGGCACGGCGGCGAAGCCTTCGAGCCGAACTGCAAGCCGACGTACCTCAGCGTGATGAACTACTTGTACCAACTCCGCGGCCTCCTCGACGACAACGGCCGGCCGCATCTCGACTTCTCGGGCAGCGTCTACGGCGCGCAGCCGATCGACGAGACGTCGCTGTGGGACCGGCCGATGGGCCTTCCGTACCGCATCGGTTGGTACGCACCGCTCGCGGGGAGCGTCTTTGCCGGGCGGGCGACGCCGGCGCTGCGGCACTGCGACGGATCCGATCTGCTGGCGTCGGATGTGCCGATGGTCCGAATCGATGCGCGCTCGGCCGCCAGCGTCATCGACTGGAACGCCAACGGGAATCCGGCCGACACGGGATTCGCGCTCGACGTCAACTTCAATGGCCGCCTGGACGGCGGAGCCCAGCCGGCGCTGGTCGGCTCGAACGACTGGGAGCACATCCGCCTCGACCAGATTGGCGCGCGCCGGACCACCGGCGGGATGTACGTCGTTGATGCGGCGGGGCACCTGCTCGTCGGGCCGCTGTCGCTCGACTCGGGACGCGGCGATCTCGGCCGCGGGGACCTCGGTCGCGGCGACCTCGGGCGGGGCGATCTCGGGGGCGGCGACCTGTTCGTGGGTAACCCCTACCAGGAAGGCGAACTCGACGCCGAGACGGCGGGGGACCTGGCGCGCACGCCGCCCCTCGCGTTCACGGCCTGCGTGATCGGCGTGGACTGCCCGTCGGGAACCCCGCTGCACGCGGTCAGCCTCGGCTGGGCGGCGCCTCACGTGGGCGGCGTCCAGAAGCACGAGGTCTACCGCGTCGCGGGCGATACGCTGCTGCCGGGGGCGTCCTGGACGAGCGTGGGCACGCTCGACGCCGTGTCGGGCCAGCTGGACTACTCGCTGGTTGATACGTCGCAACTGGTCAACGGGGCGACGTACACGTACTTCGCGGTGGCCCGCTACGCCGATGGCGTGCAGAGCGACCCGTCGAACCTCGTGACGATCGTCGCGGTCAACGACCCGCCAGCGGCTGCGGCTGACGGGTTCACCACAGCCGAGGACACGGTGCTCGTCCAGGCCGCGTCCGGGGTGCTGGCGAACGACGGCGATCCCGATTCGTCGGCGACGCTCGCGGCGGCGCTGGTGACCCCGCCGTCGCACGGCACGCTCGTGCTGAATGCGGACGGGTCGTTTTCGTACACGCCCGCGGCTGACTTCAACGGCATCGACACCTTCGCGTACAAGGCCGTCGCGACCTACGGCCCTTCCGACCCGACCGTCGACACAAACGTGGCGACGGTGACGATCACCGTGACGCCGGTCAACGACGCGCCGGTGGCGCGCGCTGACGCCTTCACCACGCCTGAAGACACGCCGCTGAGCCTGGCGGCGCCGGGTGTGCTGGCCGGCGACACGGACGTCGACAGCGCGCTGACGGCGGAACTGGTGTCGGGCCCCGCGCACGGCACGGTGTCCCTCAATCCCGACGGCTCGTTCGTCTACACGCCGGCGGGCAACTACAACGGGCCCGACGCGTTCACGTATCGGGCGTCGGACGGCGCGCTCGCCAGCGCGCCGGCGGTCGTGACCATCTCGGTCACGCCCGTGAACGACGCGCCGGCGCTGTCCGACATCGCCGACCGAACCATCGAGTGGAACACGACGACCGGCTCGGTGGCCTTCACGGTCAGCGATCCGGACGGCGTGACCGGCCTGGTGGTGTCAGGCGCCTCGAGCAATCTTGCGCTGGTGCCGGCTGCGAACATCGTGTTTGGCGGCAGCGGCGCGAACCGCACCATCAGTGTGACGCCTGCGCCGAATCAGTACGGTGACGTCACGATCACGGTCATCGTCACCGACGCGGGCGGACTGTCGGCCAGCGATACGTTCCTGCTCCGCGTCCGGCAGGTCGCCTACCGATTCGTCAACGTGCAGAACGCGCCGCCTCCAGCGAGCAAGTGCTCGTTCAAGGCGGGCAGTGCCGTCCCGATGAAGTGGAAGTTCGCGAATGGCTCGACCGTGGTCGACAGTGCCCGCGTCGGGCACCGCGTGACGGTCCAGGGGCCGCTCCCGAGCGGCCCGGTCCGGACGATTACCGATACGGACCCGGGCAACAGCTCGTTCAGATACGATGCGGCGACGAAGACGTGGCAGTTCAACCTGCAGACGAAAGACACGAGCGGGCGGAGCTTCCCGGTGGGCACGTACGAGATCACGATCACACCGACGAGCGCGGGTTACGCCGCCAGCCCGACGTTCCAGATCAAGCTCGTGAAGTAGCGGGCGGTCAATTCCCGGCGCGGCGGCGCACGTCGGAGAGCAGGGGGTCGTCCGTGGACGTGCCGCGGATGGCGACGTAGGCGCGGTAGGACTCGGCAGCCTTGGCGCTGTTGAGTCCTTCGCGCACGCGACCCTGGTAGTAGTACACAGGCGGGAAGAACCCGAACGTGGGTTCCTCGTCCAGGAACAGTGCCAGGGCTTCGCCTCGTCGCTTGAGGCAGCGATCGAATTCGGAATCGGCCTGGGGAAAAGCGCCGGCTTCGAGGTAGGCCCGTCCCAGATCGAAGTGACCGATCCACGTGTCCAGCGTGCTGTTGGCTTCCGTCAGGTCCTTGATGGCGCGGCGGGCGTTACCGTTCCTCAACGCGGTCAAGCCGTCGATGATCAGCGCGTAGGCCTGGGGTTCCGCCTGCAACTCGTTGCCCAGGGCCGCCGAAATGGCGCCGGCCTTCTCGGCCGCGCCGGCCTCGACGAATACGCGCGCCGCCAGGAAACGGATCTTGGCCGCCTGGCTGTGGGACAGGGCGCGCTCGGCTGCCGCGATGGCCGCCGCCTTCTGGCCGCGCAGCAGTTGCGCGTAGGCCAGCGCGGCGAACTTGTTGGCGGCCCGGTCGGTGTCCTTGAACGTGAGGTCGCGCGCCGCGCCCTGCGAGAAGATCCGGGCGGCCTCGAGGTACCGGCCTTCGAACAGGGCGAGGTCGCCGAGGCCCGACGCGGTGTACGACGCGCCCTGGTCGTCGATCGTCGCCAGTCCCTCGTAGGTGGCCGCCGCTTGCGGGATTTGGCCCTGCCCGGCCTGGGCGAAGGCCCGCGCCAGTAGCCCGAACAGGTCCGGCGGCTGCATGGCCCGTACTTCTGTCTCGGCGGCGGGAAAATCGCCGCTGTACGCGGAATAGAGCGCGAGATTCGCCCGGTAGAGCTGGCGGTTCGGCAGGACCTTCACCACCTGCCGCATCTCTTCGACGGCCTTGGGCATGTCCCGCAGGTGCGTCAGGCACAACGCCAGGTTGTTGCGCGCGGCCGCGTCGGCGGAGTACCGCGTAATCAGGTCGCCGTACTCCTTCACGCACGCCTGGTAGTCGTTCGTCAGGTAGTAATACATGCCGCGCGTGCGGTACCGCTCGCGTTCCGTCATGCCGTCCAGGTGACGGATGGCCTCCTTCACGTACTTCTCGGCATCGTCCTGCCGATCGAGGTTTCGGGACGCGATGGCCATGCCGGCGTGCGCGAGTCCGAAATCCGGATCGTGGGCGACCGCCTTCGAGAACCCCTCCAGTGCCTCGTCGAACTTGCCGCGCGACAGGGCGTCCATGGCCCCGGCGTAGTCACGGACCACGTCGAGGGAGGTCGCCGACAGCGTGTCCATCGCGAATCGTCTGGCCGAATCCGACGTGTCGTCGCCCAGCGCTTCACGCACCCTGCCGGCCAGCGCCGTGGCCACGCCGAGCACCTTGTCGCGATTCGACGTACGTTCGCTGGCGGTGGTCACGACCTGGCCGGTCACGGCCTGCGTGGCTTTCACCGAGACGTTGTAGCGGTCGCCCTGCTTGTCGACGGAACCGGACAAGACGACGCCGACCCCCTGTTTGATGGCGATGGCTTGGGCGGCTTGCTCGTCCATCGAGTCTGGCGGGCGCACGCCCAGGCTGCGACGCACGCCGAGCCGGTCGTACGCGCTGATGAAGCCCGCAGCTTCGAGCGCGAGCTTCAGCATCGGTTCCAGCGTGTGGTCGAACGCCGGGTCCCCGGTCGTGTTCGTGAAATCGGCGATGAGCACCGACACGGGGTCGTGCTTCACCGGGGCGGCGTCACCACGCGCCAGCCAGTAGGTGGCGCCGACGAGCGAACTCACGAGCAGGGCTGCCGTGATGCCGACGCGCCAGGTCAGCCGGCGCACCATCGGGCGCGGCTTGCCCTGTTCGTCCAGGGCATCGAGGTCGGCGAGCAGGTCCGCGATCGTCTGGTAACGCGCGTCGGCCTCCGGCTGGATGCAGCGCGTGACGATCCGATCCAGCGCCTCGGGGACGGTATGGTCGGTCTCCCGAAGCGGCGGCGGCGCCTGAACCATCCGCGCTTTCAGTTCTTCGACGGCACTCTGCGCTCGGGTCGCACGCGCCCTGCCGGCGAGCAGGTCGTACATGATCAGCCCGAGGGCGTAGATGTCGGCCCGCTGATCCGCGGGCTGTGCGCGGGCCTGTTCCGGCGCCATGTACGCAATCGTCCCGACGATCGATCCCGCCAGCGTCGTCTTCTCCGTGGCGCGCCCCCTGGGGATGGCGAGCCCGGCGGCCCCCACGGCAGAAGCCGGATCCGTGCCGCTCGGCGCATCCGTGGCCCGCGCGACGCCGAAGTCCATCACCAGGCCTTCGCCCGCGGCGTCGATCATGATGTTGGCGGGTTTCAGGTCGCGGTGGACGACACCGGCGCCGTGCGCGGCGGCCAGGCCGGAGGCGACGCTGCGGGCGATCTTCATCACCCGGGGCACGGGCAGCCGGCCCTCGCGCTCGAGGATCACGGACAGTTCTTCGCCCTCGAGGAAGGGCATCGTGATGTACTTGATGCCCCCGACGTCGCCCATGTCGTGGACACGCACGATGTTCTTGTGGGTGACTCGCCGTGCGAGCAGGAGTTCCTGCTTGAAGCGGCGCTCCAGCATCCGGATCGTCTCGGGATCCGCCGCCACCTCGGGCCTGATGGTCTTGAGCGCCACGACGACGCCGAGGACCTCGTCCCAGGCCTGGTAGACCGCGCCCATGCCCCCCGCGCCGAGGAGCTTCATGATCTTGTAACGGAAGCCCAGCTGCTTTCCGACGAGCGCCTGGGCTGACTCGCCCGGGGAACCGGGAAATTGCGGGCCGGACGACATCGCGGTCGGGGACACCGGCGCCAGCATCGTGGCCTCGGCATCGACGAGGCCGGACCCGGGCGGCACGTGGCCCAGCATCGTGGCGTCGCTGTCCGGCCTCGGCCCGGGCGGAATGCCGATGACCGTGGCGTCGGCGTCGCCAGAGAGCGGCACCGTGGCGCACACGTCGCAGCGTCCGTCGGCCGCGTTCACGCGGCGGCCACACGAGGGGCAATTCATACTTGGGCTGAGACTCCGATCTTAGGCTGCCTTGCGCGACGACACAAACAAAAAGCAACGAGGGGATCCGGACACGGGACTTGTCCTGCGACGGACACATGGACTACAAGGGACCGCACATGGCCACATCGTCCACGCCGTCCGCCAGTCGCGTGCGCTACTTCGTCCTGGCGATGCTGTTCGTGGTCACGACCGTCAACTACGCGGACCGCGCGGCGTTGTCGATTGCCGGCCCCTCGGCCGCGAAGGCCCTCGGGCTCGGCCCGCTCGCCATCGGCTACATCCTGTCGGCCTTCGGCTGGGCGTACGTCATCGGCCAGCTTCCCGGCGGCTGGTTGCTGGACCGGTTCGGCTCGATGCGCGTATACGCGATCAGCATCCTCAGCTGGTCCATCGTCACGTTCCTCCAGGGGTTCGTCGGCGTGTTCCACGCCAGCACCGCGGCGACGGCGCTGTTCGTGCTCGTGTTCCTGATGGGGCTGGCCGAGTCGCCCTCGTTTCCGGGCAACGCCCGCATTGTTTCTGCGTGGTTTCCGACGCGCGAGCGCGGCACGGCCGTCGCGGTCTTCAACTCCGCGCAGTACTTCGCCACCGTCGTCTTCGCGCCGCTGTCCGGCTGGATCGTCCAGGCGCTCGGCTGGCAGTACGTGTTCGTCGTGCTCGGCGGCCTCGGGCTGCTGCTCGGACTCGCGTGGCTCGCCACGATGCGCAGCCCGGGTGAGCACCCGCGCGTCAGCGCTCAGGAATTCGACTACATCGAGCGGGGCGGCGGACTCGTCCACATGGACAAGCCCGCGGGACCGCTGGTGGCGTCGGGCGATTCGACCGGGGTGACGCTGAAACGCCTGCTCTCGACACGAACGCTGGTGGGCGTCTACATCGCGCAGTATTGCATCACGACGCTGACGTACTTCTTCCTGACGTGGATGCCGCTCTACCTCGTGATGGGCCGCGGCATGACGACGCTCAAGGCGGGCCTGGGCGCGTCGTTGCCCGCATTGATGGGGTTCTGCGGCGGCGTCCTCGGCGGCGTGTGTTCGGACGGGCTGCTGAAACGCGGCTTTTCGCTGACCGTCGCGCGCAAGGTGCCCATCGTGTCGGGCATGCTGCTGTCGACGACCATGATCGCCTGCAACTACGTGGACCAGACCTGGGCGGTCATCGCCATCATGTGCGTCGCGTTCTTCGGCAAGGGCATCGGCGCCCTCGGCTGGGTTGTTGTCTCCGACACGTCGCCGAAGAAGGCGGCGGGCCTGTGCGGCGGCCTGTTCAACATGTTCGGGAACACGGCCGCGATCACGACGCCCATCGTGATTGGCTACATCGTGCAGAAAACCGGATCGTTCAACCTGGCCCTCCTGTTCGTCGCGGCGAACGCGTTGACGGCCATCGTCTGCTACCTGGGCGTAGTGGGCGAGATCAAGCGCGTGGAGTTCTGATGGCGGTCATCACCGGGATGCGTGTGATCCCCGTCGCGGGGCACGACAGCATGCTGCTGAATCTCAGCGGCGCACACGGGCCGTTCTTCACGAGGAACGTGGTCCTCCTGCGCGATTCGGACGGACGCACGGGTGTGGCCGAAGTGCCGGGAGGCGAGCCCATCCGGCAGACGCTGGAGGATGCCCGTGCGCTCGTCGTGGGCGCGCACGTCGGCAACCACAACCGGGCGCTGAACGAGGTGCGGCGACGTTTCGCGGCCCGTGATGCCGGCGGGCGCGGGCAGCAGACCTACGACCTGCGCACGACGATTCACGCCGTGACCGCCATCGAAGCCGCGATGCTCGACCTGCTGGGCCAGCAACTGGGCGTGCCCGTCGCGGCGTTGCTGGGCGAGGGCCAGCAGCGCGATGTGGTCGATGTCCTCGGTTACCTGTTCTACGTCGGCGACCGCGCGAAAACCGATTTGCCGTACGTGGCCGAACCAGACGCGTGCGACGACTGGGACCGTGTGCGGCGCGAAGAAACGTTGACGGTCGCGGCCATCGTCCACCAGGCGGAAGCGGCGCAGGCACGCTACGGATTCCGCGACTTCAAACTCAAGGGCGGGGTGCTGGACGGCGCCCGTGAACTCGAGGCCGTGAAGGCGCTGGCCGCGCGGTTCCCCGACGCTCGCATCACGGTCGACCCCAATGGCGCGTGGTCGCTGGCGGAGGCGGTGGCGTTGTGCCGAGGACTAAAGGGCGTCCTCGCCTACGTCGAGGATCCGTGCGGCGCGGAGGGCGGGTATTCCGGACGCGAGGTCATGGCCGAGTTCAGGCGCGCGACGGGGCTGCCGACGGCGACGAACATGGTCGCGACCGACTGGCGGCAACTGGCGCACGCCGTGCGCGAGTCCGCCGTGGACATCGTGCTGGCCGACCCGCATTTCTGGACGCTGCAGGGTTCGGTGCGGGTCGGGCACCTGTGCGAGGCCTTCGGGCTGACCTGGGGATCGCACTCGAACAACCACTTCGACATCTCGCTGGCGATGTTCACCCACGCCGCGGCCGCAGCGCCCGGCGTGATCACGGCGATTGACACGCACTGGATCTGGCAGGATGGTCAGTACCTGACACGAAATCCACTTCAGATCGTCGGCGGGCAGATCGCGGTGCCCGACCGGCCGGGGCTTGGCGTAGAAGTCGACATCGACGCCATCGAGCGGGCGCACGCGCGCTACACGCAGCTGCCGCACGGCAGCCGCGACGATGCCGCGGCCATGCAGTACCTGATTCCCGGCTGGACCTTCGATCCGAAGCGGCCGTGCTTGTGCCGGTAGGCCCCTGTGGGGCTGGCTTCAGCCAGCCCCGATCACGTCCGGCTGAAGCCGGACGCCACGTGTCTCACGTCACCGGCGCCGGATTGAACAACACCAGGTCGTTCTGCAGACCCCATCGGTCGGCCCACGGCTTCGCGCCGCTGGCGACGTCGAGGATCATCCGGAACAGCTCCCAGCCGACGTCCTCGACGCTGGCCTGTCCCGTCGCGATGCGGCCGGCGTCGAGATCGATCAGGTCGTGCCATCGCCCGGCGAGGCCGCTGTGCGTCGCGACCTTGATGACCGGCGCCGCGGCCAGCCCGTAGGGCGTGCCGCGGCCCGTGGTGAAGACCTGCAGTGTCAGACCCGACGCCAGCTGCAGCGTGCCGCAGATGAAGTCGCTCGCCGGCGTCGCCGCGAAGACGAGTCCCCTCGTTGTCGCGCGTTCACCAGGCGCGAGCACCGCGGCAATCGCGCTCCGGCCGGACTTGATGGCCGACCCCAGCGCCTTCTCGACGACGTTCGCCAGGCCGCCGGCCTTGTTGCCAGGCGTGGGGTTGGCGCTGCGGTCCGTCGCGCCGGCCGCCAGGTAGTCGTCGTACCAGGCCATCTCGCGGACGAGCGCCCGCGCCACCTCCTCCGACGCGCATCGCGGCGTGAGCAGGTGGACCGCGTCGCGCACTTCGGTGACCTCGGAGAACATGACGGTCGCGCCGGCGCGCACGAGCAGGTCCGACGCGAATCCCACCGCCGGGTTGGCCGTGACGCCCGAGAACGCGTCCGAGCCGCCGCACTGCATCCCGATGACGAGGTCGGAGGCGGCGCAGGTCTCACGGCGCCGTTCATTCAGGACGCGCAGCCGGGCATCGGCCATCGCGAGGATGCCGTCCACCATCGCCTGGAAGCCGACGAATCGTTCGTCCTGCATCCGCAGGATGTTCCTGGACGCGTGCTCGGCCGGCAGTCCTGGCAGCAGCTGTTCGGGTTGCAGCTTCTCGCAGCCGAGCCCGACGACCAGGGCCTCACCGCCGAAGTTGGGGTTCCGCGCAAGGTTCTGCAGCGTGCGGATCGGCACGATGGCCGCCGGCGCGTTGACGGCGAATCCGCATCCGTAGCTGTGCGTCAGCCCGACCACGCCGTCCACGTAAGGGTAGCGGGGGAGGAGGCGTTCCTTGACCAGCCGGACCACGTGTTCGACGACACCGGCGACGCACTGCACGGACGTGGAGATGCCGAGGATGTTGCGCGTGCCGACGGTGCCGTCGCCGTTGCGGAACCCCTGGAACGTGTAGCCCTCGATCGGCGGCTGGGGCAGCGGCACGCGCGTGGCCAGCGGCAGGTGTTCGAGTGCGGGGGGGGCCGGCAACGCGATCGCATGTTCGTTGACCCACGAACCGCGGGGCAACGCCCTCAGCGCCTGGCCGATGATCTCGCCATAGCGAATCACCGGGTCGCCGGCGGCGATATCCACGGTCGCCACCTTGTGCCCCAGCGGCACGTCGTCTCGGAGCGTCAGCCCGTCGTCGAAGACCGTGCCCGCGCGCAGCCCGGCGGCGTTGACGACGATGGCGACGTTGTCACGCGGGTCGATCGTGATTCGCAGCGGAGTAGACATAAACGTACGGAGCGCCGAGCTTCAGCTCGGCCTGGTTGCCTCGCGTGGGACCGGGCTTCCTTCGACTTCGCTCAGGACGAGTCAGCCCTGTCTGTATTTCTCTCGCAACGCCCGCGTCCCGTCCCGCAGCACCGCGACGTCGCTGCCGACCGCCATGATGGTTGCGCCCATCTCCATGTAGCGACGCGCGTCGGCTTCGACGGGCGCGAGGATGCCGGCAGGTTTGCCGTGTGCCGCCGCGCGGTCGAAGATCCGCTTCATCGCGGCCTGGACCTCGTCGTGTTTCGGGTGGCCGCGGCGGCCGTACCCGGCGGCGAGATCCGACGGCCCGATGAACAGGCCGTCGATGCCCGGTACGGCGGCGATTTCATCGATGGCGTCCACGGCCGCGGGGCTCTCGATCTGCACGATGACGGCGATGTTGTCGTTGATGACGTCCTGGTAGCCATCGACGGTGCCGTAACGGTTCGACCGGTGCGTGACGGCGACGCCGCGCGTACCTTCGGGCGGATACCGAGTGGCGGCCACGGCCCGGCGGGCTTCATCGGCCGACTGCACGAAGGGGATCAGGAAGTTGAAGAACCCGATATCGAGCAGGCGTTTCAGGATGATGGGGTCGTTCCAGTGCGGGCGCACGACCGGCGCCGACGGGCTGTCCTTGAGCGCCATCAACTGGGGCACCAGAGACAACGGGTCGTTGGGCCCGTGTTCGCTGTCGAGCAGGAGCCAGTCGAACCCGGCCATGCCGAGCACCTCGGTGGTGAGGGGGCTGCCGAGGGCGCACCAGCATCCGAGGAGCGGCGTGCGGGCGACGAGCGCCTGACGGAACGTATTCGGGATACCCGTGTAGGGCGCGGTGCCGGCCATGGTGCGCGGTTCCTTTCGTGGGTGCGTGGCGTCGCGGAGAGCTTATCATCAACGAGAGGCCAGGCTGAGGGTGCCCATGGAGACACGCGGGAACCGTTCGTGGCGAGGGCGTACGGAAGCGATCATCGCCGTGCTGTTCGCCCTGGTCATCGTCGCGGCAGGCGCTGGCGGGATGTGGTTCGTCTCGACGATCGACCCGCCGCATACCGACCCCGCGGCCGTGCCTTCCTCAGCGGCGGCTCCTCCCGACCCACGG
Source organism: uncultured Vicinamibacterales bacterium (assembly GCA_964547975.1). GTDB lineage: Bacteria > Acidobacteriota > Vicinamibacteria > Vicinamibacterales > JAKQTR01 > CAYJPV01. Next base: position 2,039 of record CAZJRM010000011.1, on the reverse strand, counting down.
TACGCGCGGGCGGCGGGCGAGGCGGGCCGGCTCGTGCGTGGCCTGATTGTCGAGGAACACCTGCCCGGTGTGTCGATCGCGGTCGCCGTCGACGGCCAGGTCGTCTGGACCGGAGGATTCGGCTGGGCCGATGTCGAGACGCACGCGCCCGTCACGCCGGACACAAGGTACCGCACCGGCAGCATTTCGAAGACACTGACCGCCGTCGGAGCGGGCCTCCTGCGGGATCGAGGCCGGCTGGATCTCGACGCGCCGGTTCAGCAGTACGTCAGCGCGTACCCCGCGAAACAGTGGCCGCTCACCACGCGCCAATTGCTGGCCGATGTCGGGGGCGTTCATCGGATCCGCAAGGGTGGCGAACTCCTGCCGGCGCGCGGGTGCCGGAGCGTGGACGACTCCGTGCGCACGTTCGCCGACGAGCCGTTGTTCTTCCAGCCGGGGACGCAGTATCGATTCTCGGCCTACGCGTGGATTCTCGCCTCCGCCGTCGTGGAGGGCGCGTCTGGTCGACGGTTCGGCGAGTTCATGGCGAGCCAGGTGTTCGCGCCACTTGGCTTGACGCGCACCGTGTTCGACGGCGAGAAGGTCGAGGGGCGCGCATCGTTCTACTTCCCGCGCGCCGCCGAACGTGCCGACCTCGGGCTGCAGGACGCGCCGTACGCCGACTACTCCTGTTTTGCCGGTGCGGGCCAGTACGTCTCGACGCCGACCGATCTCGTGCGCGGCGCCTCGGCAATGCTGAAGCCGGGGTTCCTGACGGCCGGAACGATTGCCGTGTTTCAGGCGCCGGTGATGCTGACGTCAGGCGCGCCGAGCGGGTACGCGCTGGGTTGGAGGGTCGATGATGTCGAGGTCAACGGCGCGAAGACCCGCCAGTTGAGTCATCGCGGCAGCCCGATGGGCGGCTCGGCGTCGGTCTGGATCTACCCCGAACTCGGTCTGACTGTCGCCGCGATGACCAACGTCTCGCACGTGAAGGGTCTCGCGCCGCTCGGGCCGGAGGTGGCGGAGGCGTTCGCACGATGAAATACGTGCTGGCGGGACGTAGGGGCGCCGGCCTGCGGATTCTTCTTCGTTCTTGCAAGCGCTTACAGTTATCATGCGCCAGCGGTGAGTGTCTGCGTCCGCGGCCCTGCGGCGCGCCCGACCGCCGGCCCATGCCCCACTCGGAGACGTCGATGAGGATTCCCGTCATCACCCCGTCCGCGGCCGTACTGACCGCGGTGTTGGCTGTCTGCGCGTTTACCCCGGCAGCCGCTCAGAATCACACGCGCGCCAAGACCCCGGCTGTCCGCGGCGAGCAGGCGCCGCCGGCCGACCCGGGGCAGCGCAATTTCGGCGGCACCATGCTTCCGGGCGGCGCCCGCCCGCCGGTCAGGACGCCGCGTCCCGAACCGAAGATTGCGACCGTGTCGCTCGACGAGATTTCGATGAGCGACCCCTTCATCTTCCCCGACGAGAAGACCCGCACGTACTACCTGACCGGGACCGGCGGCCGGCTCTACAAGAGCACCGACCTCAAGATGTGGACCGGGCCGTATCCGATCATCGACCTCAAGGGCACGTGGATGGACGGGCACTTCGTGGCCGCAGCCGAAATCCACTACATCGGCGGGAAGTACTACCTGGCCGGTACCTGGAACGATCACGGTCATCCCATCGAGAACATCCCGCGGCGTTACAACGTGCCGACGAACCAGACCCAGCTCCTCGTGGCCGACACGCCGGAGGGCCCGTACAAGCCGCTCGTGCCCGAGTTCGACTTCTGCCTCGGCCCGCCCGACTGGGACATCATCGACGGCACGCTCTACCAGGAAGACGGCGTCACCTACATGGTGTTCGTCCACGAGTGGACGCAGATCATCGATGGCACGATGGACTACATGCCGCTCTCGAAGGACCTGACGCGCCGCACCGCCGAGCCGACCACGATCTTCCGCGCCAGCGAAGCGGCATGGTCGAAGGAGATGAACAGCATCGGCGAAGCGACCTTCGGCATGAAGATGCCGGGCTGGGTGACCGATGGCCCGCAGCTCTTC
>CAZJRM010000010.1:0-44564 GCA_964547975.1 uncultured Vicinamibacterales bacterium | reverse complement strand
TCGGCAGCAGGTTGAAGAACTGGAAGATGAACCCGATCTTGTCGCGCCGCACCCGGGTCAGACCGTCGTCGTCGAGGCCGTCGAGACGCTGGCCGTCGATCTCGATCCACCCCGTGCTCGGCCGGTCGAGCGCGCCGATCAGGTTGAGCAGGGTCGATTTGCCCGATCCGGACGGACCGACAATCGAGACGAGTTCGCCTTTCCCGATCCGCAGATCGATGCCGTTCAGAGCCGTGACAGTGCGTTTCCCGTCGAAGGTCTTCGTGACGCCAGAGAGGGTGATCATGGGTAGGGGCATGGTACTCGCGCCGGGCGCCGGAGAGAACAGGGATTGGGGATTGGGGATTGGGGATTGGGGAGGCGCGAGCGGACTCGCGGTTCGGCGAGTACAATGCGCCGGAATGCGTTCGACCGTCGGCTCCCTCGTGTTCGTGGCCCTGGCCGCCGCAGCGCTGCCCAATGCGGCAACCGCGCAACTCGCGGCCGCGCCGAGCGTGTCGAGTCCCCCTCCTTCGGCGTCTCCGCTCCGATTCGGGGGAGAGGCGGTCACGGTGTCGTCGTACGTCTGGCGCGGGTTCATCGAGAGCGATGTCCCATGTTTCCAGCCCGGCGCGTGGGTGGCGATGGGCCCGGTGTCGTTCGACACGTGGGTGAACCTCGAGATCGGGTCTGACGGCTATCACGTGGCCGAGTACGACCTGTCACTGCTCTACACACGCGAGTGGAGCGCTGTCAGCGTCACCGGCGGCCTGGCGAACTACTTCTTCGCGACAGAAGACGGCGGGCGCGAACGGCACAGCGAACTCGTGGTGTCCGTGGCGGGCGGCGGCTGGCTGAATCCCGCCATCGAGGCGTATTACAGCGTGAGCACAGAGAAGGGCGCCCACGTCACGACGTCCGTGTCGCACCCGTGGCGTCTCGCGTCGAACCTCGCGCTGACGGCGGAAGCCGCGCTCGGATACAACCACCGCATGTGGATCGAACGGTCGGGATTCACCGACGTCCGGGGCACCGTCAAGCTGTCGCTCTTCAGCGTGTCGGAGCGCGTCCGCATCGACGTGGGACTCGACTATTCGCACGCGCTCATGAAAGGCCCGTTCTCGAACAGGCTCGTCTGGGTGCTGGGCCTGTCCGGTGAATGACGGCGCCCCCGACTCCGTCTCGGGCGGCACCGCCCCAGAACTCCCGCGGACGCTCGGGCTTCCCGACGTCTTCCTCCTCACGCTGGTCGCCATCGTCAACCTGAGCCTGCTGCCTCCCGTCGCGGGCATGGGCAGCCCCGCGCTGTGGCTCTGGGGCATCGCGTTCCTGCTGTTCTTCGTCCCCGAGGTCGTCGCGGTGCTCGCGCTGGCGAAACGGTACCCGGGCGAAGGCGGGATCTACACCTGGGCCGACCGTCAGTTCGGCTCCACGCACGGGTTCGTATCAGGCTGGTTCTACTGGACCTGCAATCTCTTCTACTTCCCGATGCAGCTGGTCTATCTGGCCGGGATCCTCGCGTATGCGGCGCAGGGCACGACGACGCTGGTGGATGACAAGTGGTTCGTGGTTGCCGTGGCGGTGGGATGGCTCGTGCTCGTGACGGCCATCAACGTCGTCGGGCTCGGCGTCGGCAAGTGGCTGCCCAACGTCGGCGCCGTGTGCACCGGGATCACGGCGGCGCTCATCATCGGCGCCGGGATCATCGCGTCCCGGTCGAGCGCTCCGCTCGTGCTCGCCTCGCCGGCGTCGGCCTCGCTGCCTGATGTCGTCTCCGGGTTGAGCGTCATGTGTTTCGCGTTCATCGGCGTCGAACTGGCGTCGACGATGGGGAGCGAAATCCGTCGCCCCGAACGAGACCTGCCGCGCGCGACGCTGGCGGCCGGCGTGGTCGCGCTCGGCGTGTACGTCGCCGTGACGTGGGCGCTGCAGCAACTCCTGCCGCGCACGGGCATCGGCGCGATCCAGGGCATTCTGCAGGGCGTGGATCTCGGGGCGCGGCGCCTTCACCTCGAGTGGTTCGCGACGCCGCTGGCGGCGGTCATGGCCGTGTCGCTCGCGGGAGGGCTGGCGGGTTGGTACGCCGGCGCGGCGCGGATTCCGTTCACCGCGGGGTTCAACGGCTCGCTCCCGCGAGTGCTGGGCCGCGTCCATCCGCGTTTCGGTTCACCGTGGGTTGCGCTGCTGCTGCAGGGCGCGCTGACCCTGGTGTTCATCGCCGCGACGATGTGGGGCGCGACGGTCCGCGAGGCGTACCAGGTGCTGTTGAAGTCGGCGGTCATCACGACGCTGATCCCGTTCTGCTACCTGTTCCTGGGCGCCGCGCGGCTCGGGGACGAACCCGCGTGGAAACGGGCGGTCTGCGGCGTCGGACTTGCCGTCAGCGGAGCGGGCATCGTCTCGGCATTCGTACCGGGAGCGGACGTCACGAACGTGGCGGCCTACGAGATCAAGCTACTGGCCGGATCGCTCCTGCCGCTGGCCGTCGGCCTGGCGTTCTACGTGCGTGAACGGCGGCGGGCGTGACAGCCCCAGGGGCCTCTTGTGTCCCCCTTCTCTCTCGCCCGTTCCCCGTCCCCTGCCGCGGGCCGCTACAATGTGCGGCATGACCAGCCACCAATGGGGCGTGTCGTCGGAAGTCGGACGGCTCCGGGCGGTGCTCGTCCATCAGCCCGGGTACGAACACCGTCAGACCGTGCCGTGGAACAAGGACGCGCTGCTCTTCGACGACATCCTCGACGTCGAAGAGGCGCGCCCGCAGCACAAGGCGTTCACGCACCTGCTGAGCGACCATGGAGCGTCGGTGCTGTATCTCGACGACCTGCTCAAGCACGTCTGGAACCAGCCCGGCGGATCCGAAACGGTGGCCACCGAGGTGCTCGGGGCGGACACGGTGACGGCCATCGGCCTCGATCGATTGCGGCCGCACCACCTCATCGCGGGGTATCCGGATCACTACACGCTCGCACCTGGCGTGTCGTTCCCGCCGCTGCCGAACCTCTACTTCACGCGCGACCCGGCGTTTGCCGTGCCCGGCACGCTCGTCATTTCGCATCCGGCAAAAGCAGCCAGGCTGCGCGAAGCCCGCCTGGTTCGGAGCGTCCTCCGGCACCATCCGCTGTTCGTGAACGCCACGCTGTGGGACGGCTTGCTCGAAGACGCGGAGGCCACGGTGGAGGGTGGCGACGTGCTCGTGCCGAGCGCCGACACCGTGCTCGTCGGCGTCGGCGAACGGACCAACGATCGCGGCGCCCGGCTGCTGGCCGCGTACCTGTTCGAGCACACGCCGGTTCGGCAGGTCCTGCTGGTCCACATCCCGGCCAAACGGGAGTTCATGCACCTCGATACCGTGCTGACCTTCGTCGATCGCCGGCGGATCATCACGCTGCCGCATCTGTGGGATCGCCCGCAGATCTACGTGGAGGTGGCCGAGCGGTCACGGCGGGAGTGCGCGGCGCTCGGCTTTGAATACCGGGGGCCGGATCCGGCAGCGATGGCGGAGGCGTCGTGGCTGGAGCGGCTGTCGGCGGACGGCCGGGAGGAGACGTTCGACGATACGCTCGACGGCCTGGCCCGCCTCGGCGTCATCGATCGCGACGCGACGGTGTACGTTGCCGGCATGCCGGGACAGTACGCCCGGCCGGAAGAGCACGTGGTGGAGGCACTGCGCGAACAATGGAACGACGGCGCGAATACCCTCGCGCTGAAGCCCGGACAGGTCATGGGCTACCGGTCGAACGACAGGACGTTCAGGGCGCTCGAAGAAAACGGCGTTGAGGTCGTGGCGTTTGCGGGCAGCGAACTCGTCCGCGGGCGGGGCGGCGCTCGGTGCATGAGCATGCCGATCCGGCGGGACGAGGTCTGACGTGGGCGCCCGGCTTCAGCCGGACGTGAGGCCGTGTGGGCCGCGCACGGCGGCCAGCGTCAGACCCCTCAACTGCCGCCGTACCCGATCGTCACGCGCCCGTCTTCCACGATGACGGGGACGTCGCGCCGGCCCCGGCTGTGGGCCAGCATCCGCTGCAGCCCGGCCGCATCCTTCTTCACGTTCACGTATTCCACCGCGTAACCGCGGCCGGCAAACGCCTCACGGGCGTCACTCGTGTAGGGTCAGGTGTCCTTGCCGAAGATGGTAATGGACTTCATCGGTCAGCCCAGTCCTTCGAACGCGGCAATCAGATCCCGGAACTCGTCCACCACGGGGACGGGTGTCTCTTTCGCGTAATCGTACATGACCTGCACGGTTCGAGCGCTGGCGATCTGACGGCCACTCTGGTCGAACAACTCGTACTCGAAGACGAAACTCGTCCTGCCGAACCCGGTGATGCCCAGAAACACCTGGATGGTGTCACCCGTTCTGGCCGGCGCCTTGTAGTCGATCTCCGCCCTCGCGACGATGAAGCCCGCATCCCCGAACCATCGGCCGCCGGCCACGTCCTGCCAGTAGGCAAAACGTGCGACTTCGAGGTACGTCAGGTAGACCGCGTTGTTGACGTGGCCCATCGGGTCGCAGTCGCGGAAGCGGACCGCGATAGGTGTCGAATACCGGAAACGGCTCATCGCCGGCCCTCGTTCATCGGCCACGCCCCATGTCCCACGTCCCACCCCCCATGGCTAGTGCGCCAGGCCGCCGCGTGTCCCTCCGGACGACGCCGCCAGTTCGTTCCGCGCCCGCCACAACGCGAACGTGGCAAACACCGCCGTGCCCGCCATGAATGCGGCCGCACTGACGAACGGCGTCCCGATCCCGAAGTGATCGAACGTGAAACCGCCGTACAACGGGCCGATGATCCGCGCCAGGCTGTTCAGCGACTGCACCAGGCCCATCACTCCGCCCTGGTCCTCCGCCGCCGACAGGCGGGAGATGAGCGACATGAGCGACGGACCATTGAATCCCATGCCGACCGCGAGGACCGCCTGGGACGCCAGCAGCGGCCCCAGCGTGCGGGAAGCCGGGATCATCAGCAGGCCGATGGCGACGACCGACAGCGAGATGGGCACCAGGTGATGCTCGCCCACGGCCTTCGTGACCCGGCCGACGAGCACGCCCTGGATGATGACCAGGATGACGCCGACGAACGCGAACACGTAGCCGATGCTGGACGCCGTGAAACCGAACCGGCGCTCGGCGAAAAGCGCGAAGGTCGCCTCGAACACCGAGAACGACGCGACGGCCAGGAACCCCGTCAGGAGCAGGAACGGCAGGTGCGGCCGTGCCAGGGCCTTGCCCAGCGCATCGAGGCGCCCGGCGCGCTTGACGGCGCGGTGTTCCGGGCTCAGCGTTTCGGGCAGCCTGAACCACGCGAACACGAAGTTCAGCACTGACAGCGCCGCCGCGAACAACGGCGGGGCGGCGTACCCCCACCGGCTCAGGAATCCACCAATCGCCGGTCCGAAGATGAAACCCAGCCCGAACGCGGCGCCGACGAGACCCATGCCCTTCGCCCGATTCTCGGGCGTCGTGATGTCGGCCATGACCGCCTGGGCCGTCGGGATGTTCGCGCCGGCAATTCCCGCGAACAGCCTCGCCGCGAAGAGCAGCGGCAGGGACGAGACCGATGCGAACGCCAGGTACGACAGGAAGGAGCCAAACAGGCCCGCCAGGATGATCGGCCGACGGCCGATGCGGTCGGACAGCCGCCCCCAGATTGGCGCGAAGATGAACTGCATCAGCGAGAACGACGTCGACAGCATGCCGACGGTGAACGCATTCGCCCCGAAATGCTCGGCGTAGAACGGCTGCAGCGGGATGATGATCCCGAACCCCAGCAGGTCGATGAACACGGTCACGAAGACGATGACTACGGGCGACTTCTTCACGGGCGGCGCTCGGCATTCGGAAAGTAGTTCCACGCGGGCACACCTGCGGCGCGGCCCTCCGCGGGCGCGCCGTCGAACGGCGCCGCGGGCGCACGGCGAAACGTGACGAGGGGCGGCGAGGTCAGGGACACGGACGTCGCCGAGCCTACTCGCGCCTCGCGTGGTACCGCGCGTATTCCTCGATGAACGACAGGCTATCGAACGACTTCATCCGGTCGAGAAACAGCACGCCGTCCAGGTGATCGGCCTCGTGCTGGAGGATCCGGGCCATGAACCCGCTCGCCTGGAGTTCGAGGCGTTCACCGTTCCGGTCGTAACCGCGCAGCCGGATGTCACGCGCGCGCGGAACCAGCCCACGGATGTCCGGGATGCTCAGGCACCCCTCCCAGTCTTCCTCGACGGCACGACTCACGGGTGTAATTTCTGGATTGATCACCGCCAGCACCTTCGGCGGTTCGGGCTCCCCGGCCTGGTCCTCGTCTTCGTCGTCGCTGTCGGTGACGACGAGCGCGACGAAGAGCCGGAGATCTTCGTGCACTTGTGGCGCCGCCAGTCCGACGCCGTTGTATTCGAGCATCGTCTGGGTCATGTTGTCGATCAGGTTCTGGATCGACGCGGACCCGATCTCGGCCGGCGGAAGCGGCTTCATCTTCTTCCGAAGGACCGGATGGCCCATGCGCGAGACTTTCAGGATGGACATAAAGGCCTATTGTACTAGGGGCTAGGGGCTCGAGGCTAGAGATGCACCCAGACGAATTCCGGTATTGCCCACGCTGCGCTGCGGCGCTCGTCCGCCGGCCCGAGAAGGGCCGGGGTCCGGAACGCCCCACCTGTGACACGTGCGGGTTCATCCACTACCTGGACCCGAAAGTGGCGGTCGGGACCATTATTCGGATGCCCGATGACGAAATCGTCCTGGTGAAACGGGCGATCGAGCCCGGTTACGGCCGCTGGGTGTTCCCGGGCGGGTACGTCGATCGGGGCGAGACCCTCGAATCCGCGGCGATCCGGGAAGCACTTGAAGAATGTGGACTTGCCATCGAACTCGAGGGCATTCTCGACATCTACTCGTACCCCGGCGAGACACCGGTCATCGTCGTGTTCAGCGCTCGAGCGACCGGTGGCACGCCACGTGCAACGGACGACGAGAGTCTGGAGGTGCGGACGTTTTCGGCCGACACGATGCCCTGGGGACAGCTGGCATTCGACAGCACAGGCCGGGCGCTCCGCACGTACTTCGGGGATCGGGCCCTGTTGACACGTACGAGGACACGGACATGACACGACGCACTCACGTGACGATGCTCGGAGCGATTCTGGTGGCCGCGCTGATGGCGACCGCGTGCATCGAATTGACGCGTGTCTCGGAACCGTCGTCGACGAGCGACGTGATTCGATCCCTGTCGACGGGATTGTGGTCGAGCAACGGCGGTATCAATCCCGACGCCTGCGGCAATTTCCAGTGGGAGATCACCGAACTGACGGGCACGACCGCCAAGGGCACGTTCGGCGCGACCTGTTCGGGAAACGTGAAGCTGAACGGCACGGCCGAGGGCACGCTGACCGGAAGTGTCGTCAACTGGAAGGCGTCGGGTGTCGCTCAGACCCCCCTCGGCGACTGCACCTTCACGATCACCGGCACGGCCGCGCTGGAAGGCACCGGCGTCCGGGTCAACTACACGGCAAACACCTGCGTTGGGACCTTTAGCGGATCCGAACTTCTGAAGAAGTAGCGCCGTTCCCCAATCCCCAATCCCCATTAGAATGCCCGCATGGATACGGGCACCGATCTGACGACTGTCCGGGCATTCGCGACGGCGCTGTTCATCGGCGCGCTCATCGGGATTGAGCGTGAGAAGAGGCGGGACGCCGAGAGCCACGGCATCGGCGGCCTCCGGACGTTCATCCTCATCGCCGAAATCGGTGCCATCGGGGGCTATCTGTCGCTGGTGCTGTCCGCGCCGTGGATACTCCCTGCCGTCTTGCTGGTCGTCTCCGCATTCGTGGTGGCCGGATACATCCGGGAGGCACAGGTATCGCCGGGGGCGGTCGGCCTGACGACGGAAGCGGCGGCGCTGGTGACGTGCCTGCTGGGCGGCCTGACGACGCTCGGCCACCAGGGACTGGCCATCGGGCTCGGCGTGGTGACGGCCGCCGCGCTCGCCTACAAACAACCCTTGCACGGCATCGTCGCGAAGCTCGGCTGGGACGATGTGTTTGCCGGCCTGCGCCTGCTGCTGGCCACGTTCATCGTGCTGCCTCTCCTGCCGGACCGGGCCGTCGATCCGTGGGGTGCGGTCAACCCGCGTTCGGCCTGGTTGCTCGTCCTGCTGATTGCGGGTCTTTCTCTCGTGGGTTACGTCGCGACCCGATGGCTCGGGGCAAATCGCGGCGCGGCGGTCACCGGGCTGACGGGCGGTCTCGTGTCGTCGACGGCGGTGACGCTGTCGTTTGCGAAACGAAGCCAGGTGGAACGCGACGAGGCGCTCGCGTCGGCCCTGGCCGCCGGCATTCTCCTGTCGTGGTGCGTGATGTGCGGGCGGGTTGTCGTCGAGGTGCTGGTCGTCAACCGGGCGATGGCGGCGGACGTGGCGGTGCCGTTCGGGATGATGGCCGTGGCGGCGGTGGCGGCGGCGTGGGTGTTCTACCGGGCGAGCCGGAAGGGACAGGCCGCGGAAGCGACGGTCGCGCGGGACGTACCGTTGAAGAACCCCTTCAGTCTCACGGAAGCGGCGAAGTTCGCCGCGTCGTTCGTCATCGTGATGCTGATTGTGAAGGTGGTGCAGGAGCGGTTCCAGGGCCAGGGGATGTATGCGCTCGCGGCACTGGCCGGCACGACCGAGGTGGATGCCATCACGTTGTCGATGGCCGACTACGCGAAGACCGGCGACGTGGCGGTGGCGACGCGGGCGATCATCATCGCCGCATTGTCGAATACGGCCGTGAAGTGCGGGCTCGTGCTTGCCCTGGGCGGCCCGGCGCTGCGCCGACCGGTGCTCATTGGCACGGCCGCCTTCTTCGTCGCCGGCCTCCTCGCGATCGCACTCTAGGGTCAGGCCCCTTTTCTCATTTCCGTCTCAAGATCGCCTCCGGCCCCCTCCAGGCAGGGTGCCGGCCAGGCGGCGCGCCGATCCTGGGCGCGCGCCGCCGCCGATGTTCGCCATGCGTTCGCCCGACGGGGCCGGGCACGGCAAAATGAGACCGAAATGAGAAAAGGGGCCTGACCCTCGGGTATCCGTTACTCGGGGAAGCGGAACTTCTCGACGACCGTTCCTTCGAGGGCCGAGGCGATCATCTGGTCGATCGGGAGTCTGGCTTCGGCGTATTCGACCACGCCGGCGTGGGCGTGCGTCTCGGGGTTGCGGGGCGTGAACAGCTGGCAGCAGTCCTGGTCGGGAACGATCGAGATGTCGTAGGAGCCGATACGCTGGGCTTCACCGACGATCTCTTCCTTGTCCATACCGACGAGCGGACGAAGGATGGGCATCGCGGTCGCCGAGGCGATCACCGACATGTTGTCGAGGGTCTGCGACGCCACCTGACCGATCGACTCGCCGGTCACCAGGGCGCGCGCCTGGGCCTCGCCGGCGATCCGCTCGGCAATTCTCAGCATCAGCCGCCGGTAGAGGACCACGCGGAGCCGTGGCGGGGCATCGAGGACGATCTGGCGCTGCAGTTCGCCGAACGGCACGAGGTGGAGGCGTGTCCGCATCTGGTAGCGGCACAGCAGCCGCGCCAGGTCGCGCACCTTGTCCTGCGAGGCCCGCGACAGGAACGGGTAGCTGTGGAAATGCACCAGCACGACGGAACACCCGCGTTTCATCAGCCTGAAGGCCGCGACGGGGGAATCGATCCCGCCCGACATCAGGGTCACCACGCGCCCGCTCACGCCAGACGGCAGCCCCCCGGGTCCCTTGTCGCGGTCGAAGTGGTAGAACGCTTCGTTCTGGAGCATCTCGACGCGAACGGTGAGCGCGCCCCGGTCGAGGTCCACCTTCCATCCGCGCGCGTCCTTGATACGTCCGCCGATCTCCCGCTCGATCTGCGGCGACGTCATCGGGAAGGTCTTCACGGCCCGCTTGGCGCTGACACGGAAACTCGGGGTATCGACGTCTTCGAGGTCCGACACGATGGCCGCGGCAATCCCGTCCAGGTCGACGGGCACGCGACCGGCCTTCGAGAAGTTCGCGACGCCGAACACGTGCTGCAGCCGTTCGCGGATGGGCCCGTACTCCGCGCCTGGCGCCAGCACCATCTCGATCCGCCCCATCAGCGCGCGCACCTCCGCCACCCCGACGTCGGCGGTCATGCGCCGCACGTTGCGAACGAGCTTGCTGATGAAATACGGCCGATTACGCCCCTTGAGGGCGATTTCCTGGTAGTGGACGATGATCGTGTTCATCGGATTCCGGACTCTGGCTCCATGCCCTCGACGACTCTCGCGGCCGCGTGACCGCTCGCGGCGGCGCTTTCGATCGTACCCGGCAATGACGTGTCGGTCCAATCACCTGCCAGCACGAACGAAACGAGTCCCGTGCGATTCGCCGGGCGAACCGGCTGCCCCGGCGCCACCGAGAAGGTGGAATTGCGCTCGCGGATGACCGACGCGTGCCTGAGCGTCGCGGCGGCCGCGCGCGGCAGCGCCGCCCGCATCTCGGCCATCGCCAATCCGACGACGTGTCCGTTGGTCCGGCCGACCAGGTGCGCCGCGCCGCTCGAGACGAGGGAGAGGTGCGACGCCGGTACGTCCCACACCGCCCGTTTGTCGAACACCCACTGCATCTCCCGGCCGGGCAGCCCGACAAACGGCACGTCCATGACCGGACGGTCGAACCACAGGTTCACCGTGACGATCGGGTAACCCGACATGGCCGCGGCGCCGGCCACCAACTCGGACAGCGGGGCGGGCACGACGTCGAACAACCGTCCCACGGCGTGCCACGGCACGGCACTCACCACGGCACCAGCGGGAACTCGCTCCGCTCCGCGGATATCGACGCCCACCGCGCGATCCCCGTCGACCACCACCTTGGCGAGGGCGTTGGCGCGGACGATTCCCCCCCGCGCCTCGATGAATCGCCGCGCCGGCGCCACGTAGAGATCGTTCAGCGGTACCGCCGGCAACGCCAGCGCCGCGTCGGCCGGATCCGCCCCGAAGGCGGCGGCCAGGACGCGGGCGAAGGCCGACGCTCCGGCCTCCTCGGGTGGCTGGTTCATCGCGGCCAGCGCGAGGGGCTCCCACAACATTTCCCGGATCCGCGCCGTCTGGCCGTTCCGGACCAGCCATTGCGTCACCGTCTCGCCAGGCGAGGCCGCCAGCTTTGTCGTCCGGCCGGCCAGGTGGCGCTGCGCGGTCCGGATGGCCGGTCCGATTCGCAGCACCGACAGGCGGTCCCGCCAGCCGAGCGCCTCCCATTCCAGCACCCCGCCCAGCAGGTGCCACGGCGACGGCAACGCCGGACACGACAGGCGCGACGGGGCGCCGCCGCGGTCAACCATCGGGACGTCGAGGCTCGACTGGAGCCGCACACGGTCCCTCGCGCCGATCCGAGACAGGAACGCGAACGACTCACGGTAGCACCCCATCAGGATGTGCTGCCCGTTATCGACCGTGTCGCCCGTCGCCGGATCACGGTGCGAAGCGGCCCGCCCGCCAAACGTGGGGCGGGCTTCGACCACGAGGACGCGCGCGCCGCGCGCCGCGAGCGCGCAGGCGGCGCTGAGCCCGGCCACGCCCGCGCCGACCACGATGACGTCCGGTGATGCCATGGTCACAAGCCTACCCACGATCCCACCCACACTCGCGCCGCGACGGCAGCCTGACGCCACCGGGGCAAGCGCAGCGGCTCGCCGAACACGTCGAATCCCGTCCGTTCGATTCGGCGCAGCAGCGCCTGGTAGATCGCGCCCATGATGCGTGCCGCCACGAGGCTGCGCGCGTCTTCCGGCGGCAGCCCAGCCGCCGCACGGTCGAAGAACTCGTGCGCCCGTGTCGCCTGGTACTCGAGCAACGCACGTACGGCCGCGCTGCGATGCCCCTGCCGCAGTTGAGCTTCATCGACCGAGAAGCGGGCCAGGTCTTCCTCCGGCAGGTACAGGCGCCCGGCCCCGAGGTCCTTGCCAAGGTCGCGCAGGATGTTCGTCAACTGGAGCGCGATGCCAAGGTCCACCGCGTACTGCCGGCACGCCGGGTTCCGGTAGCCGAAGATTTCGATACAGACCAGGCCGACCGCCGAGGCGACGCGGAGGCAGTACTCGCGCAGGTCAGCGAATGTCGCCCATCGCTGTCGGGTGAGATCCATCTCGACGCCGTCAATCACGTCGGCAAACGCCTGGCGCGGGAGGCCGAAGCGCTCGACGTGGGCGGCGAGCGCGCGGCCCTGTGGCGTGACCGGCACGCCGTCGCCGTAACAGGCGGCCAGTTCCCGGCGCCACTCGCCCACCTTCACGGACGCCGCCTCACGCGCCTCGACGCCCTCTCCCCCGCCGGCTTCATCGACGGCATCATCGACGGCCCTGAAGAAATCCCAGGCGGCGACGATCGCGGCTCGTTTGTGCGCGGGCAGGACGACGAACGAGTAGTAGAAGTTCGTGTCGCGTGAAGCCATGGTGTCGTCAATCCCGGATCACGAGGACCGCCAGCGCAGCGCCTGCCACGCCAGCGCGGGCGCGTCTCCCGCGCCGAGCGCCGGCCGGCGGGCGAACACGTCGAACCCACCGTCCTCGAGCTTGTCGAGGATACGTTTTCCGCCGAGCCACGTGAGCCTCAACTCGAAGGCGAGGCGCCCCGACACGGCGTCACACACGGGCCGGCCCGCGTCGAAGAGCCGGGTGGTTCGCGCCGCCATTTCGGCCATCACCGCCCGCCAGGCCGGCGACCAGCGGCCGTCGGCCAGGTCCGTTTCGCGCGCGCAGCATCGTTGCCGGTCGGCATCGGGCACGTACACGCGGCCTTTCCGCCAGTCGCGTTCGAGATCCTGCCAGAAGTTCGTCAACTGCAGTGCCGTACACACCGCGTCCGACTGCCGGTCCACCGTCTCGTTGGCCACTCCCGCCACCCGGAGGACGAGCCGGCCGACGGGATTCGCCGACCGCCGACAGTAGTCGAGCAGGTCGTCCCAGGTCTCGTACCTCGTCTTCACCACGTCCTGACGGAACGCTGAGACGAGGTCGTCGAAGAGGACCACCGGCAGGCCGACGGTCTTGATCGACTCCGCCAGCGCCACGATCGCGGCCGGCCCGGACCCGGCCGCCTCGCTCCCGCGCGGCGCGGCCACGGCTCTGTGCAGCAGCCCCAGCCAGGCGTCGAGGCGCGCCAGCCGCGCTTCGGGTGCCGCCTGGCCTTCGTCGGCCAGGTCGTCCGCCGTTCGCGCGAAGGCGTAGATGGCGGCGATATGGGGGCGCATGGCCCGGGGCACGAGCGCCGACGCCACGGGGAAGTTCTCGTAGTGCGAACGGGCCTGGCGCGCGCATTCGGCGTACGCCTCGCCGACACTCACCACTCGACCTCGGCGACGCCAGCCCGCTTGTTGACCACTCGTGTCAGTACGAACAGGAGGTCCGACAGACGGTTCATGTAGGCGAGGTACTCGACGTCCACAGACACCAGCGCCACCATCCGCCGCTCGGCGCGGCGGCAGACCACGCGGGCCAGGTGCAGCGCCGACGCGGCGCGTGTCCCCCCGGGCAGGATGAACCGCTTCAGCGGCGTCAGTTCGCCCTCGAACGTGTCGATCCAGGATTCGATCCGTCCGATCTCCCCGGGCCCCAGCGCGACCTTCCTCACGCGACCGGCAATCCGTTCGGCCGGATCCGCCAGCCGGGACCCGAGCGCGAACAATTCCCGCTGCACGACGTCCAGCGCGGCGTCGATGTCCGGATCGAGCCCCTCGGATCGGGCGGCGCCAATGGCGGCGTTCGCTTCGTCCACCTCGCCGTACGCCTCCACGCGCAGGTCGGACTTGGCGATGCGGGTGCCGTCGAACAGCGTCGTGCTGCCACCGTCACCGGTCCGTGTGTAGATCTTCATGATGATGGATTATAAGTGGGGAGTATCCCGAACCCGAAGCACACGAACCCCGAATGTCCACCCGTTCCCGCTCCCGCTCCCGTGCCGCCCGCGTCGCCCTCCCGGCACCGGCGGCTCGCCAGTTGTTCCGCCGCCGCCTGCTGCGCTGGTACGACGCCAACGGCCGTACGTTGCCCTGGCGCACGACGCCGGACCCGTACCACATCCTCGTGTCCGAAATCATGCTCCAGCAGACCCAGGTGGACCGGGTCGTGCCGAAATACCACGAGTGGCTCGGACGGTATCCGACGCTCGAAGCGCTGGCGAGCGCGCCGGTCGACGATGCCGTTCGCACCTGGTATCCGCTCGGCTACAACATCCGGCCGCAGCGCCTGCACGCCATCGCGCGCGAATCGGTCAGCCGCTTCGGCGGCGCGCTGCCCGACGACCACGCCACGCTGCTGTCGTTCAAGGGCATCGGCCCCTACACGGCGGGCGCCATCATGAGCTTCGCGTTCAAGCGCCGCGCGGCCATTCTCGACACCAACGTCGCGCGCGTGCTCTTCCGTGTCTTCGTCGGCAAGGGCAACCCGAAGGAACACCGGATGGTGAAACACCTGTGGGCCGTCTCGGAAGCTCTGGTGCCCTCGCGGCGTGTCTTCGACTTCAACCAGGCCATCATGGACTTTGGCGCCATGGTCTGCGTTGCGCGCGCCCCGCGGTGCGAGGGGTGCCCGATGGCCAGGTCCTGCCGGTGGATTCGCGCGTGACGCCGCGTATCGTCGTCACCGCCGCGGTCATCGAGCGGGGCGGAGCGTTCCTGCTGACACGCCGGCTCGACGGCACGCACCTCGCCGGCTTCTGGGAATTCCCCGGCGGGAAATGTGACCCGGGCGAAACGCTCGCCCAGAGCCTGGAGCGGGAAATCCGCGAAGAACTCGCGGCCGACGTGATCGTGGGCTCCGAGATGCTCGCCACGACGCACCGCTATCCGGACCGCGAGGTCGAACTGCGGTTCTTCCGCTGCACGCTCCGCACGGAACCCGTACCCGCGCTGGGCCAGCAGATGGCCTGGGTCAGGCGCGAGGATCTCAGGGCCTACCCGCTGCCTCCGGCAGACGAAGAGCTCGTCAGACTGCTGGAGGCAGCCCGGTAACCGTCGCGAGGATCTCGCGCCCGCCGGAGGACACGGTCACCTCGGTCCCCGGCTCGACGAAGTCGCGCTGCACGTAGGCCATCGCGATCCCCCGTCCCAGCGCCGGAGACAGCACCGCGCTCGTCACACGTCCCGCGTCCTTCCCGGCGGACCGAATCACATCGCCAGGCGCCGCGACGGACTGGTCGGCACACACGAGGCCGACGAGCCGGCGCGCGACGCGGCCGTGCCCGCGATCCCGGATCCGCACGAGCACTTCCTGGCCGGGGAAGCAGCCCTTCACGTAGCTGACGGCCCTGGATTCGATACCCGCCTCGGTCGGAATCGTCTCGGTGTCGATGTCGATCGGGAACACCGGTTCTCCCGCCTCGACGCGCAGCACGTCCGCCGTGTCGGGCTCGAGCAACTCGGCGCCGTGCGCCCCCGTCACCGCCGCCAGCCCGGCGACGATCGCCATCCCGGCGAAGAGGAAGAAGCCTGGCAGGCCGAATTCGTCGACGCGCGCCGCAATCACCGTTTCGCCCTGCCATGCCGCCCGTGTGTTCTGGAAGGGGACGAACGCGGCGAGTGCCGCGGCGTCCAGCCCGAGCGCGGACGCCACGA
Source organism: uncultured Vicinamibacterales bacterium (assembly GCA_964547975.1). GTDB lineage: Bacteria > Acidobacteriota > Vicinamibacteria > Vicinamibacterales > JAKQTR01 > CAYJPV01. The sequence continues at coordinate 28,998 of CAZJRM010000010.1, read as the reverse complement.
CGCCCGCCGCGAGCGGTCCCTGAACACTGATGCAGCCGAGACCATCCGACAGGTCTCCGATCTGGACGTCCTCCGAGAACAACATCTGGTCCAGTTTCTGGAGGAGGACGTCTTTTGACTCGCCGGGAACGTCCAAGAGGAGGACGTCGCCGAGCTCGAATAGCCGCATGTCCGAGACGACCCGGCCCTGGGGCGTCAGGAGCATCGCGTAACATCCGCGTCCGGCCGTGAGGGTCGCGACGTCGTTGGTCAGCAGCGCGTGGAGAAACGTCAGGCGGTCGGCACCGCGCAGCGCGATACGCCCGCGCCCGGACCGGTCGCCGACGCCGGCCGCCTGCCGCACGGCACGATACTGTTCGAGGGAGAAGGGCATATGTACTGGAGAAACGAAGGCCGGGCTTACGCCCCGGCGTTTGCTGGTATGCTCAGATTCGTGAACTCCTACCGCTATTCTACCGCCGCCGTCGCCTTGTTCACCGCGGCCCTTGTCTTTGTCGCCGCGCGTCCGGCTCTCGCGCAAACCACGGCGCCGTCGACGTTGACGGTCTTCGTCCAGGGCGTCCCGATCGGTTCGGAAGAGGTCACCCTGTCGTCGGGCGCCGACGGCTGGCGTATTCGGGGGAACGGCCGGATCGGGCCGCCGGTCAGCGTCAGCACCGCGAAGTTCGAGATGGCGTACGACCGCGACTGGAAGCCGCTCCGCCTGGACGTCGACGGCACGGTGCGCGGCCAGGCGCTGGTGCTGCGCACGGTATTCGCGAACGGCGTGGCCACGAGCGACATCATGCAGGCCGGCCTGCAGTCCCAGAAGACCGACCGGGTCGCCGCCGACACGCTGGTCCTGCCCAACATGTTCTTCGGCGCGTACGAAGCGCTCGCCATGCGCCTTGGAGGCACCAGGCCCGGCCAGGAACTGCGTGCCTACATCGCGCCGCAGGTGGAGGTCGCGGTTCAGGTCAACGGCATCCGGGAAGAACGGATTCGGACGTCGGTGCAGACCATCCCGGCGAAACTCTACTCGGTGACGTTCGTCAATCCGTCCGGGCCGGTTCCCGCGGAAGTCTGGACCGACGACACCGGGCGTCTGCTTCGATTCCGCGTCAACGCCCAGGGGCTCGAGGTCGCCCGCGACGACGTGGTGGCGGTGTCCGCACGCATCGAACGAATGCCGCGGCCAGGCGACGAAGATATCCGCATGACGTCCAACGGGTTCTCCCTGGCCGGGACGCTGTCGCGCCCGCCGGGAACGAAGCCGCCGGCCAGGGGAGACAAGCGGGCTCCGAAGTTCGGCGCGGTCATCCTGGTAGCGGGTTCTGGCCCCGTGGACCGCGACGAGACCGTCGCCGGCATCTCGGTATTCGCGCAGCTCGCCAACGCGATCGCTGACGCGGGTTTCCTCGTCGTCCGGTACGACAAACGCGGGGTCGGACAAAGCGGCGGCCGCGACGAGGCCGTGTCACTCGAGGACTACGCCGACGACGTGCGCGCCATCGTCGGGTTCCTGCGGAAGCGGCCCGACGTCGATCCCCGCCGCATCGCCATCGTCGGCCACAGCGAGGGCGGCCTGGTCGGCATGCTCGCCGCGTCCCGCGAGAAGAAGAATGTGGCGGCGCTGATGCTGATCGCGACGCCGGGGACCACCGGCGCCCAGCTCGTCCTGGAGCAGCAGCAGCACCTGCTCGCGGGCATGTCCCTGCCTGAGGAGGAGCGGAAGAGCCGTGTCGAGCTTCAGCAGAAGCTCCAGCAGGCTGTCATTTCCGGGACCGGCTGGGAGGGCATTCCGCAGGCGCTGCGCCGTCAGGCGGACACCCCCTGGTTCCGGAGCTTCCTCGTCTTCAACCCCGCAACCGTGCTGCCGAAGGTCGAAGAACCCGTCCTCATCGTCCAAGGTGAGCGCGACCGCCAGGTGGCGCCCCGGCACGGCCAGCTCCTGCTCGATCTCGCGAAGACACGCAGGGCGAACTGGCCCGCGGAACTCGTCGTCATCGAAGGCGTGAACCACCTGCTCGTCCCGGCGCCGACGGGCGAGGTCAGCGAATACCCGTTGCTGACGGACAAGAGCATCAGTCCGAAGGTGCTCGACACCGTGACGGGCTGGCTCAAGGTGAAGCTCGCGGAACTGCCGGTCGGAAGATAGCCACGATGTGGAAACTGCGGACACTGCCCCCGGATCCCGAACACCCGTTGACCTTCAGGCTCCTGCCGGGCCACCTGCGTACGATCGGCAGGAGCGCGGGCGCCACCTTCGTCGTCGACGTCCCGCTGATTTCGCGCGTGCACTGCCGCCTGACCGTCGCCGACGACGGGTCGGTCGAAGTGACGGATCTCGACAGCACCAACGGCACGTGGATTGACGGAGAACGGGTCACGACCGGTCCGCTCGCCGAAGGACAGGTGCTTCGCGTCGGACGTGTGGAGTTCGTGCTCGAGCGTGACGATCCGTCGGCGGGAGTCGCGGGCGGGACCGAGCCGGGCGAAGGCGACGCGACGGACTGAAGGAGATGCCGGCGTCAGCGAATTCGCAGGAACGGGTTGTTCCGGCGTTCTTCGCCAATCGTCGTGCTCGGACCGTGCCCGGGGTACACGTTCACGTGGTCGGGTAACGTCATCAGGACCTCACGAATCGATGCCATGAGCGTCCTGTAATCGCCCTTCGGCAGGTCGGTCCGGCCGATCGATCCGGCAAACAGCGTGTCGCCGGCGAAGAGGTCCACGGGCGCCACTCCGACAGCCCCAATGAAGAAACAGACGCCGCCCGGGCTGTGGCCGGGCGTGTGGAGTACGGTGGCTTCGAGCGATCCGAACGTGATGCGCCCGCCGGCCTCGAGGAACACATCGGGCGGCGCTGGCTGATCGACCTCGTACCCGAAGATTCGACCTTGTTCGGTTGCAGCCTGGTAGAGAAACAGGTCGTCGGGATGCAGGGCGACCGGGGCCCCGGTGGCCTGCCTCGCCTCCGTGATGCCCGCCACGTGATCCATGTGGCCGTGAGTGACCAGGATGTGGCGGACCGAGAGTTGCCGGTCGCGGACGACGGCAAGCAGGTCGCCGACCTCGTCACCCGGGTCGATGATGACGGCGTCCCGCGTCCGATCGCAGGCGACGACGAACCCGTTCTTGAGGAATGGCGCGACGGCCCGGCTCTCGACGATCATGCCGATAGCGTATCAGGCGGCCGAGGCGCGCGCACAGCGGATAGAATGGCGCAGGCTCCGGAAGCGGCCCTGTCATGAACCTGTCTCATGTGTTCGCTGCACGTCAGCGTATTGCCCCGTTCGTCCGCCGCACGCCCCTGGTGCACTCTCCCGGCCTGTCGGCACAGACCGGCGTCCACGTCCGGCTGAAGCTCGAGTCGCTGCAGGTCAGCAACTCGTTCAAGGCGCGCGGCGCCTTCAACGCCGCCGCCGCCCGCCTCGAACGCCGGTCTTCCCGGCAGGAACGGGACGAACTGCTGGTCACCGCCTCGGCGGGGAACCACGGCCGCGCGCTGGCGTATGCGGCGGCACGGCTGGGCGTGAGGCTGGTGGTCTTCACGCCGGCCACCGCGCCACGCGCCAAACTCGATCATATCGCCAGGCACGGCGCGGATTTGCGGGCGGTCGCTCCCACCTACGAAGACGCCGAGCGGATGGCGAAGTCGTTCGCGGCGCAGTCCCGCGTCACGTACATCTCGCCGTATTCGCACCCGGACATCATCGCCGGTGCGGCAACGGTCGCCCTCGAAATCGTCGAGGACTGGCCATCGGTCGACACGATCGTGGTTCCGGTCGGCGGAGGCGGGCTCATCAGCGGGATCGCCGTCGCGTCGAAGGCGGTCTCGGGGGACATCGAAGTCCTCGGGGCCGAAGCCGCGGCGTCCCCCGCGTTTCACACGTCGCTGTCGGCCGGGCGCATCACCGAAGTGGACGTGCGGCCGACGATCGCCGACGGGCTGGCGGGCAACATGGACCCGGACACCATCACGTTCGATCTGGTGAGGCGGCTGGTCGATCGAGTGGTGCTCGTCGCCGAGCCGGTGATCGAGGATGCGGTGCGCGCCCTCGTGACGCACGATCACCTGATTGCGGAAGGCGCGGGCGCCGTCGGCGTCGCGGCGCTGCTCGCGGGCGTGCGGCCCCGGGGGCGAAACGTCGCGGTCGTGGTGTCGGGTTCGAACATCGACACGGCGCGGCTGGCGTCGCTGCTGGGGACCTCCGGCTGAGGCACCCCACGTCAGCGGTGCTCGAAGCGCTCCATGGTCTTCGCCGCCTCGCCTCGCGCGGCGACCAGCGCCGACTCGAGCCCGGCCACGGCTGCGGAGAATCGGGGGCTGGAGGTGACGCGGTCCCAGGGGAAGACGTTCTGGCGGATCGCCGGCAGCGGGCTGAGCACGGCGCTCGTCTGCCCCCAGAGTTTCAGGGCACGTTCAGTCGTTGCGGCTCTGGCCACCCAGGTCGCCGAAAGATCGGCGTCGCCGACGGCCGCTGCGGCGAGCGCGGCGCATCGCGCCCAGGGTTCGGCGTCGTCTGCCCGGCGCGCCGCGGCCAGGATCTCGCCCGCGAGCCGTCTGGCATCGACCGACTGCCGTTCCTGCATCTTCACCGCCGCCAGCAGCGCCCGCGCCTCGCACAACGTCGGGTTGACGCGCGTGACGATCGAGAGCATCGCGTCGGCTTCTCCGGCGCGCCCGCCTCGCACGAGCACCTCGGCGCGGACCAGGGCGCCGGGTGCGAAGTCCGACACGCTCCGCGTGGTGTCGTACCCGACCTCGGCCCCGTCGCCAATCAGGCTCGCCCGCTGCCGGAGGGCGTCCCACCACGGGGCGCGCGGCGCCAGCGCCTGGCCCCGCGCGATGAGCGCGAGCGCGTCCTGGCGACCTCCGGTCGACAGGGTCGCCGCGATCTCGTGATACGGCACGAGCGGTTGCGTCGGATCGAGCGCGGCCGCCATGCGGCTGAAGCGGATGGCACGCGGCGGGTCCACCTCGCGCAAGACGTCGGCGACGGCGAGATACGCGGCGGTCGACGACGGGTCGAGTTCGATGGCCAGTCCCAGTCGCTCGAGCGCTTCGCGGTACGAATCGGCCGACAGCCCGAGGGCCATCTGGGCGGAGGCGAGATCGGGATCGGCCGTCGACGCCTCTTCGGCGGCGCGACGCATCCGGTCGTGGACGTCCAGATATGACGCGCGTCCCGTCAGGGCCACGCTCGCGTGCAGCGTCTCGGCCAGGGCCGCCTGGGCGTCGATGAGGCTGGGATCGATCTCGAGCGCCGCCTCGAACAACTGCGCCGCCCGGACGGTGTCGCCGTCGGCGCGTGCGTCGAGCCCCTGGAGGTAGACGTCGTAGGCATCGGGGTTGACGAGTCTCAGCGACGCCCGATCGTTGGCGGCGGACGAGACCTGCGGCAACGCGAACCACGCGGCGATCTCCCGCGCGATCTTCGCCTGCAGCGCCGACAGGTCCGCCCCGCCGCCGGAGTATCGCCGGCGCCACGCCGACCTGCCCTCCCGGCCGTCCACGAGTTCGACCGACAGTTCGACCGTGCTCCAGCCGGAGGGCCCTGGCCCGACGGAGCCGGTCACGACGATACTGGCACCGGTCTCGGCCGCGACGGCCGTCGGGGCCTTGCCGATCAGGGCTCGCACCGACGAGGTGCCCCTGACCTGCAGACCGCGGATATGTCCGAGGCGGGTGGCCAGTTCCGTGGCGATGCCGGACCCGATGTACTCGCGGGAGACGTCCCCGCCGCCGACGGCGAACGGCACGACCGCCACGACGGGCGTGGCCTGCGTTCCATCGGCACCGGCCCACGACGTCCGCCCGACACGGTCGCGCAGCGACCAGGCCGCCAGCCCGGCCACGACGGCCAGCAGGATGACGAGCAGCCACAGGCGGGTCCTGGAGGCCGGCGGGGGCGCTTCGCTCGCGGCCCGCTCGTGTTCGATCGCCGCGTCACGCTGCAGAAGGGCCGAGGTGACACCTCGGAGATCGCCCGCCAATGCGGCGGCGTCCTGGTAACGATCCTTCAAGTCCTTGGCCATCGCCTTCAGGACAATGGCGTCCAGTTCCGGCGGCACGTCGTGGGCGATGTGGCTCGGCGGCGGCGGTGTGAACTGGGCGATACGGACACCGGTATCATCGAGCCGCTCGGCGTCGAACGGCTGGCGGCCTGTGAGCAACTGGTACAGGATGACGCCCAGCGCGAAAAGGTCCGCCCGATGGTCCGCGGCGTGCCCGAGCACCTGTTCGGGAGCCATGTAGGCGACGGTGCCAGGCCCGATGACGGCGTACCGATTGCCGAGGCGGACGGCCGTGTGCGCCGCCGCATTCCGCGGCTGCCATTCCGCGAGGCCGAAATCGAGGATCTTCGCGTGCCCCTTGGGCGTGACCACGATCGAGTTCGGAGTCAGCGCGCCGTGTCGGAGGCCGAAGGCGTGCGCCTCCGCCAGTCCGTCGGCGACCTGCGTCAGCAGGTCGACGGCGCGTCGGAGGTTGATCGGGCGACCCGACGCCAGCTGGCCCAGCCGTTCGCCAGGGATGAACTCGTAGGCGAGGTACGGGCACTCGCGGTGTTCGCCCACCGTGAAGAGCGAGGCCACGTGGGGATGCGAGATCGCGAGGTACGGCGTCACCGCCTTCGTGAACGCCGCCCGCGATGCCGCGTCGCCGGACAGATCGCCGAGCACGCGCACGGCGACGGTCCGCCCCGCGCGCATGTCGCGCGCGCGGTACACGGTCCCCGATCCCCCGGAGCCGAGGACACCCAGCACTTCGAACTGACCGATCGTCTCGCCCATGTGACGCCCGACGCTATACTTTGGTGGCCCGATTGTACCGTCTCGTCGAAGCCACTGTGAACCCTTATCGCGCACTCCTCGCCCGCAACCGCGATTACCGCCTGCTCTGGTTCGGCCAGGTGGTCAGTCAGCTCGGAGACTGGTTCAACTCGGTGGCGGTCTACGCGCTGCTGCTCGAACTGACCGGCACGGCCACGTCGGTGGCCCTGATGATCATCGTCCAGTTCCTGCCGATGGCCCTGGTCGGCCCGATGGCGGGCGTGATCGTCGACCGGGTGAATCGACGTCGACTGATGGTCAGCGCCGACGTCGTCCGCGGCCTGCTGGTGCTCGGGCTCCTGTTCGTCGATGGTCCGGACCAGGTCTGGATCGTCTACGCGCTGATGGGCGGGGCCGTGGCGGGCACGGCGTTCTTCGAGCCGGCCAGGACGGCATCGATCCCGTCGGTGACGGGACGAGATCAACTGCTGACCGCGAACGCGCTGTCGAGCGCCACCTGGTCGGCGATGCTGGCGATCGGCGCCGGCGTCGGGGGCCTCGTCACGGCGGTCCTCGGGCGAAACGCCGCTTTCGCGATGAACGCGCTGTCCTTCTTCGCGTCGGCGGTGTTCATCGGCCGGACGACGTTCGAGGCACGGCCGCCGGCCGCCCGGACCACCGCGGGACTCGCCGCGATGACGGGAATCCCAGACCTCGTCGAGGGGGCCCGCTTCGTGCGGTCGGACCGGCGCGTCGCGGTCCTGATGTTCGTCAAGGCGGCCTGGGGCATGGCGGGCGGCGTGTTGCTGCTGATGACGATCTTTGGCGAACGGGTGTTTCCGATTGGCGGGCACGCCGCCGCGGGCATCGGACTGCTGTACGCCGCGCGGGGCGTCGGAGCCGGGGTGGGCCCCATCCTTGCGCGAGCGTGGCTCGGTCAGCGCGCCGACGCGATGCGACGCGCCATCGCGCCGTCGTTCCTGGTGGTCTCCGGCTTCTACCTGGCGCTCGGATGGGCCCCGGGACTCGCGTGGGCCTCGATCGCCGTGGCGGGATCGCACGCGGCGGGCTCGGTCCTCTGGGTGTTCAGCACCGTGCTGCTGCAGATGGCCGTGCCGGACCGGTTCCGGGGGCGCGTGTTTTCGGTCGAACTGGCCCTTGGGATGGTCGTGTCGGCCGCGTCGACGTACGCGTGTGCCATCGCGCTCGATCACTACAGGATGTCGCCATTCGTGCTCACACGCGTGCTCGGCGTCCTGTTCGTACTGCCGGCGATCGGATGGGTCCTGGCGGAGCGATGGGCCGGCCGCACACCGCCCGGCCGCTGACCCTCACTTCTTGCGCGGAGGTTTCGAGGGCCGCAGATCCACGCGGCTCGGCAGGCTGCGGTCGGGATGCGCCACGAGGTCGAGGACGACCCGCGCCACATCCTCTGGCGCGAGTTTCCACTCGGCCGCAGGCCCCGCCTCCGATCCGGCAAACCCCGTCTTCACGGACCCCGGGCACACGGTCGTCACGCGGATGTTGTCGTAGCGAAGCTCCTGCATGAGCGCCTCGCCGAAGGCATTCAAGCCGGCCTTCGTGGCCGAGTACGCGGCCCCTCCGGCAAACGGATTGGCGCTCGCGAGGCTGCTGATGTTGACGATCCAGCCGCCGCCGCGCTGACGAAGGAACGGCACCGCCGCATGCGTGCAGTAGAAGACGCCGTTCAGGTTGGTCTCGACCGTCTCGCGCCACTGCGCGCCGGTCATCGACGCCACCTCGACCATGATGCCGACAGCCGCGTTGTTCACCAGGATATCGAGTCCGCCTAGCCTGGACGCCGCCGTCTCGACCATGCCCCGGGCGCTGTCTTCCTGGCGAACGTCGCCCGCCACCCACTCGATGCGGGCGCCCCCGTGGTGCGCCTGGAGGGCCATGTCCGACACCGCAGACCTCAGCGCGTTGGGGTCGCGCCCGGTGATGGCCACGTGCATGCCGGACTCGAGCAGGGCCGCCGCAATGGCCTTACCGATCCCCTTCGAACCGCCGGTCACCAGGGCAACGCGCTGCGACGTTGAGTAGTCCATGGAACCAGAGTAACCCGGCTGCGACTCCTACGCCATCGCCCCCCCGGCCACGGGCCGGTGCAGGCTCAGACCGTCGGCAAAGGCCGCCAGCCGATCGCGCAGGAACAGGCGGCCGCGGTGCAGGCGCGACTTCAGCGTCTGCTCCTTGATCCCGAGGCGGACCGACGCCTCCTCGGTCGACAGCCCGTGGAGGTCGCGCAATACCACGGGAACCCGGTAGATGTCGGGCATCTGCAGCATCGCTTCCGCCAGCCGCTCCCGCATCTGGGCGCGCAACATCGCTTCGTCGGCCATCGAAGACCAGTCGGCCGGTTCGTGCCGGAGCCGGCCGCCGTTTTCCTCGACATCCGCCAGCAGGTCGTCGCCGCGCACCTCGAGCTTGCGGGTGAACTTGTGGCTGCGAAGCCGTGACATCACGGTGTTGAACGTAATCCGGAAGATCCACGACGACAGCGCCGAATCCCCCCGGAACGCGTCGATCTTCCGGTAGACCTTCAGCAACACGTCCTGGGCCACCTCTTCGGCGTCCTCGGGACTCTTCATGTACCGGAGAGCCAGTTGCTGGATCCGGGTCCGGTAGGTGGCGTCCAGTTCGGCCACGGCCGATTCGTCTCGCGCCCGGAGACGTTCGACAAGGGCCAGTTCTGCCAGGTTCTGCGACGGAGAGGCTGCCATGACTCAAGTACCTCGTTTGGGTGTCATAGCCTAGAACCCCAGAACGGCAGGGTTTATTCCGACCCAAGCGGTCTTATTTATGGTGACCTGCTAAGATACTGACAAACAAGGACTTACACCATCTGCGGCGAACACGCAACCGTCTGGCTCGCGTGGGGGCCGGCTTCAGCCGGCGCTGCCCCAAGCTGTCAGTAGCCGAAGATGTCCCGGAACGTGGCCTCGAGGCGGTCTTCGACCTCGGAGATGGGAATCTCCCGGCCGGTGAGTTTCCGCAGAGAGGTCACTCCGCGGTCCGCTATCCCGCAGGGCACGATGAGCCTGAAGAAGTCGAGGTCGGTGTTGACGTTGTAGGCGAACCCGTGGCTCGTGACCCATCGCTGGATCCGGACGCCGATCGCCCCGATCTTCTCGGCTTCGACCCACGCGCCGGTCAGACCCTCGATGCGGCCGGCGTCGAACCCGTAGGCACCGGTCACGCGAATCATCAACTCCTCGAGATCCCGGACGTAGCGGTGCACGTCGCACCGATCCGGTTTCAGACTGATGATCGGATAGCCCACAATCTGTCCGGGCCCGTGATAGGTGACGTCTCCGCCGCGGCCGGTCTCGTGGAGTTCGACGCCCAGTGTGCGCAGGCGTTCGGGCGTGGCCAGCACGTGCGAGCGGCTGTCGCCTGCCTTCACACCGAGCGTGAGCACGTGCGGGTGCTGGAGCAGGAGCAGCGTATCGTCGATCTCGCCGGCGATCCGCCGCTCGACGAGTTGCTGCTGACGCGCCAGTCCGTCGGCGTACGTCACGACGCCAAGCCGTTCGACGTGGAGCGGGCGACCGGCCATCAGACGCCCGCGGGGTCGAAGTGCTCGAGCGTCTTCTTGACGTGCGACATGAATTCGTCGGCCACCGCTCCGTCGATCAGCCGATGGTCGTAGCCCAGCGACAGGTACCCCTTCTGCCGGATGGCAATCGCATCGTCGACGACCGCCACACGCTTCTCGATGTGCCCGACGCCGAGGATGGCCACCTGCGGCTGGCTGATGATCGGCATGCCGAACAGCGCGCCGAACACACCGGGATTCGTGATCGTGAACGTGCCGCCCTGCACCTCGTCCGGCTTGAGTTGTTTCGCGCGCGCCCGCGTGGCCAGGTCGACCACGGCGCGGCTGAGACCGAGCAGGTTCTTCTCGTCGGCCTGCTTGATGACGGGGACGATGAGCCCCCAGTCGAGGGCCACCGCGACGCCGAGGTTGATGTCCTTCCGGTAGACGATGTGCTCGCCATCGATGGACGAGTTCACGATGGGCACGGCCTTGAGCGCGTCCACCACCGCCTTGAGAATGAACGACATGAACGTCAGCTTCGCGCCGGCGCGTTCGTAGTCGGCTTTCTTCGCCTCGCGGAGTCTCGCGACGCGGGTGTAGTCGACCTCGAACACCGAATGCACGTGCGCCGACGTCCGGCGGCTGAACACCATGTGTTCGGCAATCTTCCTGCGCATGACCGACATCGGCACGACGTCGACGTTGTCGCCAGGCTTGAAAGCCGGGGCGTGTGAGGCGGCCACCGGCGCACCGTGGATCGGCTGGCCTGCAGGCGGAGCTCCGGCAATGAAGCCGAGGATGTCGTGTTTGGTCACCCGTCCGCCGAGGCCGGTTCCGGGGACCTTGTCGAGCGCCACGTTGTGTTCACGCGCGATCTTGCGGACGAGCGGCGACGACTTGTGGCGCCGTACGTCTTCGGCGTCCGCCGCATCGGGCGGTGCCTCCGGCGGCACCGCTGCGGCCGCAGGGGCCGCCGGGTGTGTCGCAGCCGCCGCCGGCGCTGCAGCCGGAACCGCTGCGGCCGGCACGGGGGCCTCCGCCGCTCTCGCGGGCATCGCATCCCCCACGACCGCGACGACGGAATTCACGGGCACCGTCTCGCCTTCACGCGCCCTGATTTCGACGAGCACGCCGGCCACGGGGGAAGGAATCTCCGCGTCGACCTTGTCGGTCGAGATCTCGAACAGCGGCTCGTCGCGGTCGACCTGATCGCCGACCTTCCTGATCCACCGGACGATCGTGCCTTCCGCGATCGACTCGCCCATCTGCGGCATTACGACGTCGGCCATGACAACCTCATTGAAGGTCTTGGGCTCTCGGCTCTCGGCTCTCGGCTCTCGGCTCTCGGCGCCAAGCTCCGGGCGCTAAACGTGGATCGCCGCCCCGTGCGCGGCGTGCGCCGCCTCACCAATGGCCTCCGACATCGTCGGATGCGCGTGAATGGTTCGAATCAGCTCTTCGACGGTGCACTCGGTCCGAAGCGCCAGCACGGCTTCCGCCACGAGTTCGGTCGCGCGGGGGCCGATGATATGGACACCGAGCACTTCGTCGTACTTCTTCTCGGCGACGATCTTCACGAATCCTTCGGTCTCGGCGGCGATCCGCGCCCGCCCCAGGACCTGGAACGGAAACGACCCCACGCGGACGTCGTAACCGCGCTCGACCGCCTGCTTCTCGGTCAGGCCGACGCTGCCGATTTCGGGATCGCTGTACGTGCACTTCGGCACGTGGTCGTAGTTGAGCGGAGTGACGGACTTGCCGGCAAGACGTTCAGCCAGCAGAACGCCCTCGGCCGTCGAGAGGTGGGCGAGCTGGAGATGGCCGGGCTTGCCGAACGAAATGACATCCCCGATGGCCGAGACGTGCGGGACGTTCGTCCGGAACAGTTCGTCCACGACGATGTAACCGCGGTCCATCTTGAGGCCCGCCTCTTCGACACCGAGGCCCGACGTCACCGGGCCCCGCCCCGTCGCCACGAGCAGCAGGTCAGCCGACATCTTCTGCACGGCGCCATCGGCCATCCTGACGTCGATCTCGACGCCCGTCCCGCCGGGCCGCGCGGCCGCGACCGACGCCGACGTGTGGAACTTGATGCCACCCTTCTTGAACGCCTTCTCGAGTTCCGCCGACACGGCCTCGTCTTCGAGCGGGACGAGGTGGGGGAGCAGCTCGATGACGGTCACCTCCGCCCCAAACCGCTTGAACACGGTGGCGAACTCGACGCCGATGGGGCCGCTGCCCATGATGATGATGGACTTCGGCACCTCACGCAGGTGGATGGCTTCGTCACTCGTGATGATCGTCTTCCGGTCGAGTTCGATGCCCGGCACGCTGCGCGCGGCCGAGCCCGTGGCGATGACGATCTCGCGCGCGGTGATGGTCCTGGCGCCGCCGTCGCCGCTCACTTCGACCGTGCCGGGACCGGCCAGCCGTGCGGTCCCCTTGATCCACTCGATGTTGTTCTTCTTGAAGAGGAACTCGATGCCGCGCGTCAGCACCGTGACGATCTTGTCCTTCCGTCCCTGTACCTGCCCCATGTCGATGCGGGCGGGCTGATCGCCGAGGATGAGCCCCCATTCCCTGGCGTTCTGCGCGATCTTGAGGGCATGGGCGTGTTCGAGCAGCGCCTTCGTCGGGATACATCCCCAGTTGAGGCAGGTTCCGCCGAGTGTCTTCTGCCGCTCGACGACGGCCACCTTCAACCCGAGTTGGGCGGCACGGATGGCCGCGGGGTACCCGCCGGTGCCGGCACCGATCACCACGACGTCGTACTGGTTCGCCACTGGTTTGCTCCTGGTCAGTTGATCTTCAATCGGGCGGCGTCGACGCCCTTGCGTGCGGGCGCGTACTCCGCGTCGAAGTCGAGCGCGCGGCGATAACAGTCGATCGCCCGCGAGTACTGTTCCTTGCCTTCGTAGACGCGGCCGAGATTGAACCACGGGAACTGGAAACTCTCGTACCGGGAGGCCTCGGTCGCCCGCTCGAGCCAGGGGATCGCGTCGTCCGGCCGTTCGAGTTCGATCAGGTAGGCCCCGATGTCGTTGTAGGGATTCCCGAAACCCGGGTCGACCTCGATCGCCTTGCGGCATTCCGCGATGGCGTCATCGAAACGCCCCTGGAATGAGTAGGTCCAACCGAGGAACGTGTGAGCCTCGGCGGTCGGATGCGCCTGAATGGACGCCCGGTAGAGGCCGATGGCTTCGTCCAGTTCGCCGGACATCTGGCGTTCGTAGGCCTGCTGGAAGAGTTCCAGCGCCTTGTCGAGCCTGGCCTTGCGCGCGGTGTTCGAATGGTCCATGAAGGGAGTCCCGGCGTGCGAGAGCGGGCCATGATCGGCACCGGCAGGATGTCCGGGACAGGAGATTAAGGTACAATCAGCCTCCCCAATATTTCAAGCGAGGATCGCCTTGGCCCAGCCCACCCGCACCGTCCTCATCGTCGACGATGACGAGGGCATGCGCGACACGCTGGGGGCAATCCTGCGTCGAGACTACCGGGTGCTGCGCGCGCCGAACGGCGAAGCCGGGCTGGCGTTGTTCGACCGGGAGACGGTCGACGTGATCCTGCTGGACGTCCGGATGCCCGGCATGTCCGGGTTCGACGTCCTGAAACAGGTCAAGGACACGCAGCGCCTCGTCGAAGTCATCGTGATCTCGGCGATTGCCGACGTCGAGACCGCCGTGCAGGCGATGAAACTCGGCGCGTACCACTACATCACGAAGGACTTCGAGTACGACGCCGTGCTCTCCCTCGTCCGGAACGCGAGCGAACGTGTCGAGCTCAACCGCAAGGTGCTGACGCTGACCGCGCAGGTGGCCGACGAAGGCGGACGCCCGTTCGTCATCGGCCCGAGCAAGGCCATGCGGGATGTCATCGACATGGTCCACAAGGTGGCGGGCCTGTCGGCGACCGTGCTGATCCTCGGCGAGAGCGGCACGGGCAAGGAACTGCTGGCGCGCATGATCTACCGGGAATCGACACGCGCCGACGAACCCTTCCTGGCGGTCAACCTCGCCGCGATCCCGCCGGACCTGGTCGAGAGCGCCCTCTTCGGCCACGAACGCGGCGCCTTCACGGGAGCCGTGAAGCAACAACTCGGGAAGTTCGAACTGGCATCGGGCGGGACGTTGTTCCTCGACGAAATCGGCGAACTGCGGCCCGACGTGCAGGCCAAGCTCCTGCGAGCCATCCAGGAATCCGAGATCGAACGGGTCGGCGGATCGCGGCCGATCAAGGTCGACATCAGGCTCATCACGGCCACCAACATCGATCTCGAACGGGCCGTGCGCGAAGGACGATTCCGCGAAGACCTGTACTACCGCGTCAACGTCATCCCGGTCCGCCTCCCTCCGCTGCGTGAACGGGTCGAGGACCTGCCCGATCTGGCGGCGTTGTTCCTGGCGCGATTCAACACGAAGTTCCGGAAGACCATCCTCGGTATCGAAGACGCCGCGCTGGACGTGTTGAAGGCCTATCGCTGGCCGGGCAACGTGCGCGAACTCGAGAACCTGATGGAACGCCTGGTCGCGGTCGTGGATGCCGAGTGGATCACGTCCGGCCACCTGCCGTACGAGTACCATCTCGCGCCGCTCGTGCGGGCCGAGAGCGTCAGCGAGCCGTTGTTCGATCGGGCTTGCGCGACGTTCGAGCGGAACTTCATCCTGAAGGCGCTCGAACAGGCCAACTGGAACGTCACGGCCACGGCGCGCAACCTCGGCATGCCGCTGTCCACCATGAAGCACAAGCTCGAGCGGCTCGATATCAAGGACCTCACCCGCCGTCTTCGAGGCCTCTGACACCCGACTGGCGGATTCGTCGGTCGCCCTCCCCGTCGTTGCAGTTTCTGCCACTCCGATAACGGATCTGAGATCGACATTTCTGCCAGCTGTCCAGAAACGAGGCATGCCGCCCTGAGCGTGTCCGCCTCGGCGAGTGTGCGTCCTCCACAACAGGTGGAGGACATCCGCAGACCGACTACCGGATACGGGGGATCACGGATGCCACCGCTGCACGCCCCGGATAGCCGCTGCACACAACGACACATTGGAATACCGGTTGCACTTTGCGGAACGCATGAGCTCCGTCCTGGTGCCATCCGCGTTCAACGTACGGGCGCCGCTCCCGTCCGGCGACGTGTTCGTGATGAATACGCTGACGGACGCGCAGGCCATCGTTCCGCCCGACGTCGCGGCGCTCGTCTCGGCCGACGGCGTCACGATTGACGCGCTCGACGCCGAGCGTGCGGGCGAAGCCGCGGCCCTCGCGGAACACGGGTTCTTCGTGGCCGATCCGCATGCCGAGCTCGCGGCCCTCGAGGCTCGTTTCTCGGAGTTCCGGGACGACACGTCGGAACTGCGCGTGACGGTCCTGACGACGCTGCAGTGCAACTTCGCGTGCGAGTATTGCTACCAGGGCGATCACGGTCCGGCGTCGATGCCTGGCGAGAAGATGAGCGCCGCCACGGCCGAGCGTGTCGCGGCGTGGATTGGCGATGAACTGGCGCGCCTGAACCCCGAGCGCCTGGTGCTGACGTTCTTCGGCGGCGAACCGTTGCTGAACCTGCCTGCGCTGCACCTGATTGCCGCACGGGCGGCGACGGCCGCCGCCGAGCGCGGCGCCGGATTCGGATTCACGATCATCACGAACGGGCTCCTGCTGACGCCGGACGTGGTCGAACCCCTGCTGCCGCTCGGCCTTCGGGCGGTGAAGATCACCCTCGACGGCGATCGCGAAACGCACGATCGGCAGCGTCACCTGCGCGGTGGTCAAGGCACGTTCGATCGTATCGTCGAAAACATGCGTCGCGTCGCGCGGCTTGTTCCGCTGAGCATCGGGGGTAACTTCGACGCCAGCACGGTCGACCGGTATCCGTCACTGCTCGCCTTTCTCAAGGAGCAGGAGTTCGCGCCCTACATCATCGACGTGGCGTTCAAGCCGGTCATCGCGCCCGCCGGGCCGTCCGGGCGACCCGGGATCATTCCGCTGACGCCGGTGCGCGACGGGCAGGCGACCACGGCCGGTTCGTGCGCGAGCGTCACCGGTCCGGGCGGTTCCATCTGCGACTCGTGCCACTTCGTCGACGAACAGATGGCGTACCTGCAGCGCGAAACGCGCCGCCACGGTTTCGCCACGCTCGATGGGGTCCACATGGGCCCGTGCGAGCTCTACCGCCGGCACTCGCACACGATCGGGCCCGACGGATCGCTCTACGCCTGCCCCGGGTTCACCGGGGACCACGCCCAGTCGGTCGGTCACATCGATCGGAAACCCGACCTGCTTCAATCCGTCACGGCAGAGCGTTTCGCACGCCTCGCGCCGTGGCGTCAGTGCGGAGATTGCGCCTTCATCCCGGTCTGCGGAGGAGGGTGCGCCGTCGCCGCGCAGTCTGAACACGGTGACATGCACGCGCCGTCGTGTCACAAGCGTGCGTTCGAGTCGGCGCTCATCAACCTGGCGGAACAACAGGCCACCGCCGCGGGAGGGGAACAGTCATGCGTATCACCATCGTAAAGAAAGCTGCCAACGCCCAGACGAAGTCGTTACCATATTGCCCGTGGATGGTGCACGTCCCGATCATCAACACGAAGTAGCGCCAATCCGCCGCCGTGCGGCGGCGTGCGCGCCGAGAAGACACGGGCGCCGGGCGACGGGCGGGTCACGTCGCCGGCGCCACCTGCTCGTGCTGGCGGCCTGCCTGTGGGCCGCCTCCTGCACGCGCAGCCAGCCGCCCCGCCCGCCCGCAGAACCCGTCACACTGACGGTCGGCGTGCCTCAGGTGGCGGGCCTGGGGACCGACCGATCGATCGTCCAGCTCGCGCAGGGCTATGCGAACGAGCGGCTGACCTCGTTCGACGGCAGCGGTCGCACGGCTGCCCGAATCGTCGAAGCCTGGTCCGCGACCGACGGTCGCCGCACCTGGCGGCTGACCGTTCGCCGCGGCGTGGTCTTCCATGACGGCACGCCGCTCACCGCCGACAACCTCCGCAAGACCATCCTCGAATTCGCCCGCGACCCCGAGGTGGTCTCCGTCTGCCTTCCCGACCTCCAGTCGGTCACCGTGGAAGGCGACCGCGACATCGTGCTCAGGCTCGCGGAGCCCTGTTACTTCCTGCCGGACGACATCGACGCCGAGATTGGCCGGACGGGCAAGGACGGCAAGACGGTCGGCACGGGTCCGTTTCGGCCCGTACAGGAATCCGAAGCCGTCGTCACGATGGAGGCGAATCCCCTCTACTACCGTGGAAAGCCGGTGATCGACCGGCTCGTGCTGCGCGCGTACAGCACTCTCCGGGCACCATGGGCGGAGATGATGCGCGGCAGCGTCGACTTCCTGCAGGACGTCGGTCCCGACTCGGCCGAGTTCCTGCGCAACCAGTCGACCATCGAGCTGCGGACGTCTCCGGCGCTCAAGCTCATGGCGCTGATGCTGAACCTCGACCGCCGGAAGTTCAAGCCGGTCGAGGTGCGCCAGGCCCTGAACTTCGCGGTGGACCGTGGAGAACTCGTCAGGCAGGGGCTCAAGGGCCAGGGCCGACCCATGGACGTGCCGGTGTGGCCGGCCTTGTGGGCGTTCGACGCCGCGGCTCCCGGCATTCCGTTCGATCCCGGCCGGGCCCGCGCCATCCTGGCCGGACAGAAGCAGGCGCTGACGTTCACGTGCCTGGTTCCGGACAACTACGCGGTCCAGGAACGTCTCGCGCTGCTGCTGAAACGCCAGCTCCAGGCGGTGGGTGTCGACATGCGGATCGAGTCGCTGCCGACGGAAGCGTTCATGGCCCGGCTCGGGTCCGGCGACTGGGAAGCGACGGTGCTGGACCCGCTCGGCGGCCCGTACTTGCCGATTCTCTACCGCTTCTGGCATTCTCCCGCGCCGTCCCGCAGTTGGAACACCTTCGGCTATCGGGACGCGGCGGTCGATGCCGCGCTCGACGCGATGAAGTCCGCCGGCGACGACGAGGCTCTCCGGCTCGCGTTCGGGAGATTCGTCGCTGCCCTGCGGGCGAACCCGCCCGCCGTCGTGCTGGCGTGCCCGAATCGGACGCAGGCGATCAGCCGGCGCTTCGAAGCGCCTGCGGGCGAAGGGGATCCCTCCCGCACGTTCGCCGCGTGGCGCCTTCGGGAGCCGCCACGGTGAGAAGCCTCCGCCTGTTGTTTGCCGTGATGCTCGCCACGGCCGCGGTGGTGCCGCTCGTCACCTATGGCATCACCTCGGTCTACGCGCTGCGCACGGGCACCAGACGCACGGTACTCGAGGGCAACGCGAACGTGGCGCGCCAGGTGTCCGAACAGGTCTGGCGTTACATCTCGACGAACCTGAAGATCTTCGAGGCCGTCGCGGTCGATATCGAAGGGACCGGTCTCACGCCGGCGCAGGAAGACCTCATCCTCCAGAACTTCGTGATCCGGTTTCCGGAGTTCCACGAACTGACGCTCTACGATGCCAACGGGCGACGCGTCGCGTCGAGCCGGGCCGGCCGGGCATTCGCCAGGCCGCCGGAGGCCGGCGCGCGCACGGTCGCGAACGTCGTCATGACGCCGGTCACCATCGACGACGACCTGCTCCCGACCACCGTCGTCGCGGTGCCGGTCCGCAAGGGCGAACTCGCGGGCGGGTGGCTCGTCGGACAGTTCAGCATCGAAGAACTCTGGCGCATGGTCGCCGGAATCCGCATCGGCGAACACGGTGTCGCCCTCGTGGTGGGCGCCGGCGGAGAGCTGCTGGCACACGGCAACCCGGACGAACTGCCGCGCGTGGCCCGCGGCGAGCGGCTCGACGGGCATCCGGTGGTCGCCCGCCTGCTCGCCCACCGGGGTGCAGACCCGGTCAGCGCGGACGTGCGAGAGGCGGAGGGCGTCAATCATGTCGCGGTGGGGGTGGCGATTCCCGAACTGGACTGGCTCGTCCTGATCGAGCAGCCCTACGTCGAGGCCTTCGCCCTGGCACGGCGGCAGGAGAAGAACCTGCTCGCGGCGATCAGCCTCGCGCTGCTCGTCATGATCGGCGTCGGCGTCTTCTGGGCTCGCGCCTTCATCCGCCCGATCGATACCCTCATCGGCGCGACCCAGACGCTGGCGGCAGGGCGGCTCGACGAACGTGTGGAGGTGAAAGCCGTCGGTGAGATCGGACGGCTGGGCGCGGCGTTCAACACGATGGCCGACCGCCTCTCGCAGCTGCAGGACGACGTGCGCAAGCAGGAACGGCACGCGATGTTCGGCCGCGTCGCGGCAGGCCTCGTGCACGACCTGTCGCATCCGTTCAAGAACGTCCAGAACAACTGCAAGCTCATCCTGAAGATGCACGACGATCCGGAGTACCGGGATCTGTTTTCGCGGACCGTCGATCGCGAGTTCTCGACCATCCGGCGTGTGTTCGAAGACCTGCGGAACATCGCCAGACCGATGCCGCTCGAACGGTTCCCGCTGGATCTGAACAAGCTCGTCGGCGAGGTGGCCGAGGCGATGCGCGCCAACGCCGACGTGGCCGGCCTCACGCTCGAAGCGCGGCTCGACGACGGCGACGTGTGGGTGGCGGGCGACATGTTCGCCATCGGGCGCGTCTGCCGCAACCTCATCGTCAATGCCATCGAGGCGACGCCTCCGCAGGGACACGTCCAGGTGGAGACGGCCTCGGTTGGGGGGCGGGCGCGAATCGTCGTCGCCGACACGGGATGCGGCATCCCGCCGGCACGCCTGGCCACGATGTTCGAGGACTTCTCGACGACGAAGCGGCAGGGACTGGGGCTGGGGCTGGCGATTACGAAGAAGATCGTCGATCAGCTGGGCGGGACGATTGCGGCAGAGAGCGTGGTGGGATCGGGAACGACGTTCACGGTCGAGTTCGCGCGCGTGCCGAAGCCGAGGCGCCCGGGGGACGTGATGCCCCGCGACAACGGGGCGTAAGAACACACCGGGCGGCGCGGGTCGCGGAGTCCCGACCCGGGCCGCCCGGCAAGAGCGGTTGGTCCTCCGGGCGATCGGCCCGGAGACGCCGTTTACTTGCGCGGAAGGACAGTGTCCTTCAGCTGCTTGGCGATGCGCGCCTTCACGACGGTCTTGGCCGGGATCTTGATCGGCTCGCCCGTCGCGGGGTTGCGGCCCATGCGGGCCTTGCGCTTCTGGACCACCAACTTCACCATGCCGGGCAGGCTGAATTCGCCCGACCGCTTCAGTTCCTTCTCCGCGAGCATCGTCAGCTCGTCGAAGATCTCGCGGGCCTGCGCGCGTTTCATCTCGAAGCGCGTCGCGAAGTGCGCGAAGAGTTCCGACTTGCCCATCCTCCGGGCCTCTGCCATTGCATTTCTCCTGGACAACGCGCGCATCCCTTTTACAACCGCAAGCCAGCCGTGCACGCGAGCGGCAGACCTCGGATTCAAGGCGTTGAGACAGGATGCTAACGCGCCATACCACCGGTGTCAATGACCCTTAGGCGCACAATCCGTCTGTTTTTCGGCCATAAATGCTAAGATTCGGAGCGATGTCAAGCTCTAAGATCGAGACGTTTGCCAACCCGCGACCCTCGCGCGACTACGAGATCGTCATCAGCGCGCCCGAGTTCACCTCCGTGTGCCCGATGACCGGACTGCCCGATTTCGGGGAGATTCGGATCGCGTACGTCCCCGACCAGGCGTGCCTCGAGCTCAAGGCGCTGAAGTTCTACCTGCTCGAGTACCGCAACCGCGGCATCTTCTACGAGGCCGCCACGAATCAGATCCTCGACGACCTCGTCGAGGCCTGCCAGCCGCGGCGCATGACCGTCACCGGCGTCTTCACGCCCCGCGGCGGGATCGCGACCACGGTCACCGTCTCGTTCTCGGCGCCCGCGCAGCATGCCTGACGAAGAGGCGCCGGTCGTCCTGCCCATCGACGGCACGCTCGACCTCCACACGTTTCATCCGCGCGACGCGAAGGCCGTCGTCGACGACTACGTGACCGCCGCGCGCGACGCCGGACTCACCGAGATCCGCGTGATCCACGGCCGCGGCACCGGGGTGCTGCGAGGCATCGTTCAGGCGGCGCTCGAAGCGCACCCGGACGTCGAGGCCTTCGACGACGACCACGCCTCGCACCTCGGCGCCACCATCGTGCGTCTCGTCGCTCATCAAAGGGAGTAGGCCCGCATGCGACTGCCATCGCTCCGTTGCGTCGTTCTGGCCGTGCTCGTCGCGGCCGCGCCCGCGTGGGCGCAGATCCCGACCCCCGAGTCGTTCTTCGGGTTCCGGATGGGCGCGGACGGCAAGCTGGCCGACTGGCCGTCGATCGAGAAGTACTTCCGCACCGTCGACACCATGTCCGATCGCGTGAAGGTCGTCGACGTCGGCCCGAGTACCGAAGGCCGGCGTCTCATCGCGGCCATCGTCAGTGCGCACGACAACATCTCGGATCTCGAGACGCTCCAGATCGACAACCGGCTGCTGGCGGATCCGCGACGGCTGGCGAACGAGCGGGAAGCGGCGGCCGTCAGGACCGGCGCGAAGGTCGTCGTGGCGATCGGCGCCAGCATCCACTCGAGCGAGGTCGGCGCGTCGCAGGCCGCCAACGAACTGCTCTACGACCTGGCCACGGCCAGCGATCCCGAGACCGAATCGATCCTGCGCAACGTCATCCTGGTGCTGCTGCCGTCCCTGAACCCCGACGGCCACACGCTGGTCGTGGACTGGCAGCGGACGTTCGCGGGCACGCCGTTCGAGAGCGGCCCCATGCCGTGGTCGTATCACAAGTACGTCGGCCACGATATCAACCGCGACGCCTTCATGCTGAACATGGAGGAGAACCGGACGCTGGCCCGGTTCTTCTCGCGCGAGTGGCACCCGCAGGTGTTCCTCGCCATGCACCAGATGGGCAGCGCCGGTCCGAGGTTCTCCGTTCCCCCGAACGTGGACCCGATCGACCTGAATCAGGATCCGCTGATCTGGCGCACGGCAGGCCTGCTCGGAAGCGCCATGTCCTTCGCGCTCGAAAGCCAGGGCAAGTCCGGCGTCGTGTCGAACGCGATGTACGACTACTACTGGCCGGGGTACGAAGACTCGGCGCCGCTCGGCCGCAACACGGTCTGCGTGCTGACCGAAGCCGCGTCGGCCAGACTCGCCAGCCCCATCGCGATTGCGGCCGAGGACCTGCGCGGCGCCGGGCGCGGCCTGCCCGAGTACCGCGCGCAAATCAACTTCCCCAACCCGTGGCCCGGCGGGACCTGGCGGCTGAGGGACATCGTGGAGTACGACCTCGTCGCCATGCGCGGGCTGCTCGCGGCTTCCGCGCGGTACCGCGACGAGATTCTCGCGAACTTCTACACGATGGGACGCCGGGCGATGGCCAGGGGGCAGGCCGGCAAGCCGG
The DNA here is from genome assembly GCA_964547975.1 of uncultured Vicinamibacterales bacterium. GTDB lineage: Bacteria > Acidobacteriota > Vicinamibacteria > Vicinamibacterales > JAKQTR01 > CAYJPV01. The sequence continues at coordinate 6,347 of CAZJRM010000010.1, read as the reverse complement.
CGGCGTGGCTGATCCCGATGGAGCAGCACGACGCCGCCGCGGCGGCCAAGCTCGTCTCCCTGCTGGCCGAAGGCGGCGTTGACGTCCTTCAGGCCCAGGAGCCCTTCAAAGCCGGCGACACGCTGTACGACGCCGGCACGGTGATCGTGCCGATGGATCAGCCGTTCCGCGCCTACGCCAAGAGCCTGCTCGAAACGCAGCACTATCCGGCTCGCAAGAACGGCGCGGTGACCGAGCGCCCCTACGACGTTACCGGGTGGACGCTCCCGGCGCAGATGGGCGTTCGCGTCGACGCCGTGGCCGACGCCTTCGACACCCCGGTCACGTCGCGCGTGGATCGGCTGATTCCGCCGGTGCGCTACGTCGTCGGCCACCAGAAGCCCGACTTCTACCTCGTCGACGCGCGCGGCACGCTCGGAGCCATCGCCGCCAACCGGCTGCTGTCCGCCGGCGTCGCGGCGGAGTGGACCGCCGGGTCGGTCATGGCAGATGGCACCACCTACCCGGCCGGCACGCTCGCCGTGCGCCCGAGTGCCCAGGCGAAGCCCGTGGTCGAGAGCCTCGCCCGCCAGCTCGGCCTTCGCGTGTCGGGCGTGAAGACGCGGCCGTTTCCCTCGGTGCCGGTCCGGCGCGCGCGCGCGGGTCTCTACCGCCCATGGAACGACGCCATCGACGAAGGCTGGACCCGCTGGCTGTTCGAGCAGTACGGGTTCCCGTTCTCGACGCTGCGCGACGCAGACATCCGGAAAGGCGGGCTGGCCGCGGCGTTCGACGTCATCGTCCTGCCGTCCGCCCAGGCGCAGCGCCTGATCGACGGCAACCGGACGGGGACTGTGCCGCCGGAGTACGCCGGGGGGCTCGGTCAGGCCGGCGTTGACGCGTTGAAGGCCTTCGTCGAGGGCGGCGGCACGCTCGTCACCCTCGATGCCTCGTCTCAGCTGGCCATCGACGCGCTGAAGCTCCCCGTGAAGAACCTCCTTCGCGGGATGCCGCCCGACAAGTTCTTCTGCCCGGGTTCCCTGCTGCGCCTCGACGTCGACACCGCGGAGCCGCTCGGCTTCGGGATGACGCCGCACGCCGCGGCCTTCTTCGCCTTCAGCTCGGCCTGGGACGTGAGTGCCTCCCCTGGCGCCAAGGTGATCGCGCGTTACGGCGGGAAGGACGTGCTGCTGAGCGGGTGGATCGAGGGCGAGACCCTCGTGGCCGGGCAGCCGGCCGTGGTGGAAGTGAAAGCCGGGGCAGGACGGGTGGTCCTCATCGGCTTCCGTGCGCAGCACCGCGGCCAGGCGCACGCGACCTTCAGGCTGTTGTTCAACACCCTGCTGACCGGCGTGAACACGACGACGCGTCGCTGACCGGCCGCCTCATCGCAGCGCGACGTCCTCGGCGGTCCGGAACGCGTGCAGGCCGGCGTCGATGATGCCGTTCGCTTCGAGTTCCAGGAAGAGGTCGACCACCATCGGGTCGAAGTGCGAGCCGGCGCCCTTCCGCAGGATGGACCGTGCTTCCTCGCGCGGCATCCCGTCGTGGTAGGGCCGCCTCGAGGTCACGGCATCCCACACGTCGACCACCGCGAACACCCGCGCCGCCAGCGGGATCTCCGTGCCCGCGAGACCGCGAGGGTAACCCCTGCCATCCCAGCGTTCGTGGTGGCACCAGGGGATGTCGATCGCAGGTTTCAGGAACTCGATCGTCTCGAGCACCTTGTACCCGAACGTGGGGTGCTGCTCGATGATGACCCGCTCGTCTGGCGTGAGGCGCCCGGGCTTGAGCAGCACCGCGTCGGGGATGCCGATCTTCCCGACGTCGTGCAGCAGCGCTCCCCGGCGAACGTGAATCAGTCGATCGGGCGGCACGCCGATGGCCTCGGCCAGCGTGAGGGTCATCGCCGTCACGCGTTGCGTATGGCCTTCGGTCTCGTGGTCGCGCAGGTCGAGCGCGCGAACGAGGCCTTCGAGGGTGGCTTCGTACGCGATCTGGAGTTCCGTGTTGAGCGCGGCCATCCGGCGGTAGCGGTTCAGGCGCAGGATGGTTCGGACGCGCGCGCGAAGCTCGGTCGGATCGATGGGCTTGGACAGGAAGTCGTCTGCGCCGCTTTCGATACCGCGAATCCGCGACAACCGATCTTCCAGGCTCGTCACCATGAGGATGGGGACGTCGGACACGTCATCTCTCCGCCGGATCTTCTCGCACACCTGGAAACCATCGAGCCCGGGCATCACGACGTCGAGCAGGATCAGGTCCGGGCGCAACCGGACCGCCATGTCGTACCCCGCGGAACCGTCGCTCGCGACTTCCACCGTGCAGCCCTCGGCGCGCAGCAGTTGCGACACGACGGCCCGGCCCAGCGGGTCGTCATCGACGACCAGCACGAGGTTGGTGGGCGGCGCGTCGCGCGGCTCGTCGGTGTCGGCCATCGCCTTAGTGTCCGTGACCGCTGCGGTGACGACACTCCTCGGCCAGGGCGGCCAACGCCGGCTTCAAGGCGACGATCTCCGAGTTCAGCGCGGTCACGGCGCTGAGCGCGGTGGGGAGGTCCGACGACCGGGCCGTTCGTTCGAGCGCCTTGGCGGCGTGGAATGCGGGCATCGCCGCCAGCGTGCCGTAGGTCGACGCCATGCTGTGGGCGGCTCGAGAGATCTCATCGAGGTCCCGGTGCTCGACGGCGGCCCTGAGAGCGGCATCGAGCACCGGCCCCTGTTCGCCGATGAGGGTCAGCAGGGTCTCGATCATGCCCCAGTCGCCGTCGACACGTTCGATCAGGGCACCACGATCGATGGGCGGCTGCGGTGGTGTGTCGGACATGCAGGATTCCTCTCAGTCTCTCAATCGTCGCCAACGCCACAATCTTGACCCGCACGAATCCACTGCTCCACCGTGGTCGCCAGTTCGCCGCGCGACAGCGGCTTCGACAGGATTGCGTCCATCCCCACCGCCAGGCACCGTTCGATGTCTCCCGGCAGGGCACTGGCGGTCAGGGCCACGATGGGCAGACGCCGGCTGTCGTGTCCCTCGAGGGCCCGGATGGCGCGCGTGGCCTCGTACCCGTCCATCTCCGGCATCTGGCAGTCCATCAGCACGATGTCGTACGGCAGCCGCCGGACGGCGTTCACGGCCTCGGCGCCGTTGCCCACCACGTCGGCCCGGTACCCCAGGCGTTCCAGCGTCTTGACGGTGACCGTCTGGTTGAGCAGGTTGTCTTCGGCCACGAGCACGCGGCCCTGGCGGCGCGGAGCGGCCGCCTGGGAGTCGTCGGCACCCGCGGCTTCCGGACGCTCCTGTGACTCCCGCATACGCCCGACGGCCGTCGCGACCATTCGGGGCAGGCGCGACTGGCGGATCGGCTTCGCGAGCACCCCGGCGAGCGCGGTTCGATCCAGGGATGCCCGCAGGAAGGCGTCGGCCGCCACGACGAGGGGCACCGAGACGAGCTGCGGTTGCCGGGCGATCTCTTCACGGCGGACGGCCACGGTCGCCTGGTCGGTATCCATGATGATGAGGTCGAACGGCGGACGTCCGGACGGGTCGGGCGCCGTGACAACGTCTCCGGGCATCGCGGCCACCGTCACCACGAGGTCCAGCCCCCTGAGGTGTTCGGAGAGCAGGTCGCGCGAATCGGCCCGTTCCGCGCACAGCAGTACGCGCAGATCGTCGAGTGTCGGGGGCTCCCAGATGCGTTCGGCGACGCCGAGGGTCAGAGGCACGGTGAACCAGAACGTCGATCCGACCCCCGCCGAGCTGTCGACGCCAATCGTGCCCTTCATCAACTCGACGAGGCGCCGCGAGATGGCCAGCCCGAGGCCCGTCCCGCCGTAACGGCGCGTCGTCGACGCGTCGGCCTGGGCGAACGGCTCGAACAGACGTCTCTGGGTCTCCGGCGAAATGCCGATGCCCGTGTCGGTCACCGAACACGTGATGGCCACGCGGTTGCCCGCCGCGGCATGGCCGTCCGCAAGCGTCACCCGAACGACGACGTGCCCCGACGACGTGAACTTGAGCGCGTTCCCAACCAGGTTGAGGATGACCTGCCGGAGCCGCCCGCCGTCTCCGACCAGGTGCGTCGGCACTCGGGGGTCGGTGAACGCGGCCAGTTCGAGGTTCTTCCGGTACGCCTGCTCACCCAGGAGTTCGAGGACGTCTTCGACGACCGAGCGCAGATCGAACGGCTGTTCGTCGAGCGTCAGCCGCCCCGAGTCGGCCTTGGAGAAGTCGAGGATCCCGTTGATGATTCCGAGCAGCGCCTCGCCCGACGACCGAATCGACTCGGCGCACTCCCGCTGCTCGGCCGTCAGCGACGTATCCATCAGCAGCCCGGCCATGCCCAGCACGCCGTTCATCGGCGTCCGGATCTCGTGGCTCATCGCGGCGAGGAACTCGCTCTTCGCCCGGGCCGCGGCCACGGCTTCGTCGCGGGCCACCAGCAGTTCAGCCGACTGCTGCGTGAGCGCCGCCGCCTGCCTGCGGATCTCGGAATGCGACGCCTGGAGGCTTGCCGTGCGCTCCTGGACCTTGCGGTCGAGGTCGGCCAGGAGTTCTTCCAGTTGCTTCTGAAGGTCCCGCCGCCGCGCGATTTCCTTCTGGAGCTGCTCGTACGACGCTTCGAGCCTGACCGTCAGGGCGGCGATGTCATCCGACAACTCGACGACTTCGAGCGGGGCGTCAATGAGCACGGGGTGTTCGGCCGCGCGAAGACCGCGCCGCTCGAAGTCGCGCAGGAACCCGGCCACCACGGCCAGCGAATCCGCGACGTTCCGCGAGTAGAACCCGGCCATCAGGATCGACAGGACCATGCCCACGGCCAGCCACGCAGCCGCCAGCAGGTAGTACCGGTCGAGGCGGGCGCGCATCACCGACTCGGGCTGCGAGACGTAGATGTCCCACGAAACTTCCGCCGGCGTCGCCCGGGCCACCATCCGCTGTTCCACCGCGCGGCCGTCTCCCCGGTGGACCGTGAACGAGAAGATCGACCGGCCGTGTCGCGCGGCGGCCACGAGTTCTTCGCCGGCAAACGGCTGCAGCGGAGTCAGTCCCAGTGACGGGCTCGCGTAGACGACGCGGTACTGCCGGTCGAGGATGATGACGGTCGCACGCTCCAGGTTCCCGATGATGGTCTCGACGCGCCGGAACCGGCCGAGGTCGAGCGACCCTTCGACGATGCCCCGCGGACGGCCGGTGCCGTCGAGTACGGGGGCGCTCAGCGCGACAATCGGATCCGCCCCGAACCCGCGTCCCATGAACGCGTCCGAGACGAACGGCTTTCCGGAGCCCATCGGGCCCTTGAAGTACTCGCGGTCCCCCACGTAGCGGATCTGCGTCCCGCTTGGCGTGGTCGGCAGCGGCGGATCCGCGGCGACGATCATCCCCGTGGTGTCCGCCGCGAGCATGGTGAGGAATCCCTGCTGGACCCTGTGGTGCACCCCCAGCGTGTCGTGCAGCGCGGCGCCCAGCTCGGTCTCCGCGGGAACGCCCGCCGCGATGACGGCCACCGATCTCACGTGTTCTCCGAGGTAGGCGTCCACGTCCCTGGCGATGGCGTCGGCCGCCTCCTGGAGCTGCGCGGACGTCTGCTCCATCATCCGCTGGCCGTCGCCCCGGCCCGTCACCAGGGTCAGGAGGAGGAGGGGAACAGCCGTCACGACGAAGAACGCCTTCAGGATGCGGGAACGGAGCGATCGCTCTCCGCCGGTCGGCCACACACGGCGGATCGCCGACCCGACCACGGGCATGGTCAGCAGGAATTCGACAATGAGGAGGTTGAGGAGGGCGTTGACGCCGTACTTGACCGCAATCGTCCATGCCGCCGTTTCGGACTGCCCGAAGGCGTAGAAGAGGGCCGCCATGGTCAGCGGCGTGCCGAACCCCAGCCAGAAGAGCCCGGCGGCCGACAACGTGTTCCAGCCCCTCCGCACCAGGGTCCCGATGCTGGCGGCTTCACACAGCGACAGGATCAGCCCGAGCGGATGGTGCCACAGGAAGACCGTCCGGCTCGCGGCGATTCCGGCCGCCAGAACACCATGGACCGGCCGGTCGAGCACCACGATCAGCATCGCGAAGACTCCGCCGAACACAAACAGCAGGTCTTCACGGAAACGGAGGACGTACCCGTTCGCCAGCCAGCCAACGAGACCGGCGGCAACGGCGTAGGCCAACGAGCGGGACATCCACGCGGGTCTCTTCACGTCCGGTCCGAATCCCTCCGGGCACGGGGATTCCCGAGGCGGAGGTCCCCCGTGATTCTGAATCGGCCCGGCAGGCCTGGACTTCAATTCCGGGCTAACCGAAGGGGGTCTCTGCCGTCTAATGGAGTGCATGGACGGCACCGACCTGGCGATGGTCGCCCGCGTTCG
>CAZJRM010000009.1:0-46274 GCA_964547975.1 uncultured Vicinamibacterales bacterium | reverse complement strand
ACCGCCTCGAGATGCTGCCGACGACCTGCCACGTGTACTTCGGCGAGGTCTGCCTCGCATCGGCGGACGGCCGGCCCGAGGGCGCCCCGGTCTCGGAAGGCATCAGCCCCGTGCAGGGCGCCGATCGCCGCGGCCCGACGGCGGTATTGAAGTCCGCATCGAAGATGGACCACGTCAAGACGGGCGGCACGCTCCTGAACATGAAGTTCACGCCGAGCCTGCTTCAGGGACCCGAGGGTATCGACCGCCTGCACAGCCTCGTGCGTTCGTACTTCAAGCTGGACGGGCACCACATGCAGTTCAACGTCGTGACGGCAGACAAGTTGCGCGAAGCGCAGGCCGACCCGGGCAGCTACCGCGACCTCATCGTGCGCGTGGCGGGTTACAGCGACTACTTCTGCGACCTGTCGGAATCGCTGCAGGACGAGATCATCCGCCGGACGGAACACGCGGAGTTCTGACGCGTGCCGGCCGGCACGCCCGGGGCGCCCGGAAACGCGGGCCGCCTCGGGCCCCGTCTGGTAAGATGGCACCCAGACGGCGGAGGGGGTGCCAGATGAAGCCAGGTGCTCACATCGTCGCGGCAGTCGCATTACTCACCCTCAGCTGTTCCGAGCAACCGTCCAGTCCAGCCGCATCGCCATCACCGGGACGCCAGGCGATCGCCGCCACGAAATCCGGCGCTTTCACGCGCCAGCAGCTGCTCGAAGACGCCCGAGAGCTCGCGCGCATCATCGAAGACACCCACCCCGACCCCTACACCGCCGGCGGCGGGCGCATCGCCTTCCACCGTCGCCTCCACCAGGCCCTCAACGCCATACCGGACGCAGGCCTGACGAAAGACGAGTTCTTCAGGTTGATGCGGCCGTTCGTGGCCGGTGTCGGCGACGCGCACACCAACTTCATGCGGCGTGGCGCAGTGGCCCCGTGGCGCCCGGATGGCATCCCGCTGCGGCTCAAGGTGATCGAGCAGTCCCTCGTGGTCGTGGGCATCGATCGACGCCGCCAGGACCTGCTCGGCTCCCGCCTGGTTTCGGTCGAGGGACTGGGACTCGCAGACCTCGTCGCGCGGCAGCGCCGGCTGGAGGGGATCGACAACCAGTACCACGCCCTTCACGTGCTCGCGACGCGCTCCCTTGGATCGAGGGACTACCTGCGCGAACTCGTGCCCGAATGGAAGGACGACGGTCGTGTGCGCGTCGAGCTCGACCGCCGCGGCGGCTCGCGCGTGACGACCGAGTTGGCCACGGCGGGAGGGCCGTCTGAGTGGGCCTCGCCGCCGTCTCGCGTCGCACTGCCGGTCCCGGGCCGATCCGGCTTCCAGACGGCCTTCCTCCGGCCGCCCGACGGCGGCAGGGAGATCGCGTATGTCCGGTTCCGGCACATGAGCGGATACCTCGAGACCCGCGAGCAGCGCGATCCGATCCTCTCGAAGATCACCCTCCGCACCTCGGCCACGCGGGAATTCCGCCGGCTGGTCGTCGACATGAAGCGGCGCGGCACGGACACGCTCATCCTCGACTCACGGGGCAATCCGGGCGGCAACTCGCTCATGTCGGAAATCCTCGTCTACTACATCTACGGCACGCAGAAGTTGCACGAGATGGCCGGTGTCGGGACGGGTGAACACGGCGCGTTCCGCTACTCCCGCCTCTATTTTGCGGACCGCCCGTCGGAGTCGCTGGAGGCCATCAACCGGGGGCGCGCCGTGCCGCTCATCGAAGGCGACTACGACTTCGCATGGTCGTACGTCGACGGCCGGCCGATCGCCAGAAGGGCCGGGACGGACGCCGAGCCGCCGATGGTGAAGTTCCTGCGGCTGTCGCCCACGTTTCGCGAGGAGTACGACGCCGGCACCTACTCGGGCTACTACCAGCCCGCGCGCGTCATCGTCCTGTGCGACGCCGGCACCCTCAGCGCGGGTTTCAGCGTCGTCGTCGAGTTCTGGCGGCTCGGGGCGACGACGGTGGGCACGCCGCCCGCCCAGGCGCCGAATTCGTACGGGGCGGCCGCCCGCTTCACGCTGCACCACACCTTGCTCGAGGGCATGGTGCCGATGATCAGCGCCGCGCATTTCCCGGAAGACCCGTCGAAAGCCCACGTGCTGCCGGTGGATCACCCGCTCACCTACGAACGGTTCGCCGCGTACGGGTTCGATCCGAACGCCGAGTACCTGTACGCCCTGACGCTGCGATGACGGCGGATACCTCCGGCCGGCGTGCTGTCTGATAGAATCGCGTCCGACGCATGATCGGACAGGCCATCGGGCACTACCAGGTCGAATCGCTGCTCGGCAAAGGCGGCATGGGTGTGGTCTATCGCGCGAAGGACACGCGTCTGGGCCGGGCGGTCGCCCTGAAGGTGCTGCCACCGGAGTTCATGCGCGACGCCGAGCGCAAGGCGCGCTTCCTCCAGGAAGCGCGTACGGCCAGCGCCGTCAATCACCCGGCCATCGCCCAGATCTACGACGTGGACGAAGGGCCCAACGGCCTCTTCCTGGCGATGGAGTTCGTGGAGGGGCGCACGGTCAAGGCGCTCATCCAGGGCGGCGAACTCGACGTGCTCGGCTCGCTCGAGATTGCGCACCAGGTGGCCGGCGGCCTGCAGAAGGCCCACGACGCCGGCATCGTGCACCGCGACATCAAGCCCGAGAACATCATGGTGACGCCCGACGGGCACGCCAAGATCCTCGATTTCGGCCTCGCGAAACTGCTCGAGCCGCCTTCGTCCGACGGTTCGGGGCCCTCGATGATGGAAACGCTCGCGCAGACGCAGGCGGGGTTCGTCCTCGGCACGCTGCGGTACATGAGCCCCGAGCAGGCCCGCGGTCAGGCCCTCGATCACCGCAGCGACCTCTTCTCGCTCGGCGTCGTCCTTTACGAGATGGTGACGGGACAGTTGCCGTTCACGGGCAACACGCCCCTCGACACGCTGCACGCGATCGCGTTCGAAGAAACCCAGCCCGTCACCGCGATCCGCCCGAATCTCTCGCCGTCACTCCAGCGGATCGTCACGCGTTGCCTGCGGAAACAGCCGCAGGACCGGTACCCGGACGCCAAGGATCTCGCCACCGACATCCGGACGGTGCAGCGTGAGATCGAGAGCGGGATCACCTCGCGCGCGCCGCTCGTCGAACGCCTGCAGCAGCGCTGGCTGTCGCTGCGGGATCGGCCGCTCGCCGAGTGGATCCTGCCGGCGGGCGTGGTCCTGGCGCTGGTGGTCGCGCTCGTGGTCGTGGTGATGGTCAAGGGCTCATTCTCGATCGGGAGCCTGATCGTTCCCGGTTTCATGGCGCTCTTCGCCTGGCGACGGTTCCGCAACCGGCGGATCCGCCTGGCCCACAAGTTCGTGCGGAAAGCCGCGAAGATTCCCGAGGTCCGGATGGTATCGCTCGAGGGCATGCGCCTGACGATCCTCGCCGATCGCGCGCAAGCGCGAACGCAGGTCCGGGCCAACGCCCTGCTGGACGCGATCAACCGCAGCATGTTCTTCGGCGATCCGTTCACGCTGGTCATCCGCGACGCCGGGAACCCGGACGAGGAACGCGCGGTGCTGTCGGGTTCGGGCGTGCTGTACGCGCGGGAAGAAAAGCCTCCCACGGCGTCGTAATGCCTCCCGCCATCCGCCGCTGGGCCGGCGCTACAACCAACCTCGCCGCCTGAAGAACAACAGCAGGCTCCCCGCGATCGCCGCCATCGCGGTCAACAGCACGTAATACCCGTTGGGCGAATGCAGTTCGGGCATGTTCTCGAAGTTCATGCCGTAGATGCCGGACAACAACCCCAGCGGCACGAAGATCGCGGTGATGACCGTCAGCGCCTGCATAGTACGGTTGAGCTGGTGTGACGCCAGCGACAGGTACCCCTCGACCAGGTCGCCGCACTGGTCGTAGTACAGGCTGCCCAGGCTGTGCAGGCGTTCGCACTTGTCGTACACGTCCCGCAGCGCGTGTTCGAGTGGCGGGTCGTTCACGTCGATCTGTGCCGTCGGTTCCTTGAGCACCTGCCCGACGATGCGCTCGTGATAGCTGAAGACCCGGTTCAACTTGCGCAGCCTGGACCGGTACGTCACCAGCAGGTGCATGATGGTGTCCGTGGGACGGGTCATCATGTCGTCTTCGATCTGACTGAGCCGGTCTTCCAGTTCCAGCAGGCCCGCCAGGTACCCGTTCATCGACCCGCGCATCACCCTCGCCAGGACGAGCGTCGGCTTCCTGAGGAGCGTCGTCAGATCGCGGTCCTGGTCCCAGCAACCCTCGACGCCGATGGAGCGGCCGTCACGACGCGTCACCAGGAAGCGATCGCCCACGAAACACGCCACCTGGATGTGATCGACCTCCAGGCCGGGATCGAAGCGGCGGACACCGCGGAACAGCAGGAACGTGAAGTGTTCGAACGCCTCGATCTTGGGGGGGTGGCGGGGCCGCTGGGCATCGCTGATCGCCAGCGGGTCGATGCCCAGGCCCAGCAGCAACTGCTGCTCCCCCGATGGGTCTTCGCCTTCCATGTCGAGCCAGAGCGTGCTGCCCGGGCGGTCACGCCAGAGGGCGGTGGCGGCCCCGTCGGCACGCAGGAGCTCACCGTCGGCGGTCAGCAGGACGGATCGGATCATCGCACGGGCTCCCTCTCGGGTGGTCGCGCGATATTAACACCGTTCCGGGGCCGACCAGCGGCCGGGCTTGACATCCGTCGGCGCGACTGTCATATTGTCATATGACAGTCACGCGATGAGATTCCAGATCGCCTTTTCGTCGGGTACGCCCGTCTACCTCCAGCTGGTGGACCAGGTGAAAGCCGCCGTCGCCTCGGGTGCGTTGCGCGCCGGCGAAACGCTGCCGTCCATCCGCCCCCTTGCCGAAGACCTCCGCGTCAACCGCAACACCGTCGCCAAGGCCTACTCGGAACTCGAGAACCAGGGCGTCATCGAAACGATCGCCGGCAAGGGCTGCTTCGTCCGCGAAACCAGCTCGCCCCTCCGCAAGGCCGCACGCCTCGAGCGCCTCGCCGAGGTCATCGACCAGGCCGTCACCCAGGCCCATCACCTCATGGTCAGCAAAGCCGACTTCCTCGCGCTGGCCGAAGAACGCCTCGACGTCTTCGAAGCCCAGCGCGCGCGCGCCGAACGCGCCGAGAAGGGATAACGCCCGTGGCCAGCCAAGACGCGATCGCCATCGACCACCTGGTCAGACGTTTCGGGCGGACCGACGCGGTCAACGGGCTGTCGCTCCGCGTCGCGGCCGGACGCTGCTACGGGTTCTTCGGCCGTAACGGTGCCGGCAAGACCACCACGATCAAGTGCCTGCTCAACCTGCTCCGGCCGACGCGCGGCACTGTCCGCGTGTTCGGCCTCGATCCCGCGCGCCAGGAGGTGGCGGTCAAGGCGAAGATCGCCTACGTGCCCGACAACGTGGCCTTCTACCCGTGGATGACCGTGCGCGACACGCTCGAGTACTTCGCGTCGTTTCGCGAGCGCTGGAATACCGACACCGAACGGGCGCTCATCGACCGGTTCGAACTCGCCCCGGAGATGAAGACGAATCACCTCTCGAAAGGCCAGCGCACGCAACTCGCACTCGTCACCGCCGTGTGCGCCGAACCGGAGTTGCTCGTGCTCGACGAGCCGACGTCGGGTCTCGATCCCATCGTGCGCCGCGAGTTCATCAGGACGGTCATCGGCGCCTACCAGCAGGAGTCCCCCGGCCAGCGGACCGTCTTCGTCTCGACACATCTCATCAGCGAGTTCGAAGGGCTGATCGACGAGTTCACGATCATCGACAAGGGCCGCGAGGTTGTCACCCTCGAGGCCGACGCCGCTCGCCAGCGGTTCCAGCGCATTCGCGTGCGGTTCGCAGACGACCCCGGCCCGCTTCCGCTGCCGGGAGCCCGCATCGTGAATCGCCAGGGACGTGATCTCGAACTCGAAGTCGACGCCGGTGGTGCGGACGTCGTCGCCAGGCTCCGCACGATGGCCCTGGAGTCGCTGACGACCGAGGCGCTCACCCTCGAAGAGGTTTTCGTCAGCGCGCTTCGGACGCGCGAGGTGGTCGCGTGAAACCCGCCACCGCGCTGCCGTCGCTCGCGCTCAAAGAGACGCGCGCGCTACTGTGGCCGTGGCTCTCGTGCCTCGGCGCCATGGCGCTGCCCAGCGTGCTGGACGTCGGCCGCGGATGGCCGCTCGTCGTGCTCGCTTTCGGGGCGCCGGCGCTCGGCGCAATGGCCATTGGGCACGAATACTCGGGCAAGACGCTGCCGCTGCTGCTGAGCCAGCCGGTTCCCCGTGAACGGTTGTACGCCACCAAGCTCACCGTCCTTGCGGCCATGCTCGCGATCCTCCTGGCTCTGGGCTCCTGGCAGTCTCCTGCCTGGCGTCCGGGCGAGAACCGCTATGGGCTCGCGTGGCTCCTCCTGCCGACGCTCGGGGCGTTTTGCGTCACGCCGTGGCTGACGATGGTCAGTCGCAATCCAATTGCGGGGGCCGTCTTCACATTCGCGATTCCGTTTGTGATGGTCACCGTCGCCGGCGGCCTGTGGCAGGCGACTGGCCGGACATCGAGCTTCGATGTCGTACAGGACGCGGTCTTGTTCTACGCGGTGCCAGCGTTCTGCGCGATCGCCGCGGTCGCCGGCTGGCGGACGTTCATGCGGCTCGAAGTCGCTGGAGATCAGGGCGCGGTCTTCGTCCCGTGGCCGCACAGCACGCGGGCGGCGGTTGAACTCAGCGGGCGGCGTGCGCGCCGTCGCCCCCTGCGCGCACTCCTGGCGAAAGAACTCCGCCTGCAGCAGCTGTCGCTGGCGCTCGCCGCGGTATTCGCGGTCGGCTGGCTGCTGTTCCGGTGGCAGGCGCCGGCGGACTTGCAGCTGGGCCTGAGCGGCCTCACGATGCTGTACGCGCTGCTCGTCAGCGTGCTGGCCGGTATGGTGTCCAGCGCCGAGGAGCGCCAGTTCGGGACCCTCGAGTCACAACTCCTGCTGCCAGTGTCCGCGGCACGGCAGTGGCTGGTGAAGCTCGTGGTGGTCTTCACGCTCGCGGCCGTACTGGCGCTCGCGCTTCCGGCAGTCCTCGAATGGGCATTTCCGTTTTCGGGCACAGGCCAGTTCATCCGGTTGGAGACGATGACGAGGCTGGTCCTGCTGGCAACCGCCGGGAGCCTGTACCTCTCGTCGCTGAGCGGTAGCAGCGTGAATGCGCTGACGCTGTCGATCGCAGCCTTGTGGGCGTCGGCCGTCTGCGCGGCGTTTCTGATCAGTCGGGTCGGGAACCTCGTGTGGGCAAACATGCGGCGACCGTTCGTCGGTCCCTCGTGGCAATACGGCGCCGTCGACTGGCTGCTGGGAGCCCTGTTCGTCGCGCTGGTCTGTCGCCTCGCGTTCGCGAACCATCGCAGGACCGATCTCCCTGCGCGGCGCATCATCGGCCAAGCCATTCTCATTGTGCTCGCGGCCACCGCGTGGGTCGTCGGCCTCGCGCTCACGGCGCTTTTCCTGATGGCCGAGCCCGGCGCCTTCGGTCGCCTTCTGGCGCGCTGACGCGATCGGGTAGAATCCGTCTCCGGCACCAGGAGGCAACGCGATGATCGAGAAGCGTCGTTTGTCGTGCGTGGTGGTCCTGTTCCTCGCGCTCGGCTGGCTCGCGGTCATCGCCGCCGCGCCCGCACCTCCCGCCAACTGGCCGTCGTTCCGCGGCACGAACGCCGCTGGCGTCTCGGACGGGACGCCCCTTCCGACCGAGTGGGACGTCCCCTCCGGCAAGAACATCCTGTGGAAGACACCTATCCCCGGCCTCGGCCACTCGAGCCCGATTGTCTGGGGCACGCGCCTGTTCGTCTCGACCTCGATCAGCGGCGCCGAGAAGCCCGAAATGAAGGTCGGGCTCTACGGTGATATCGGCTCGGTCAACGACGCCTCGACGCACCGCTGGCTCATCTACGCCCTCGACACGCGCACCGGCAAAGTCGCGTGGGAGAAGACCGTCGTCACCGCCGTGCCGAAGGTGAAGCGCCACCCGAAGGCCACGCACGCGAACACGACGCTCGCGACGGACGGCAAACATCTCATCGCCTTCTTCGGCTCGGAAGGGCTCTTCTGCTTCGATCTCGACGGCAAGCTGCTCTGGCAGAAGGACCTGGGCGTCCTGAACTCGGCATTCTTCGTCGCGCCCGAGGCCCAGTGGGAGTTCGCGAGTTCGCCGATCATCCACGACGACCGCGTCCTCGTGCAGTGCGACGTGCTCAACGGCTCCTTCATCGCCGCATTCAACCTGAAGGACGGCCGCGAACTCTGGCGCACGACGCGCGACGATGTGCCGACCTGGAGCACACCGACGGTCACGACCGTCAACGGCCGCGCGCAAATGCTCGTCAACGGCTTCAAGCACGCGGGCGCCTACGACGTCGGCACCGGCAAGGAGATCTGGCGGCTCAACGGCGGCGGAGACATCCCGACGCCGACGCCCGTCGTCGCCCACGGCCTCGTCTTCCTCACGAGCGCCCACGGACCGGTGGCGCCCGTCTACGCGATTCGCGCGGACGCAACCGGTGACATCTCGCTCAAGACCGGTGAGACGTCGAACACCGGCATCGCGTGGAGCTTCAACCGTGACGGCGCCTACATGTCAACGCCCGTTGTCTACGGCGAATACCTCTACAACTGCCGCGTGAACGGCGTACTCATCGTCTACAACGCGCGAACGGGTGAACGCGCCTACCAGCAGCGCCTCGGCACCGGCATGACGGGATTCTCATCGTCGCCGGTTGCCGGCGACGGCAAAGTGTACTTCCCGAGCGAAGACGGCGACGTCTACGTGGTGAAGGCCGGCCCGACGTTCGAGCAACTGGCAAAGAACGTCATGGGCGCGCCGAACATGGCCACCCCGGCCATCGTCGGCGGCGTCATGTACTTCCGCACGACGACTCACGTCGTCGCGGTGGGAGCTCCGGCGACACGGAAGTAGCGGCGGTACCGGCTGCGGCGAGCGGCTCCGGTGCGGGTCGAGTCCGCGTGGTGGACGAGTCGTGCGGAGCAGGCCGCGCGCGTGGAATCTCCGCACGCTGGCTATCGTCGTCAGATCGCGCTGCCCCACACCTTCCGGATCTCGGAGACGAACGCCGCGACCTTCACGCGAGGGTCGCCGGCGCCGAGCGTCTCGATTGGCAGGAACCCACGGTAACCGCCCTTGTCGATGATGGCCTTGATACGTGTCAGGTCGGTCGTGACTTCCTTCTCGCCGAACCAGACCTTCTCCTTCAACTGCCAGGTCACGGCGTACGGAAGCAGCTTCTCGACCTCGAGGTACGGATCGCCTTGGCGCAGGCTCCCGACATCGAGGATCACGCCGAACCACTCGGAGTTCACGGCCTTCACGATGCGGATCGTTTCGTCAGCCGTCTTCAGGAAGTCGTTGTGATTCTGCAGCCCGACGATGACGCCGTGCTCGCGGCCGTGGGCGACACAGGCCTGGATGTCCGGGATCATCCACTCGAGCGTCCGGTCGAACGTCCCGCCGTCGGGCACCTTCAGGCCGGCGAAGATCCGCACGACTGTCGCACCGAGTTTGGCCGCCGCTTCAATCCAGCGTTTCACCATCTCGACGTCGCGCGCGCGGGCGGCCGCATCCGCCACCGCGAAGTCGTTGCGCACGCCGGTTCCGCTGATCGTCACGCCGTTGACGAACGCGCGACGCTTGAGCCGGTACAGGAACGCGTCGTCCGCGACGGCTGGATAACCCGGGAAGTAGTAGCCCGTGGCGTCGAGGCCCTCGAAGCCGTGTTCGGCGCAGTAGTCCACCAGTTCGTCGAGCGTCATGGTGCCGGCGCGAAGCGGTTCGTTGAACGAATAGGCGTTGAGGCCCAGCCTGACGGCGATGCCCCGGGTGCGGGCGACCGGTCCCTGCGCGAAGAGCGGCGCGGGCCTGGCGGACGTTGCCGCCACCGAGGCGGCGGCACCAAGCGTCTGGAGCATGAACTTCCGTCGTGGGGTCGGGGTCTGCATCGGAACCTCCGGGCGCATGATACCGGGGTCGGGACAAATCTCGAATCGCCATCCCCCGAGTTACCGTTCTGGCGGTGTCCGCGCGCACTGACGATTCCGTCATCACGCCGCGGCCCGGGTCGTTATTTGTCCCGACCCCGGTGTAAGATCCGGCCGTCTACCTGCTGTGCCGGCTGGAGGTCCTCATGCGCCGTACCCTCGTTCTCGCCGCCCTGCTTGCCGTGTGCACCATCGCCATCGCCGCTGCGTCTGACACCGACTGGCCGCAGTGGCGCGGGCCAAATCGCGACGGTGTCTCGACCGAGACCGGATTGCTGAAGCAGTGGCCAGCAGGCGGTCCGACGGTCGCCTGGACCGCGACCGGGCTCGGCAAGGGTTACGGATCGGCCGCCGTTCATGGCGATCGGGTCTACCTGCAGGGCACGATTGGCAGTTCGAGCGCGGTGTTCGCGCTCAGGCGGGCCGACGGGAAGCAGGTCTGGGTAAGCGCCCTGGGCAAGACGCTCGATCAGGACAAGGGCGGCGGTCCGCGGGGCACGCCAACCGTGGACGGCGACGTCCTCTTCGCACTGTCGGAAGCCGGCGATCTCGCCTGCCTGCGCCTGGCCGACGGATCGGTGGTCTGGACGCGAAACATCCTGGCCGATTTCGCCGGCAGCAATCCCGAGTGGCTCATCAGTGAATCGCCGCTCGTCGACGGCCCTCACGTGATTGTCACGCCTGGCGGACGAGGTGCTGGCCTGGTCGCGCTCGACAAGAAGACCGGCAAGACGGTGTGGAGCGCGCGCGACCTGAGCGACCAGGCGGGGTACTCCTCGGTCGTGGCCGCTGACGTGCAGGGGGTGCGCACCTACGTCACGCTGACATCGCAAGCCGCCGTGGGCGTCCGCGCGTCCGACGGCGCGGTCATGTGGCGGTACACGAAAGCCGCCAACCGGACGGCCAACATCACGACCCCGCTCGTCTTCGACAACAAGGTGTTCGTGACGACCGCCTACAACACGGGCGCCGCGTTGCTCCAGATGCGAGCCGAGGGCGGCAGCGTGAAGGCCGACGAGGTTTACTTCACACGCGACATGATGAACCACCACGGCGGCGTCGTGCTCGTGAACGGCCACATCTACGGATTCTCCAATTCAATCCTCACGTGCATGGAGGCGGCCACGGGCGCGGTCAAGTGGAAGGACCGGAGCGTGGGCAAGGGCTCGCTGACCTACGCCGACGGCCGACTCTACGTGTTCGGCGAGTCCAACACGGTCGGCCTCGTCGACGCGGTGCCGACGGGATACGTCGAGCGCGGCCGCTTCTCGGTCGCCGATCAGGGCTGGCCGAGCTGGGCCCACCCGCTCGTCGCGGGCGGGCGGCTGTTCATCCGCAACCAGGGCGTACTGGCGGCGTACAACATCGCAGCGAAGTAGAGAGCTATGAGGACGATACTTGCCGGCAGGGCTAAAGCCCTGCTCCACATGAGACACGCTGCGCTGCTTCACAATCGACGGGTGTCAGGCCCACCTAAAGGTGGGCACTACGTACTCGCGCTGCTGCTGATGGCGGCGCCGGCGGCGGCGCAGGACTGGCCGATGTGGGGCGGCACGCCCGCCCGCAACATGACGTCGGGTGCCACGAACCTCCCGGTCACCTGGGACACGAACGCCGGCACGAACATCAAGTGGAAGGCCGAACTCGGGTCCACCTCCTACGGGAACCCGGTCATCTCGGGCGGCAAGGTCTTCGTCGGCACGAACAACACGAACCCGCGCGATCCGAAGGTCACCGGCGACAAGGGTATCCTCCTGTGCTTCCGCGAATCTGACGGCACGTTCCTGTGGCAAGCCGTCTCGGACAAACTCGGCGCGGGCAAGTCGCTCGACTGGCCCGAACAGGGCGTGGCCTCGTCACCCGCCGTGGTGGGCAACCGGCTCTACTACGTCACCAACCGCGCCGAACTCGTCGCGCTCGACACCGAGGGATTCGACGACGGGGAGAACGACGGTCCGGTCACGGACGAAGCCCAGCAGGGCCCGGGCCGCGCCGACGTGGTGTGGCGCCTCGACCTGATCAAGGAATACGGCGTCAGTCCGCGCAACCTCGCGAACTCGTCGCCCGCCGTCTGGCAGGACCTCGTCTTCCTGCTGACGTCCAACGCCCGCCACGACGAAGAAGAGAAGGTGCTCGCGCCGCAGGCCCCGAGTTTCCTGGCCGTCAACCGGGACACGGGCAAGGTCGTGTGGCAGGACAGTTCGCCCGGAGACCGCATTCTGCGCGGGCAGTGGGCCTCGCCGGCCCTCGGCGAGGTCAACGGCGTGATGCAGGCCGTGTTCCCCGGCGGCGACGGCTGGCTCTACGCGTTCAACGCCCGCACCGGCGCGCCGCTCTGGAAGTTCGATCTCAACCCGAAAGACTCGGTCTGGCCGAAGACCCGCAACAGCGCCCTCGCGACGCCTGTGGTCCACGAGGGCAAGGTCTATTACGCGGTCGGGCAGGATCCCGAGAGCGGCGAAGGCATCGGGCACCTCTACTGCATCGACGCCACCAAGTCGGGAGACATCACCGAGTCCGGCCGCGTGTGGCACTACGACAAGATCCGCCGCTCGATCTCGACGGTGGCCATCGCGGACGGCCTGCTCTACGCGGCCGACTTCAGCGGGTTCCTGCACTGCGTCGATGCCGCCACCGGCGCGCCGCTGTGGAACTTCGACATGCTGGCGGCGGTCTGGGGCTCGCCCCTGGTCGCGGACGGCAAGGTCTACCTCGGCGACGAAGACGGCGACGTCGTCGTGCTCCAGGCCGGCAAGACGATGAAGGTGCTGGCGGAACAGAACGTGGGCAGCGCCGTGTACGGCACCGCGGTGCCCGCCAACGGCGTCCTGTACGTCATGAACCAGTCGCAGGTGTTCGCCATCGTCGCGGGTGGGACGAAGTGACGACGCGACGGACCGCTTTCACGTCTCATGATGTGGGGCAGGCCTTCAGGCCTGCCATGTCCGCAGGGCTCCCCTCGACCTCGCTCGGGGCAGGAAGGCCCTGCGCCACGTCATTCGTGCGCGCCGCCGGGTTCGCGCTCGCCGTGCTCGCTGGCACGACGTGGCTCATCGCCAGTCAGCCTGCGCAGGCTCCTGCCTCGTGGCCCATGTTCCGCGGCTCCGCGTCGCTCACCGGCATCGCGTCGACGAACCTCCCGCAGCCGCTCGCGCTGAAGTGGAGCTACGACGCGAAGGACGCGATCGAGTCCTCCGCCGCCATCGTGGACGGCGCCGTCTACGTCGGTTCGATGGACGGACGCCTGCACGCGATCGATCTCGCCACGGGCAAGGCCCGCTGGACGTACGCGACGGCCGGCCCCGTCCAGGAATCGTCTCCGTGCGTGAGTGACGGCATCGTGTTCGTCGGAGACCTCGAAGGCGTCGTGCACGCGGTCGACGCCGCCACGGGCAAGGCCCGCTGGACGTTCAAGACCGGCGGCGAGATCAAGTCGTCGCCCAACTGCCTGACGGGGCGGGTGTACATCGGGTCGTACGACCAGTTCCTCTATGCGCTGAACCCGGCCACCGGGGCGCTCCACTGGAAACTCGAAACCGGAGGGCCCGTGCACGCGACCCCCGCCGTCGACGGCGACACCGTCTTCGCCTCGGGCTGCGACGAACACCTGCACGCGGTCAACACGGCGACCGGCGCGGAACGGTACTCGGTCCCGCTCGAGGCCTACACCGGAGCGTCTGCCGCCCTCCGCGACGGGCACGCGTACGTCGGCACGTTCGGCAACGAGGTGCTTGCGGTCGACCTGTCGAAACGCGCCGTTCGCTGGACCTACCAACACCCGACGCGACTGTTTCCGTACTACGCCTCCGCCGTCGTCACCGCCGAGCGGGTGATCGTCGGCGGCCGTGACAAACTCGTGCACGCGATCGACCGGGCCACCGGCAAGGCCGCCTGGACGTTCACGACCAAAGCCCGCGTCGAGTCGTCTCCCCTCGTCGCCGGGTCGCGCGTGTTGGTCGGATCCAACGACGGACTCCTGTACGAACTCGACCTGGCGACGGGTCAGAAGCGCTGGGAGTTCGTGGCCGGCGCGCCGCTGTCCGCCTCGCCGGCCGCCGCCGAAGGCGCGCTGGTCATCGGATCCCAGGACGGCGTGCTGTATCGCTTCTGAAGCCCATGAAGATTGCCGCCCTCACCGCCGGCGCCGGGCAGATGTTCTGCGGCAGCTGCCTGCGCGACAACACGCTGGCGCGCGCCCTGCGCGACGCCGGCCACGACGTGCTGCTCGTCCCGTGCTACACGCCGACACGCACGGACGAACCCAACGCCAGCGGCCCGCGCGTGTTCCTGGGCGGCATCAACATGTACCTGCAGCAGCACGTGTCGTTCTTCCGGAAGACGCCGGCGCTGCTGGATCGGCTGCTCGACTCGCCGGCCCTCCTGCGGCTGGCCACGCGCTGGGGCGTCAGCGTCGATCCGCAGGATCTCGGCGCGATGACGTGGTCGATGCTCCAGGGGCCCGACGGACGGCAGCGCAAGGAAGTGGCGAGGCTCGCCGCGTTCATCGCCGAAGAGTCGCCGGACATCGTGACCATTCCCAACTCGATGCTCTCGGGACTGGCGCCGGCCATCAAGGCCGCGATGGACGTGCCGGTGTGCTGCGCGTTCCAGGGCGAGGAGCTGTTCCTCGACAGTCTCGGCGAACCCTATCGCACGCGGTGCATCGACCTCGTCCGCCGGCACTCGAGGTTCGTGGACCGATTCGTGGCCGTCAGCCGCTTCGGGGCTGACGCCATGGCCGGCTACTTCGGCATCGACCGCAGCCGGATCGACGTCGTGCCGCTGGGCATCACCTTCGACGGCCACGCGCGGCGGCACGGCCCGCCACCCGACCCCTTCACGATCGGATACCTCGCGCGCATCGCGCCCGAGAAGGGCCTGCACATCCTCTGCGAGGCGTTTCGGCGGCTGGCCGACGATCGATCGCTCCCGCCCATCCGGCTGGTGGCCGCCGGGTACCTCGGTCCGGAGCAGCACGGGTACCTCGCGCGCATCCAGGTCCAGATGACCGAGTGGGGCCTGGCCGATCGTTTCGAGTATCGCGGCGAACTCGATCGGGAGGGCAAGCTGCAGTACCTCCGCGAACTGAGCGTGCTGTCGGTCCCCGGTGACTACGAGGACCCGAAGGGGCTCTATCTGCTCGAAGCCCTCGCGAGCGGGGTCCCCATCGTGCAGCCGCGGCGCGGTGCGGCCATCGAGATCCTGGAAACCACGGGCGGCGGACTGCTGACGATGCCGAAGGACCCGGCGGCGCTCGCCGACGGCTTGCGCCGCCTGGCGCTGAATCCCGACGAACGCCTCGCGCTGGCGAACCGGGGCTACGCAGGTGTCCGTGCCCACTTCGCCGCGGCGCAGATGCGCGATCGCGCCGTCGAGGTCTACGCGTCCCTGCTCGGCCCGGGACACGAATCGGAGGCCCCTCGTGCTTGAGGTTGCCGGCGTCTCGAAACACTACGCGAGCCCGAGCGGGCCGCTGACCATCCTGTCGGGGATCGACCTGACGCTCCAGCCCGGCGCGAGCGTCTCGATCGTGGGGCCGTCCGGCAGTGGCAAGAGCACGCTGCTGCACGTGCTCGGCGCGCTCGACCCGCCCAGCGCCGGCACCGTCCGCCTCGACGGGGTCGATCCCTACCAGCTCGACGACCGCGGCCTCGCCGGGTTCCGCAACCGCCAGGTGGGATTCGTCTTCCAGGACCACCATCTGCTGCCGCAGTGCAGCGTGCTCGAGAACGTGCTGGTGCCGACCCTCGTCGGCGGCGGAGACGGCGGAGGCCACGACGCCAGCGCGCGCGCCCTCGCGCTCCTGGATCAGGTGGGACTGAGCCATCGACTCGACCATCGCCCCGCGGCACTGTCGGGCGGCGAACGCCAGCGCGTCGCCATCGCCCGGGCGCTCATCCGCCAGCCCCGGCTCGTGTTGTGCGACGAACCGACCGGCAATCTCGATCAGCACGCCACCGACGCTGTCACCGAGGTGCTCTTCGCGCTGCACCGGCAACTCGCGACCATCCTCATCGTCGTCACGCACAACCTCGATCTCGCGCAGCGCTTCTCGGCCCGATATCGCCTGAGCGACGCGCGGCTGCTGCCGCTGTGACACGCCTGCTGCTGCGGAACCTCGCGTACTACTGGCGAACCAATCTCGCGGTCGTCGCCGGCGTGGCCACGGCGGTCTCGGTGCTGTCCGGGGCGCTGATGGTCGGCGCGTCCGTCCGAGGCAGCCTCCTGGCGCTCGCCACCGCGCGGCTGGGCGCGGCGGACATCGTCGTGTCCGCCGACCGGTATGTCAGGGACACGCTCGCGGCCGACCTGTCGTCGGCTGCCGGCGTGACGACGGTGCCGATCGTGCACATCCAGGGCGTCGTGTCGCGCGAGGGCACGAGCCGGCGGACTCGCACCGTTGAGGTGTACGGCGTCGACGAGCGGTTCTGGGCGATGCACGGGCTGGCGCGATCGGGACCGGACGGCCGCACGGCGTTCGTCGGGGCGCCCTTGGCATCGGCGCTGGGCATCACGCCCGGCGAGACGCTGCTCCTCCGGGTCGACGATGCCGGCGCGATTCCTCGCGAGTCGCTGTACGGGCGGCGTGACGCCGTCGGCCGCGTCATCCGCCTGACCGCGGGTGACGTGCTGCCCTCGCCGATCGGCGAGTTCGCCCTGCGCGCGACGCAGGGCGACGTCCTCGCAATCTTCGTCCCGCTGGCGCGCCTGCAGCGGGACCTCGGCCGGACGGGCCGCGTCAACACGCTCGTCGTCTCGTCGCCCGCCCACGACGCGGATCCGGTCCGCGTCCGCGAGGCCCTGGGCCGTGTCATGACGCTGGCCGACGCCGGCGTCACGGTGCGACCGGTACCGCGCGGGCCTGGCGCCATCATCGAGAGCGAGAGCCTGCTGCTGAGCGCGCCGCTCGTCAACGCCGCGTACGACGCCGCGCGGGCGAGCGGCATGCCCGCGTCGGGTGTGTTCAGCTACGTCGCCAACAGCATCCGCGCCAATGGGCGCGAAGTCCCCTACTCGGTCGTCACGGCGGCAGCGCTCGGGCGCGACGCGTTGACGGACGTGCGATGGGTCGGCCCCGGCGGCCCGCCGTCGGCGGCCGGCGCGCACGACGCGATCTGGCTGAACGCGTGGACCGCGCGTGAACTCGACGCGAAGCCCGGTGACGCGGTCGAACTCGAGTACTACCGCTGGCACGACGACGGCCGCCTGACGACCGAATCGGCGCGGTTCCGGCTCGAGGCCATCGTCGAGATGGGCGGCGACATCGACACGTCGCTCGTGCCAGAGGTCCCCGGCGTCTCGGACGCCGCCACGATGGGCGACTGGGATCCGCCATTCCCCATCGACCTCGGGCGTATCCGTCCGCGAGACGAGGAGTACTGGACGACGTACCGGGCAACCCCCAAGGCGTTCGTCACCCCGGACCGCGGCCGCGCGTTGTGGGGATCGCGGTACGGCCTCTCCACGTCCGTGCGCGTGGCGCAGCCGCCCCGGATGCCGGAGCTCGCAGCCGACACCACCGATCGCCCGACGAAGGTGGCTGACGCGCTGCGCGCGCGGCTGACCACCGACGCCGCCGGATTCCTCGTGACGCCGGTCCGGGCGTCCAGCATCGCGGCGTCGCGCGGCTCGACCGACTTCGGCGAGTACTTCGTCTACTTCTCGTTCTTCCTGATTGCCGCCGCCGTCCTGCTCGCGGCCCTGTTCTTCCGCCTCGGCGTCGAGCAACGTGTCCGGGAGATTGGGACGCTTGCCGCGGTCGGCTTCTCGGGCGCAGACATCCGGCGGATCTTCCTGGCGGAGGGCGTGGTGTTGTCGGCCGCCGGAGCGGTGCTCGGCGCGATGGGCGCCCTGGCCTACGGCGGCGCGCTCGTCCACGGCCTGCGCACCTGGTGGATCGAGGCCATCGGGACACGCCAGGTGTTTCTGCACGTGACCGCTCGCGACCTCGCCATTGGCGCAGGGACGGGCAGGGCCGCGTCGGCG
The DNA here is from genome assembly GCA_964547975.1 of uncultured Vicinamibacterales bacterium. Taxonomy (GTDB): domain Bacteria; phylum Acidobacteriota; class Vicinamibacteria; order Vicinamibacterales; family JAKQTR01; genus CAYJPV01. The sequence continues at coordinate 28,263 of CAZJRM010000009.1, read as the reverse complement.
GCGGCGGTGCTGTGGACGCTGCGGGGCCTGCGCCGCCGCTCGCCGCGGGCGCTCCTGGCAGGCGCGCTCGAACCCGAGGCGACTCGCGCGCGCCGGCTTCGCGTCCCGGCAACGCTGACGGTGCTGGCAGGCCTCGCGGCCGTCGGCCTGCTCGCCGGTTCGGCGACTGGACGGGTGCCCGACGTCGCGGGGTTCTTCGGCGCCGGCGGCCTGCTGATGATCGCGGCGCTGGCAGGGGCCGCGATCGTCCTGCGACGCACCTCGCGACGCCCCATCACGACACCCGGCTGGCGCGGGCTCGTCCGGCTCGGCGCGCGCCAGCTGAGCGCCCGCCCCGGCCGAAGCCTGCTCTGCATCGCGCTCATCGCGTTCGCGACCTTCGTGATCGTGTCGGTGGAGGCGTTCCGCAAGGACGGAGATGTTGCCAGCGACGACAGGCGCTCCGGCACGGGCGGCTTCGCGCTCGTCGCCACCTCGGCGCTCCCGCTCTTCGAGGATCCGAATACGGTGGCCGGGCGGGAAGCGCTGGGGATCGATACGGCGGCGACGGGCTGGCCGCCGGTGCGGTTCGTCTCGTTCCGGGAGCGGCCAGGCGAAGACACCAGCTGTCTCAACCTCTACGCGCCCCGCGAACCGCGCATCCTGGGCGCGCCCTCGTCGTTCCTGGGAGAGGGGCGGTTCTCGTTCCAGTCATCGATCGCGACGACCGAGCCGCAGCGGCAGAATCCGTGGCTGCTGCTCGACACGCCCTTGCCGGATGGGGCAATCCCGGCCATTGGCGACGCCAACACGCTGCAGTACGTCCTGAAACGCGCACTCGGCGACGACATCATCGTGCGCGGAGACGACGGCGCGCCGGTGACGCTGCGGCTGGTGGCGGCGCTGCGCGACAGCGTGCTGCAGGGCGAACTCGTCATTGCCGACACGCCGTTCAAGCGCGTGTTCCCGACACGCGAGGGGTTCCGGTTCTTCCTGGTGACGGTGGCGTCCGAGCGTGCCGACGCGACGATCGGCCTCATCGAAGAGGCCATGGCCGACCGTGGCGTGCGGGTCGAAGCGGCCGCGACACGCCTGGCTGGTTTCCATCAGGTCGAGAACACCTATCTGTCGACGTTCCAGTCACTCGGTGGCCTGGGGCTCCTGCTGGGAACCGTCGGCCTCGCGGCCGTGCTGCTGCGCAACGTGCTGGAGCGGCGGCGCGAACTCGCCCTGTTGCGTGCCGTGGGCTGGGGGCCATCGGCCCTGGCGTTCGTGATCGCGATCGAGAACGTGATCCTGATGCTGGCCGGGCTCGTGTGCGGGGCGGCAAGCGCGGCCGTGGCCATCACGCCGGCGCTGGCCGAACGGGGCGGGTCGTTGCCGGCCGGTGCCCTCGCGGTCCTGCTGGCCGCGGCGGTGGTGGGCGGTGTACTGTCGTCGATGCTGGCCGTTGCCGCGGTCTGGAGAATGCCGCTGCTCGAGTCGCTGCGATCGGAGTAGGGGCAAGGAACCAGGAACAAGGGGCTAGGGGCTAGGGGCTAGGGGCTAGGGGCTAGGGGCTAGGGGCTAGGGAAATGAGACACCGACTGACGCGCGTCGCGCTCGCACTCTTCGTCTTCTCGATGCCCTTGAAGACACTGGCTCAGGACACGTCATGGTCGCGTTTCCGCGGTCCGAACGGAACCGGACTTGCCGAGACGACGGGGCTGCTCGTCGAGTTCGGACCGGACACCGGCGCGGCCTGGAAGGCGCCACTGCCGCCCGGGCACTCGTCGCCCGTGCTGAGCGCGACGCGCGTGTTCGTCACCGCGCACAGCGGCGGGAAGGACGCGTACACCCTGTCGGTCATCGCGCTCGATCGGAAGACCGGCACGGTCGCGTGGCGCCGTGACGTGCCGCGCCTGCAGAAGGGCCGCCTCCAGAACGTCAATGGCCCCGCGTCGCCGAGCCCGGTGACGGACGGCACGAACGTGTACGCGTTCTTCCAGGACTTCGGCCTCATCGCGTATTCGATGGACGGCGTCGAACGCTGGCGGCTTCCGCTCGGCCCGTTCGGACAGTTCTACGGGTTCGGCGCCTCGCCCGTGCTCGTGGACGGCCTGCTGATCCTCCCGGTCGATCAGGACTTGGGTTCGTACCTGCTCGCCGTGGACGCGCGCACGGGCAAGATGCGCTGGAAGGTCGATCGACCGGGCGTGATCTCGGGATACTCGACGCCAACGGTGTACGAGCCGGCCGGCGGGCCGAAGCAGGTGATCGTTCCCGAGTCGTTCCAGCTGTCGTCGTACTCGGTGACGGACGGATCGCGCGTGTGGTGGGTGCGCGGCCTGCCGTGTGAGATGAAGTCGGTGGCCACCTACGATCGCGACACGCTCTACATTCAGGGGTGGGGCTTCCCGCAGAACCAGCCGGGGCGGCACGTCGACACCGTCACGTTCGAGGAAGGCCTGAAGCGGTACGACAGGAACGGCGATGGCCTGGTCGGCCGTGGTGAAGTCATCGGCGACACCCCGATAGACAAGGTGCTGGCGCCCACCTACGGGTACGACGCATTCGACCTCGACCGCAACGAGCAACTCGACCGCAAGGAATGGGACGTCTTCCGGCTGATGATGGCGTCCGAGAACGGGCTGCTGGCCATCACCCTCGGCGGCCGCGGCGACATGACCGCCTCGGCCATCAAGTGGCGCTACCAGAAGCCCGTGCCGCAAGTACCATCGACACTGCTCTACCAGGGCGTGTTGTTCATGGTGAACGACAGCGGCATCCTCACGTCGTTCGACCCGGCCACCGGGAACGTGCTGAAGCAGGGCCGGTTGAAGGGTGCCATCGACAAGTACTTCGCATCGCCGGTCGGCGCCGACGGCAAGGTCTATCTCGTCAGCCAGGACGGCACGGTTTCGGTCGTGTCGGCCAAGGGAGAGTGGGAGATCCTCGCCGTCAACTCGCTCGGCGACGAGGTCTTCGCGACGCCCGCCGTCGCCGACGGCCGTCTCTACGTTCGAACTCGTTCAACGCTCTACGCCTTTGGAAAGTGAGCCCCCATGCGCCGCGTGATGGTGACCGCGTGTGTCGTCCTTGCTGCCGGTTCGATGCTGTCGGCCGGCCACTGGCCCCAGTGGCGCGGCCCGTCGATGACCGGCGTCACCGACGAGAAGAACGTCCCCGTCGCGTGGACGGCCACGGAGAACGTCACGTGGAAGCTGGCGCTGCCGGACTTCTCGGGTTCGACGCCCATCATCTGGGACACGCGTATCTTCCTGACGGTCGCCGACGGCACCGAGCTCTACCTCGCGTGTGTCGACCGCAACGCGGGCACGCAGACCTGGAAGGCGCATCTCGGCACGGGCAACGTGAAGGTCCGCAAGCAGAACATGTCGTCGCCCTCGCCCATCACCGACGGCTCGCGCGTGTGGGCCACGACGGGCACGGGTGTGCTGAAGGCGTTCGACCTGGCGGGCAAGGAACTCTGGGCGCGCGACCTGCAGAAGGACTACGGGCCGTTCGGCCTGAACTGGGGTTACGCGTCCACACCGCTGCTGCACAAGGGCACGCTGTTCGTCGAAGTCCTGCACGGGATGAAGACGGACGATCCATCGTACGTCCTCGCCATCGACGCGCTCACCGGCAGGACGCGCTGGCGCGTCGAGCGACCCACTGACGCGGTCTCCGAGTCTCCGGACGCCTACACGACGCCCGCACTGCTCCGCGACGACGGCAAGGAAGAGATCGTCATCAGCGGCGGCGACTACGTCACCGGCCACGACCCGGCCACCGGCGCCGAACTCTGGCGCGCCGGCGGGCTCAATCCCAACAAGGACCGCTACTACCGCGTCGTTGCGTCACCGATGGTGGCCAACGGGCTGATCTACGTGCCGTCGCGGGTGCGACCGCTCATCGCGTTCCGGCCAGGCGGCCGCGGCGACGTCACGATGACGCACAAGGTGTGGTCGACGGACCAGGGCCCGGACGTGCCGACGCCGGCCGTCGATGACCGGTACATCTACATCCTCAACGACCGCGGCATCGTGTGGTGCCGCGACGCGAGGACCGGCGCGGAGATCTGGGGTAACCAGCGTGTGCGGCCCGGCACCTACAGCGCGTCGCCGGTCGTCGCCGACGGCAAGGTGTACGTCATCAGCGAAGACGGCGTCGTCACCGTGTTCGCGGCGGGCCCCGAGTTCAAGGTGCTGGCCGAGAACGACATGGGCGACTACACGCTGTCGTCGCCGGCAATCTCGGACGGGCAAGTCTTCCTGCGGACGACGAAGTTCCTCTACTGCATCGGGAAACGGCAACGGAACTGATACCATTCCCGCGTCTGCGGGTCGGGCATCCAGGTGACGCGGTGCCTGGTGCTGCGGCCCGTGCGTTCCGCAGGAGGTGCCTGTGTCCTCAGTCCTCCCGCCGTCCCGCCGCCCCTGGTGGATTATCGCGACCTTCGTCGTCCTCACCGTGGCGCTCGCCGGCGTCGGCCTCACGGTCGTCCGCAACCAGCGGGCCTGGCTGATGGACGTGACGCGCCGGGCAACGACCAGCTCGACGGAGGCGCGCGCGAAGGACCTTCTGGCCTGGCGTGAAGACCGCCTCTCCGAAGCAGTGGCGATCCAGGTGAACCGGCAGATCCTGACGCGGTCGCTCGCCTCGCCTGAGTCGTCGCCGGACGACGACGGCCTCCGCACGTGGAACCAGGCGCTGGCCATCGTGCTGGCACGCCGCGACTACGCGGGCGCCGCGTTGTTCGACGGAACCGGGCACTTCCGCCGCACCCTCGGCACCATCGCGTGCAGCGGGAGCGACGGTGGTCGTCAGATCGTCGCCGCCGCACAGCGTTCGCGCCGCGTCGAAATGTCTGACCCCTTCAGCTGCGTCGATGGGAGCGTTCACATGGTCGTGGCGATTCCCCTGGTGGGCCAGGGTGAACCGGCGCCGGAAGGTCCCGTCGTCCTGGTGATCGAGATCGATCCGCGGCGGGAGATGGAGGCGGTGCTCCGCGGGCGTGCCATGGGAACCTCCACGAGCGAAGTGCTGCTGCTCCGGGGACAGCCCGATGGCGTGGTCGTGCTGGCCGGCGTGCGCGGCTCCCGGACGCTGCCCGTCGGGACCCGGGTGACGCCGCGCGCCCGGAACGACATGCCGGGACGTGTGGCACGGGGAGAAGAGGGAACGTTCGACGCGCCTACGCTGACCGGCGCGCCCGCCCTCGGCGTGGCCAAGAAGGTCGGCGACACCGGCTGGTGGGTGGTCTCGCTCGTCCCGGTCGAGGAGACGCTGTCGCAGCCGACCATCTCCCCGTGGCGGGTCGCCGCGGTCGTTGGCCTCCTCGTGCTCGCGAGCGGCGCGATCCTCCTGCTGGTGTGGACGCGAAGACAAGCCGCGCTGTTCCGGCGGCTGTACGAGACCGAAGCCGGGCGTCAGCGCCTCGCCGAGTCGTTCGGCCATGTCACCCGATTCGCCAACGACATCATTGTCATGGCGGATGAACAGGGCCGGATCGTCGAAGCCAACGATCGCGCCATCGAGGCGTACGGATACACGCGGCAGGAGTTCATCGGCCTGTCTCTGGCGGCGCTGCGGGCCCCGGACAGCCAGGGGGCCACCGTCTCCGACCTCCAGCAGTTGAAGGCCCTCGGCACCTTCACCTACCAGGCCGATCACGTTCGCAAGGACGGCACACGATTCCCCGTGGAGCTCCGCGCGCGATATTTCACGGAACATGGACGTTCGTACTTCCACGGCGTGATTCGCGACGTCACCGAGCGGGTGGCCCTCGAGCGCAGCCTGCGCGACAGCGCCGAAACGTACCGGATCCTCTTCGAGCAGGCGAACGACGCCATCGTCGTGGCCGATGCCGAGACCGGAGTCATCCTCGACGTCAACCAGAAGACCGCGGCTCTCACCGGGCGTCCGGCCGACGAACTCCGTGGCCTGCACCACACGGCGCTGCATCCTCCGGACCGGGACGCCGGCTCTCGCTCGAACTTCAGTGCCCGGGTGGCGGGCACGAAGTTCGGTACCATGCGGACCGAGCTGCAGCACGTCAGCGGGCGGCGCGTACCGGTCGAGGTCAACGCCAGCCGGATTGAGATCCGGGGCCGCCAGGCCGTGCTCGGCGTCTTCCGCGACCTGACCGAGCGACTCGCGCGCGAAGAGGAACTGCACGCCAGCGAGGCACGCCGCCAGAAGCTGGAGTCGCTGGCACTCCTGGCGGGCGGGATTGCGCACGACTTCAACAATCTCCTGACGGGCATCCTGGGCAACATTTCGCTCGCGAGGTTCGGGCTTCCGCCGGACACGGAAGCCGGCACGTGTCTTGGCGAAGCCGAGCGCGCCAGCCTGCGGGCGAAGGACCTGACGCAGCAACTGCTGACGTTCTCCCGGGGTGGCGCTCCCATCAAGAAGGTGGTTGACGTCGTCGCGTTGCTGCGGGAGACCGCGTCGTTCGCCTGCCGCGGGACGGCGGTGGCCCTGGACCTCCGCCCGACGGCCGGGCCGATCTACGCCGAGGTCGACGAGGGGCAGATCGCGCAGGTCATCAACAACATCGCGTTGAACGCCGTGCAGGCGATGCCCGCCGGCGGCACATTGACCGTGGCGGCCGATGTCGTGAGCTTCGATGAGGTGAACCCCCACACGTTGCCTGCGGGGCGGTTTGCGAGGCTGACACTGGCGGACACGGGAACGGGCATTCCGCCCGAGCTGATCGCGCGCGTGTTCGATCCCTACTTCACCACCAAGCAGCAGGGCAGCGGCCTCGGCCTGGCGATCAGCGACTCCATCGTGTCGCGGCACGGCGGGCACCTGGGCGTTCGATCCCGGCTCGGCGCCGGCGCGGAATTCGAGATCCTGGTGCCGGCCCGGGAAGCGGCAGCGGACCAAGCCGCATCACCTGCGCCGGACACGCCCGTCCTTGCGGGGAAGGTCCTGATCATGGACGACGAGGTGCAGGTCCGGGAACTGGGCGTCCGAATGGTCACCCGTCTCGGTCTCAGCGCCACCGCGGTTGCGGGGGGCCACGAAGCGCTCGACGCGTATCGCGCGGCACGCGAAGCCGGACGGCCGTTCGACGCGGTGCTGATGGACCTGACGATTTCGGGAGGCATGGGTGGCAGGGACGCGGTGGCGGCCCTCCTCGCGTACGACCCGAAGGCCAGGGTCATCGTGTCGTCGGGTTATTCGAACGACCCCATCATGGGGGACTTCAAGGACTACGGATTCTCCGCCGTCCTGGCCAAGCCGTACAGGCTCGACGAACTCCGGGCGGTACTGGCGGCGGTGATCGGCACCCCGGGATCAGGCAGCTCGTCGACCGCCGATTCGGCTTGACGGCGCCCGCCGATCCGCCAGAATGGGGACGCCCCTGGAACGGAGGCTGGTCATGAGCGCCAGGACGGGATTCGCGCGGCTCGCGGTGGTGGTCCTCGGAACCTCGGTCGTCGTCGTGGCGCAGGAGTGGCCGGTCCTGAAACAGGGGATGTGGGAGATCACGCGAACGATGCAGGCTCCGGGCGGAGGTGCGCCGAAGGTGGTCAACACCAAGCGGTGCATGGACCCTGCCGAAGACTGGAAGCAGCAGAACGCGCGGATGAGCCGGATGGGCTGCGCGTTCTCCCCGATCAAGAAGTCGGGAGGGACGTACACGTTCACGGCGGCGTGCAACGTGATGGGGACGTCATCGAAGACCACGACGACGATTGTGCCCGAGGGCGACAGCGCCTACACGCTGACGGTGACGGGCACGACGGACGGCGCCGCCACGAACGAGACGATGAAGGCGAAGTGGACAGGTGCCTGCACGAAGTAGCGGGCGGGAGGCGTGCATGACGGTGGCCACGAAACGAGGGGTCTGGGGTTCCACGGCCGTGCTGGTGGCGGTCTGTGCGTGCGTGATGGCCGGAGCGGCCGGCCCCGGCGACTGGCCGTACTGGCGCGGGCCCAACGCCGACGGCATGGCCGTCGGGGATGCGCCCCTCACCTGGAGCGCCACCGAGAACGTGAAGTGGAAGCTCGACATCCCGGGCCTCGGACATTCGAGTCCCGTCATCTGGGGCGACTACCTCTTCCTCACGACAGCCATCAAGACGGGAACGGCGGCGCCCACCGCGGCGCCTGCGCCGCAGGGGCCACCGCCCGGGGGCGGCCGCGGATTCGGCGGAGGCGGCGGGCCGCAGGTCGAGCACAAGTTCGACGTCCTGGCGATCGATCGCAAGACGGGCAAGATCCTCTGGCAGCGGTCCGCGACTACCGCAACGCCACACGAAGGCGGGCACAACCAGTACGGCAGCTTCGCGTCCAATTCGCCCGTGACCGACGGCAAGTACGTCTACGCGTTCTTCGGATCGCGGGGCATGTACTGCTACGACTTCAAGGGCACGCTCGTCTGGAAGAAAGACTTCGGCGTGCAGATGAAGATGCGCATGGCCTTTGGCGAAGGCATGGCGCCCGTGCTCTCGGGGAACAAGCTCGTCCTGGTGTTCGACCACGAGGGTGACTCGTTCATGGTGGTGCTCGACAAGCTGACCGGCAAGGAGGTCTGGCGCGCCGCGCGGGACGAGAAGACCAACTGGGCCGCGCCGCTCGTCACGAAGGTCGGCGCGCGGACGGAGGTCATCGTCGCGGGTAGCAACAGGACGCGCAGCTACGATCTTGAGAACGGCAAGGTCATCTGGGAGTGCGCGGGTCTGGGCGCGAACACCATTCCGCAGCCGGTCCGCCAGGGCGACCTGGTGCTGGTCATGACCGGCTACAGGAATCCGATGCTGCAGGCGATTCGGCTGGGCCGGGAGGGCGATCTCACCGGGACGGACGCGGTCGTCTGGACGCAGACCAAGGGCAACTCGTACACGCCGTCGCCGGTGCTCTTCGACAACAAGTTCTACGCGCTGACCGACAACGGCATGATCAGCTGCTACAACGCGACGACCGGCGTGCCCTACTACCACCAGGTCCGCCTGCCGAAGACTTACAACTTCAAGTCGTCGCCCGTCGGCGCGAACGGCAAGCTGTATCTCGCGTCCGAGAACGAAGACGTCATCGTGCTGAAGATGGGCGAGACGTTCGAGGTGCTGGCCACGAACACGATGACCGACCAGGTGTTCATCGCCACACCGGCCATTGCGGACGGCGAACTCTACCTGCGCAGCAAGACGACGTTGTTCTGTATCCGGAAGAGTTGACGCCGCGAAAAGGGGGACAGTCCCCAGTTCGCTTCCTGCGTGCTCGCACAGTACGTGCACAGGAACGGGGGACGGTCCCACTCTTCGGGCCGCTGGCCGGCGAGTCGCAAACCGTCCACTCCTCCGGTTCGTCAGAACGAACAGAACACGCCGGGGAGGAGGTCGCATGAAGCACGTGGCGCGCGGCATCGCGGTGGCACTGGCGGTGTTGGCCTCGGCCGCCTGGCTGGGACGGGGGCTCGACGCGACGCCAGCCGCGGCCGGCACGGCGAGGCAGGCTTGCGCACGGGCGGCGGACGCGTGGCACCTCGATGTCGACCGGGCCATGGACGCCATTGGCCTAAGGTCGGGGATGATCGTCGGCGAAGCCGGCGCGGGTGATGGCTATTTCACGTTTCCGATGGCGCGGCGGGTCGGAGCCACGGGCGTAGTGCTCGCCAACGACATCAGCACGCGGGCGTTGTCGTCGCTGGACAGGCGCCGCGCGAGCGAGCAGGTGGCCAACATCCAGACGGTGGTCGGCGTGGTCGATGATCCGCGCTTCCCGCGGACCGACCTGCAGATGCTGGTGATCGTCCACGCGTTCCACGACTTCTCGGACCCCGTGGGCTGGCTCGTCAACGCGAAGAAGTACCTGCGGCCCGGAGGTACCGTCGCCATCATCGACCGGGATCCGGCCCAGGGGGGCGGGTCGCACTTCTGGCCGAAGGAACGCATCATCGATCATGCGCGCGAGGCAGGCTTCGCGCTCGTCAAGGCCGTCGATGGTATCTCGGCGCACCTGATCCTGGTGTTCGCGATGGAGGCATCGGGGTCGACGCAGGCGCCTTCACCGGGAGGAGCGGCGCACATGACCGAGGCGCAACGGGCGAAGCTGGATGCGGTGCTGAAGCAGGCCGTCGACGAGAAGCGCCCGGATCTCATGAGCGTTCTCGTCCGACTGTCCGGGGCCCCCGGCGCCAGCGCCCGTGTGGGCGGATTGCTGGCCAGGCACGGATTGAAGGTCGCCAGCGCGTTGTCGGAAGGCCGCCTGCTCGTCGTCACGCTGTCGGCCGGGCACCTGCCCGAGCTCGCCGCGAGTGCGGACGTTGCGCACCTCTCGTTCGACGCGTATGTCAAACCCCTCGCCAGGTAGCCGCCGCCGGTGAAAAGGGGCCAGGCCCCCTTTCGGCCGCGTGAAAAGGGGGACAGGCCCCATTTCGCGAGGTCGCGAAACCCCACGCCAAGTGACCGTCGACGGCGAGAAAGGGGGCCTGGCCCCCTTTCGGCCGCTCGAAAAGGGGGACAGGCCCCCTTTTCAGCGGACAGGGCGCAGCGGGATGATCGGGGCGGGGGGCGGCGCCGCGGGCAACGCACACCCTGACCCCTTCAGGGCGAACGCGCCCGTCGGGCAGACGTCCGCCACCTCACGGGCGACGCCCGGCAGGGCTTCGACGAGCGTGCCGCGCAGCGGCACGGCCACGGCCGCGTCGAATCCCCGGCCCACGATGGCCAGGCCGAGACCGTCGCCCGACCGCGCGGCCACGGCGACGCACGCGCCGCAGAGAATACACTTCCCCGGCTCGTACACGATGTCCGGATGCGACGAGTCGCGCTCGAACTTGCGGCGCGCGCCCGCGAACCGCAACGGGTCGGCCCCGTACTCGGTGGCATACTGGCGCAGTTCGCACGTCGTCGATTTCCAGCAGCCGCAATGCATACACCGCGCGGCTTCGGCGCGCGCGACCGGCGCGTCGAACAGCCCCTCGACCTCTCCGAAGTCCCGAATCCGCTCCGCGACAGGCCGTTCGGGCACGGGCGCGCGCGGCGCGTCCTCGATCTCCCGGAAGAAGGCCGCCAGCTCGTGCTCATCCATGCGGGTCATCAGAACGTTGACCGCTTCCGGATCCCCGAGCACGGGCCGCCCGCTCACATACTGGTCGATCGAGACGGCCGCCAGCTTGCCGGCGGCCACCGCCCGCACGGCGAGGTCGGCCCCCGACACCGCGTCTCCACCGGCAAACACACCCGGGAGGTTCGTCGAGAGCGTCGCCGGGTCGGCCAGGATGCCCCAGTTCGACAACCGCAGGTCGCCGGAGCGCAGTCCCGCGCCATCCACCGTCTGGCCGATGGCCGCGATGACCGCACTCGCCTCGACCGCGAACTCGGAGCCGGCCACCGGCATCGGACGGGCACGCCCGCTCGCGTCAGGCGCGCCGAGCGCCATGCGGACGCAGGTCAACCGGAGCCGTCCGGTTTCGAGGCGTTCCAGCCGCACGGGCGCGACGAGGATCTCGAGTCGCACGCCTTCCGCCTCGGCGGCCTCGACTTCGGCCATCAGGCACGGCATCTCGCGGCGCGTACGCCGGTAGAGCACGGTCACGCGCGTGGCGCCAAGCCTGACGGCCGTCCGCGACGCATCCATCGCCGTGTTCCCGCCGCCCAGCACGAGCACATCGTCGCCGACGCCATGGGGACGACCCGCGGCGACGCCTTCCAGGAACTCGACCGCGCCGAGCGCCAGTTCCTCGCCGGGGCACTCCAGCCCCCGCGATCGCTGCGCGCCAATCGCCAGGAACACCGCGTCGTACGACTGCCGCAGCGCGTCGAGCGTGACGTCCGCGCCGAGCCGCTGCGCCATGCGGAACTCGCCGCCCAGCGCCCGGATGACGTCAACCTCCTTCGCGAGCACGTCGTGCGGTAGTCGGAACGCCGGGATGCCGTAGCGCAGCATGCCCCCGGGATGTTCGTGCGCGTCGAAGATGACGACGTCATGACCGCGACGCAACAGGTTGTACGCCGCCGCCAGGCCCGCCGGCCCCGCTCCCACGATCGCGATGCGCTTGCCGCTCGCCGCCTCGCGTCGCGGCACGTACGGCGCGGGAGCGGCCAGGTCGTGGTCCGCGGCATACCGGTGCAGATGGCCGACCGACAGCGCCGCCTCCGCGTCACACCGGTGGCAGCGCTGCTCGCACAGGCGCGGGCACACCCGCCCGAGCGCCGCAGGCAGGACGAGGAAGTCGGACGCTACCTCGGCACCGCGCCGGTCCTGGCCCTCCGCCATCACCGTCAGGAACCCGGGAATGTCGAACCGCGCCGGGCACCCGGTCTGGCAGGGGCCGATGCAGTCGCCCGCGTGATCCGACAGCAGCAACTCCAGCGCCATCTTGCGGGACGCCCGGATCTCGTCCGTGTCGGTGTGCACGACCATCCCGTCGGACGCCGGCATCGCGCACGACGGCGACAACGTCGCCTTGCCCTCGATCTGCACCGCGCACAGGAAACACGACGACGAAGGCGGGAAGCCGTCCACGTGACACAACGTGGGAATCCGAATCCCGAGCGCCCGCGCCGCCGCAAGGATCGTCGTGCCGGCTTCGACCGTCGTCTCCAGGCCGTTGATGGTGAGTGAGACCGTCGGCGCCATCACACCACCTCGATCGCGGGTTCGGGGCAGGCCGTCACGCACATCCCGCAGCGCGTGCACAGGTCATCGGCCACGTGATGCTTCTGGTACGGCGTGGCGACAATCGCGCCGGACGGACAGGCCTGGGCGCACAGGGTGCACCCCGTGCAGTTGTCCTGGACGCGGAAACGGATCAGCGCCTTGCACGACGCCGCCGGGCACCGCCGCTCCCGGATGTGCGCGACGTACTCGTCCCGGAAGTACCGCAACGTCGTCAGGACGGGGTTCGGCGCCGTCTGGCCGAGGCCGCACAGGCTCCCGGTCTTCACCCGAACGCTGAGTTCGTCGAGCACCGCGAGGTCCTGTTCGACACCACGCCCCTCGCAGATCCGCTCGAGAATCTCGAGCATCCGCTTGGTGCCGATCCGACAGAACGTACACTTCCCGCACGATTCGCTCTGCGTGAACTGCAGGAAGTACCGCGCGATGTCGACCGCGCAGTCGCGGTCGTCGAGGACGACGAGGCCGCCGGATCCCATGATGGCGCCGGTCGCCGAGAGCGCTTCGAAGTCGACCGGCGTATCCGCGAGGCTCGCGGGGATGATGCCACCGGACGGCCCGCCTGCCAGGATGGCCTTGAAGGAGCGGCCGTTCAGCATGCCGCCGCCGATGTCGTGGACGATTTCGCGAATCGTGATCCCCATCGGCACTTCGATGAGCCCGGTCCGCTTCACCTTGCCGGTCAGCGAGAAGACCTTGGTCCCCTTCGACGATGCCGTGCCCATGGCGGCGAAGCGGCCGGCCCCGTGGCGGAAGATCCACGGCAGGCAGGCCAGCGTTTCGACGTTGTTGATGAGCGTGGGTTGTCCCCACAGGCCGGATGCGGCGGGGTACGGCGGGCGCAGGCGCGGCATCCCGCGTTCGCCCTCGAGCGAATGGATGAGCGCGGTTTCTTCACCGCAGACGAACGCGCCGGCGCCCTCACGCACCTGCACGCGGAACCGGAACGACGTGCCGGCCACGTGGTCGCCGAGAAACCCGCGGCGCTCGGCGTCGGCAATGGCGGCGCGCGCGTGGCGCACGGCAATCGGGTACTCGCTCCGCACGTAGATGATGCCCTCGGAGGCCCCGACGGCGTACGCGGCAATCGCGAGGCCCTCCACCACGCGGAACGGGTCCGACTCGAGCACGGCGCGATCCATGAACGCGCCCGGGTCGCCTTCGTCGCCGTTGCAGATGACGTACTTCGGCGCGCCCGCCGCCCGCCGGGTGAGGTCCCACTTCGTGGCCGTCGCGAATCCGGCGCCGCCACGGCCGCGCAGGCCCGAGGCCCGCACGTCGGCAATCACGGCCTCGGGCGTCATCGTCAGGCAGCGCTCGAGCGCCTGCATGCCGCCCCGGGCCCGGTAGTCATCGAACGACAGCGGATCGACCTCGCCGCTGTTCTCGAGGACCACGCGCACTTGTTTGTCGACGTACGGCGCCGGATCGACCTTCCGCGTCTCGATCGGAATCCACGCATGGTCGTCGACGAGGCGTGCGCGGGAGTCCCGGAGGGTTTCGCGCACCGCGCGGGCGACCCCCGCGGGTCGCACGTGTTCGCGCAGGAGTTTGCGCGCGTCCGACACGGTCACGTGGCCGTACAGCTCGTGCCGGTCCCCGGCCACGACTTCGACGAGCGGCTCGTGGTGGCACAACCCGCTGCAGCCGACGGCCTTGAGCGTCGCGCCGCCGCCGAAGGACGCCAGCGTCTCCTGGAGCGCGGCGTGCACGTCGGCGGCCCCGCTGGCACGACCGCACGTACCCAGCCCGATTCGGATCTCGACGGGCATCGCCCCCGGCCGGGCCGGCGCCGCCGGGATCGACGGCACACGCGCATCGCCATCCTTCCCGCTCGCGCCTCGCTTCGTGTCACGGGCCAGGAACGCCCCAAGCGTGCCGGCGACCGACAGCGCCGTCAGGTGGCCGTAGATCTGGTCGTCGATGGTGATGACGGGCGCGAGGCTGCACGACCCGATGCACGCGACCCGCTCGACCGTGAACGTCCGTGTCGGATCGGTATCGACGCCGTCCGGGATGCCGAGGCAGCGCCGAATCTCGTTGCGCACGTCCACCGCGCCCGACACGTGGCACGCCGTGCCCTCGCAGACCCGGATGATGTGCTTGCCCGTGGGCGTCAGCCTGAACTGGCCGTAGAACGACGCGACGCCGGCCAGTTGGGCCGCGCCAATCTCGCTCGCTTCGTGCACGCGCCGCAGGGCGGGTTCGGGAAGAAACCGGTACCGCGCCTGGATGGCCTGGAGCACGGGCAGCACGGCATCTCGCGAACGCCCGGTCGCGCCGAGGATGGTGTCGACCACCGCGGGATCGAACGTGTCGGCCGCCACCGGGAGCGCAGGTCGCGGCAACGCGATGAGCGACGCGCCGCCCCCCGTCGAGGCGCGCTCCCCCGCCGGCTTCGACCTCGGCGGCGGCGCCATGAGCACGGGCCGGTCGCGGGGTCGCGACAACGCGGCGGCCAGCCTCGTCGGCACGCCGACCCATTCGCCGTCGCGCGGGCGCATCCAGCGGAACCAGGCGAACACGAGGCCCGCTGCGATCAGGGCCGCGAGTCCCGCCACCCGATACGCGATCCGCCGTCGCGCGATCCGCGCGTGCTGCGCGTCGAACTCGGCCTTGATGACCTTCGCCACCTCGGTGTCGGTCTTTGCCTGTTCCTTC
The DNA here is from genome assembly GCA_964547975.1 of uncultured Vicinamibacterales bacterium. Classification (GTDB taxonomy): domain Bacteria; phylum Acidobacteriota; class Vicinamibacteria; order Vicinamibacterales; family JAKQTR01; genus CAYJPV01. The sequence continues at coordinate 13,002 of CAZJRM010000009.1, read as the reverse complement.
AGCGCCGCGATGGTGGCTTTCTCGACGGGTGTGATGTACCGCGCGTAGAGGTACTCGCCGGCCAGCCAGGCCGACGACACGACGGCGACAGCCATGGCCACGATCCCGAGCCAGGATCGCCCGATCGCGACCCACCGGGGGGCGCTCACGGCTTCACCAGCCGGGCGAACTGCACCTCGGCGCTCGGGCCGCCTCGCCGTTCGATCTCGAACGGGCACGACTCGTAACAGCGCGTGCACGAGACGCAGCGGCCCCGGTGGGCGCGCAGCTGCTCGATGGCGCCGAACGGGCACGCGCCGGCACACAACCCGCAGTCGGTCTCGCGGTCGGGCGTGATGCTGACGTTCTTCCACGCGACTCGCGACGCCAGCGCCAGCAGGCCGCCGTACGGGCACAGCCACCGGCAGTAGGGCCGGCCGACGAACATGCCGCCGACGATGAAGACGCCGCCGATGACGAGCATGTGGAACGCGCCGGAGATGCGGAAGAGGCTGATGAACGGATCCCACTCGCAGATCAGGAACCGGCGGCCCATGTCGATCTGCCAGCCGCCGAGCGTGACGTGCAGCCCCCAGCCGGCGAACAGCACCGCGACGGCCAGGTAGAGGTACGGCCCCCAGCGCAACACGCGGTCCAGCTTCTCCGGCACCGTCACCGGCCGCACCAGCACGAGGTCCTGCACCGCCCCCAGCGCGCACACGCCTCCGCAGAACACGCGGCCGAAGAGGAACGCGAAGACGATCGGCAGGAAGAAGAACGCGATGACGCCGAACGAAATCGTGTACCGCGGATCGACGAGCGACGCCGTCACGTTCTGGATGGCGCCGATCGGGCAGATGCAGCCCTGGCGGAAGAACCCGAAATAGGCCAGCGAGAAGACACTCAGCGCCAGCACGCCGTTGCGCGTCCGCCGCTTCAGGATCAGCCACGCGCCCACGCTCATCGCTCCGACCAGCATGACGACGTCGAGGACGTGGATCCACGTCTGCTTCGGCTCGGGGTGCGTCGGTGTCGGGAACGAATAGCTGCCGCCGAAGTCCGGCGGCGCCTTCTGATACTGCGCCAGCAGGACGCCCGACGCCAGCAGGGCCACGACGAAGGCGAGCGGCGCGAAACGCCGGAAGACGCCTCGCCGAGCGGTCTCACTCATGCAGCACCGTGTGGTCGACCGGCGGCGGGATCCCGGGCACGTCGAGACGGACGATGGCGCGGTCGGGGCACGCGATCTGGATCGCGCACTCGTTGCACTCGACGCACCGGTCGTACCGGATCTCGAGGCGTAACGAGCCGTTGCCGGCCGGCGGCAGGCACGCCTTCACGCACTTGCCGCAGCCGTCGCACCTGGCTTCGTCGACGGTGTACTCGTAGTAGTTGTTGTTCGGGTCGTCCGGATCGAACGTGCCGACCACGCGGCGTTTCAGCGCGTCCTGCGGGCACACGAGCCCCGTCGGGATGCCACGTTCGTCCGGCTTGCTCGTCACGTCCATGTAGGCCGGACAGAGCATGCAGTACCCGCACTTCGCGAAGTCGTTGACGGCCTTGACGGCCGAGTGACTCAGCACGCACGACGTGCGGCAGAGGTCGCAGCTCGTGCATTTCGACGGATCGACCTGGTAGACCGAGTTGGCCGACGCCCGTTTCACGAGCAGGCCCGCGGCGCCGCCCAGCGTCACCAGGCCGAGCACGCGGCCGGTCCGATCGAAGAACTGCCGCCGGCTGCTTCGCTTAGACATCGCCACGCTCCTTCGCCGCCCGGGACGCGAAGACCGTGATGGTGCGGCGGACCGGATCCCCGGCGAAGATCCGGCCGCGTGAGTCGACCGCGAGATGGATTTGGGTCACCATCCGGTCGAAGTGCTCCGGCCCGATGAAGCCGATGAGCCGGCCGTCGCGCTCGAACACCTTCACCCGCGGGATCATCTTCTCGGCCGTCACCACCTTGCCGTCGGGCGTCAGCGCCAGGTTGACGGGGTTGCAGCATCCGACGAAGTCGGCCGGGTCGGCCATGCCGAACTTCCCGAACGCCGCGCCGGGCGCTCCGTCGAGGGCCCACGACGTCACCCGGTGCCGCCCCGTGTCGGTGGCCAACACCGTGCCGTCCGCGTCGACGGCGAGATCCAGCCGGCCGTTGGGCAGGATGAACGCTTTCGTCTTGTTCTGGTCGCCGATGCGGTTGCGCACGTGCCCCGACGCATCCAGGCGCCAGATGATTCGCGCGCTCGCATCCGCCACGAGTACGTCCTCGCCGACGATGCGGACGGCGGTGAGATTCGCCGGTTTCGTCGCGTCGCCGACGGCGAACCCGCCCGACGGTATGCCGCTCGCCTCGAAGATGTCGACGCGCCCACCGCCGGCCACGAACACGCGGCCGTCGCCCGCAACCGTCAGGCAATCCGCCGCCGCCGGGGCGGCCCAATGCGCGTTCAGGACGCCATCCGTCCCGAACACCCGAATCTCTCCATCGCCAAGCCCGTAGATCCGGTCATCGGGCCCGACGGCCACGTCGGCCAGCGTCCGGTGGAACGGCGGCGCGGTGGCGGGCCCGCCAATCGTGGTCACAGGCGCGTACTCGCGAGCGAGCGACCCCGCCGCCGGCACGGCGGACGCGGGCACCTCGGTGACGGCCAGCGTGGCGCGGCCTCCCGCGGCCTGAGGCGTGGGCTGAGGAACGGCGACCTTCGGCTCTGGCCTCCGGCGTGTCGAGGCGACCACGAGCGTCGCAATCCCGCCGAGGACGGCCACCGGCGGAAACCAGCGTCTCCAGAGCCGCTCGCGCAGACTCGCGGGCGGGGCGTCGTTGGGCTTCGGCTCCATGGGGGGACCTCGGATCTACGGTTTCACCGGCCCGACCTGCAGGCAGATCAGCTGGCTCATGTCGCGGATGACGAGTCGGCCGTTCGACAACGCCGGCGGCGCCCAGACTTCTTCGCCCGACAGGAGCTGCGCGCTCGCCAGCTCCTTGTACTGCGTCGTGCTGGCCTCGATGAGCCTCAGCGCGCCGGACTTGCCGTCGAGCACGAAGAACATCCCGTCGGCGAGCAGGAACCCGCCGAGTTCGAACGTCCGGGTCCCGGCGGGATTCCCCGACGCCACCGGGCTCTGCCAGACCGGCTTGCCGTCCAGCCCGAGGCACGTGAAGCGGCCACGCGTCTTGCTGCCGACGGCGAACAGGTGGTTCTTGTAGAGCACCGGCGTGTGGACTTCCGAATTGAACTGCGCCGCCGTCAGGTCGTAGAGCTTCTTCGCCGTGAACCCCGACGGCCCCTTGTCGACCTGGATCATCATGCTGCCGGCTTCGTAGCCGCTCGTGATGAAGACGCGGCCGTCCCCGATCGACAGCGGCGACGGGCAGGCGGCCATCTTCGCCGCGAACGGGATGGACCAGAGCAGCGCGCCGTCGGCGGCGGCCACGCCGACCACCTTGTTCATGGTGAGGTAGAGGTACTGCTTCACGCCGCCGATGGTCGCCGGCATGACCGACGCGTGCGACATCACGTCGTTCGCCGCGTTCGGCGTCCGCCAGACTTCCTTGCCCGTGGCCTGGTCGAACGCCACGAGCAGCGCGGCGCCGCCCGTGCCGAGGATGACGCGGTCGCCGTCGAGCAGCGGGTTCTGCCCCGCGTACCAGCCCGGAATCGTCGCCTTGTACTCCTGCACCAGGTTCTTCTGCCACACGACCTTGCCGGTCTTCGCGTCGAGCACGTAGAACCGGCACTTCGGGTCGAGCGAGAACACCAGTTTCGCGCTCACCGACGGCACGGTCCGCGTGATGCCGTGATTCGGGCGGATCTCGACGGGCGCGGTGAACTGCCAGAGGTCCTTGCCCGTGGTCATCGAAATGGCACGGACGAGGTGGGCCTTCTTCGCGAGGTCGTAGTCGTTGATGTAGGCCACGCCGTCACGGATCGCGACGCCGGCGTAGCCGTCGGCCACGGTGGCCTTCCAGAGGATCTTGGGCCCGGCGGCAGGCCAGGTCCGGTACAAACCGGTTTCCGCGGAAATGCTGTCGCGGGCCGGACCGCGCCACTGCGGCCAGTCGGCGGCGCCGACGACGGCGGTGGCGGTGAGGGCGAGGGCAACGGCGGCGAAGCGACGCATCACGGGATCACAACCTCCACTTACGCCGTAGTTTACCGGAAAGCGGCACCCGATCGTACCGCGGTCCGGTCATCGGAACTGGCCCGATCCTCCGGCAGACTGGCCCGATCGTGCCGCGCGCGCCACAGGCGCGCCAAGGCGGGGCATAATACGGAGAACATGCTGCCATATCTCTTCCTGCTTCTCACGGCTCCAGCCGCCGCATTCCAGCAGTCCGCGCCGCAGGCGCAGGCGGTGCCGCCCATCACGCTTCCGACCGTCGTGGTCACGGCGCAGAAAGAGCCGGCCGATGCCCGCGAGCTGCCCGTCAGCGTGTCGGCGGTGCCAGCGGAGGACATCGCCGCCGCCGGCGCGACGGGCATCAGCGACCTGGCCCCGGTGTCACCGAATACGGTGTTCGCGGAACTGAGTGCCCGCAAGGTCAGCAACGCCTACATCCGCGGGATCGGATCGAGCCCGGCCAATCCCGGGGTGACGACCTATATCGACGGCGTCCCACAGCTCCACGCGAACTCGTCGAATATCGAGTTGCTCGAGATCGACCAGGTCGAATTCGTCCGCGGCCCGCAGAGCGCCCTGTTCGGGCGCAATACACTGGGCGGCCTCGTGACGATCTCGAGCGCCCGTCCGTCGCTCAGCGGCTGGACCGGCCACATCGACGCGCCGCTCGGGAGCAGCGCCGAACGCGGCCTCCAGGGCGCCGTCTCGGGTCCCCTGTCGTCGCACCTCGGTGTCGGCGTGGCCGTCGGCCATCGCGAACGCGACGGGTTCACGGTCAACGACCTCACGGGCCGCGCCATCGATGCCCGCCAGGCCACCTTCGGCCGCGCGCAGCTCCTCTGGATCCCGACGCCGAACTGGGAAACCCGCCTCATCGTCTCGGGAGAACGCGCGAGGGACGGCGACTACGCCCTGAACGATCTCGAGGCCCTGCGCGCGCGTCCGTTCCACGCGAGCCGTGACTTCGAGGGGTACGGTCACCGGGACATCTGGTCGTCGACCGTGCTCGTCCGCCACGAAGGCCAGCGCGTCGCGTTCTCGTCCACCACGGGGGTGGTGACATGGTCGACCGAGGACGCGACCGACCTCGACTACTCCGGCTACCCGATCGTCACGCGGAACAACGCGGAAGACAATACGCAGCTCACCCAGGAGTTCCGCCTGGCCTCGTCTCCCCGATCGGCCATGGCGCTCGGTCACGGGGTCACCTTCAAGTGGCAGACGGGCGTCGTGTTCTTCACGCAGCAATACACGCAGTCCGCGGTCAACACCTTCTCGGCGCTCGCGCTCTCGCAGTACCTGGCGTTCCCGATCGACCAGCACTCGCCCGATGCCACGCTCGACGACACCGGCGTCGGCGCGTTCGGCCTCGGGACGGTGACCGTCGGTAACCGGGTGGACCTCGCGGTGGGCGCCCGGTTCGATCGCGAACAGCGAACCGCCGCGCTCCGGACGTACTTCGCACCGGCCATCGCGCCCGAGACCCGCGTCGATGCGGATCGGACGTACTCCGACGTGTCGCCGCAGGCGTCGGTGACGTGGCGGGTCACGCCCGGGCGCGTGCTCTACGCCTCGGTGGGCCGCGGCTTCAAGGCCGGAGGATTCAACCCGGCGTCTCCGGCCGGCAGCGAGAGCTACGGCGAAGAACACGCCTGGAACACGGAAGCCGGGCTGAAGACCACGTGGGCCGGCGGCCGCGTGTCGCTGAACGCGGCAGCCTACCGGATCGCGTGGGACGACATGCAGCTCAACGTGCCGAACCCGTACGTGCCGGCGCAGTTCTACATCGCCAACGTCGGGCAGGCGACGAGCACCGGCGTGGAATTCGAGGCGCAGGCCCGGCTCCATCGCGCCGTCGATCTGTTCGCCACCTACGGCCTGACGCACGGCCGGTTCGGTGACGGCAGCCGTTCGGGCGGCGTCGACGTCTCGGGCAACGAATTGCCGAACGCACCGGGTTACACGGCGTCGGTGGGCCTGCAGGTCTCGCGCGCCATGCGCGGCGCGGTCACGTGCTACGGCCGCGCGGACGTGGTGTTCTACGGGGCGTATCACTACGACGACCAGAACACGCAGGGCCAGGACGCCTACTCGCTCGCGAACGCCCGCGCAGGCATCCAGGTCGGCAAGTTCGGACTCGAAGGCTGGGTCCGCAACGCCTTCGACACGAAGTACATCCCGGTCGCGTTCGCGTTCCCAGGTTTCGCCCCGTCGGGATTCATGGGCGAAAGCGGTCGGCCGCGCACGTTCGGCGTGTCGTTGACGGCGGGGTTCTAGACACAGGGAATAGGGACAAGGCGATAGGGAAGAGGGAAAGGGAATAGGGAAGGCCGGAAGCCGCGAGCCGCGAGCCGCGAGCCGCGGGCCGGAGGCCAGGGAGCCCATGCGCTTCTCCATCATCATCCCCGTCCACGACACCGCGGCGTATCTCGAACGCTGCCTGGCGGCGCTGAAGGCGCAGGACTATCCGAAGGACGAGTACGAGATCCTCGCCGTCGACAACAACTCCACCGACGAGTCGCCGGCCATCCTGGCTCGGACGCCGGGCATCCGGGCGTTGTCGGAATCGGCGCCGGGATCGTACGCCGCCCGTAATCACGCGGTCCGGGAATCCCGCGGCGAGGTGCTGGCGTTCACGGATTCCGACTGCCTGCCTTCGCCCGGCTGGCTGCGCGCTATCGACCGGGCGATGCAGAATCCCGCGGTCGATGTCGTGCTGGGATGCCGCCGGCCCGCCCGCGAAGTGGGCCTCGTGCGCCTGCTGGCCGACTACGAAAACCGGAAGGACGCCTTCGTCTTCGCATCGAACGCGTCGCGTTCGTACTACGGCTACACGAACAACATGGCCGCCCGCCGTTCGACGGTCGAACGGTTCGGGCCGTTCGTCGAACGCCAGCGCGGGTCCGACACGATCTTCGTGCGCCGGGTCGTCGACGGCCTCGGCTGCGAGGCCGTGGTCTACGAACCATCGATGCAAATCACGCACGCCGAGATGGACGGCGTACGCACGTACTACCGGAAGATGTACACCTACGGGCGCAGCCGCCGTCAGTACGGCCACATCATGACGACGGCTCCGCTCAGCCACCGGGAGCGGCTGCAGTTGTTCAAGGACACGATTCGCGAGGGCCAGTACTCATGGCCCTCCGCCGCCGCGCTCGCCGTCGTGCTGGCTGGCGGCATGGCCGCGTGGAGCGTCGGCAGCCTCTCTCACTCCTGGTCGAAAGCACCGGTCCGATGACACCCGACGTTTCCATCATCGTCGAGTGGGCGAACGTGAAGCTCGCCGGACAGCCACGCGCGCAGTCGATGATGCGGCGCCTCGCCGAAGAACTGCGCGCGTCGTCGCGGCAGGCCGAGGTGCTGCTGTGCCACGACGGCACGCCCCCGCCGGCCGCGTGGCTGGACGCGTGCGGGCTGCCGCGTGCCTGGCGGGCGGTCGAAGTTCGCGACGCCGGGTACTACGACCTGCGGAACCAGGGCGTCGCGGAGGCCGCGGGCGCCATCGTCGTCTTCCTCGACAGCGACGTCATCCCGGAGCCGGGCTGGCTCGAGGGCTTGCTCGCGCCGTTCGGAGACCCCGCCGTGCGGGTCGTCGCCGGCCACGCCTACATCGATCCGGATCGCCTGGTCTCGAAGACGTTCGCCCTGACGTGGTTCTTCCCGCTGCGCGCGACGGCGGCGCCGTTGAGGCCGGCCACCCGTCTCTTCGCGAACAACCTCGCGATCAGGCGCGAGACGTTCCTGGCGCACCCGTTCGCGCCGGCGCCCGGGACCTCGCGCGGCGCCTGCGTCACGCTCGCCGAAGGCCTCGGCCGGGCGGGCATCACGATCTGGAAGACCACGGCGGCGCAGGTGTCGCACCCCGCGCCGCGCGGAGGTCGCCACTTCGTCCTGCGGGCCCTGGCGCAGGGACGTGACATCCTCGCCCGCGAGTCCGGCTGGCGTGCCACGCCGCTGGGTTCACTCGCACGGTTCCTGGGGCACTCGGGCGGCGCGACGCTTCGCATCCTGAAGGACCATCGGGCGGTCCGGCTGTCGCCCGCGCTCGTCCCTGCGGCGCTGGCCATCGGCTGGTCGTACTACGTGCTCTTCCTGCTCGGCGAGATTGGCACGTTTCTGCGGGTCGGCGCGGTGAAGCGCGTGCAGGTGTAGTGGGATTGGGGATTGGGGATTGGGGATTGGGGATTGGCGTATGGATCTCGTCACCGAGAAGATGGCCCAGGCCGTTCGTATCCTGAAGGAGAAACGCATCGACGCGTGGCTCACGTTCGTCCGCGAGAGCGCGACGATGCCGGATCCTGCGATCGACATGGTGGTCGGGCAACACTGCACGTGGCAGACCGCCTGGCTGATTCTGCGCAGCGGCCGGACGATCGCCATCGCCGGCAACCTCGATGTGGCGTCCATCAAGGCGGCGGGCCGCTACGGCGAGGTGGTCTCGTACCTTCAGGGCATCGGCCCCGAACTGCGCCGTGTCCTCGATGAGATCGCGCCCGCGTCGATCGCCATCAACTACTCCACCGACTCGGTGACGGCCGACGGCCTGACGCACGGCATGTACCTGCAGCTGTTGCAGCATCTCGACGGGACGCCGCACGCCGCGCGTCTCACGTCCGCCGAACGCGTGATCGGGGCGCTTCGCGGCCGGAAGACACCCGCGGAGATCGCGCGAATCAAGAAGGCCATCCGCCACACGCTGGAGATCTTCGACGACGTGACCGGCTTCCTCGCGCCGGGCAAGTCCGAGCAGGACGTCGCCGACTTCATCATGCAACAGGTCCGGGCTCGCGGGCTCGATCTCGCCTGGAGCGCCGATCATTGCCCGGCGGTCTTCACCGGACCCGATCACGCCGGCGCGCATTTCGGGCCGACGACGCGCAAGATCGCACGCGGCCACGTGCTCAACATCGACTTCGGCGTGAAGGTGGACGGTTACTGTTCGGACCTGCAGCGCACGTGGTACATCGCGCGCAAGTCCGAAGCCGCTGCGCCGGCCGAGGTGCGCCGGGGCTTCAGCGTCATCCGGGATGCGATTCGCCGGGCTGCCGCGGCCATGACGCCCGGCGCCGTCTCGTGGACCGTCGACGCGGCGGCCCGGACCTACATCGTCGACCAGGGCTACCCCGAGTATCCGCACGCGCTCGGGCACCAGGTCGGCCGCGCGGCCCACGACGGCGGCGTGGGTCTGCTGCCGCGCTGGGAACGGTACGGCCGGCTCCCGTTCGGCCGGCTCGAAGCCGGGCAGGTGTTCACGATCGAGCCCCGCCTGCCCGTGCCCGGGTACGGCGTCGCGACGGTCGAGGAGATCGTCTGGCTGGGCGAAGACGGGGTCACGTTCCTCTCGAAGCCCCAGTCGAAGCTGTGGGTCGTCCGGTAGGTTTCTGCTACGCTTGAAAGAACATCATCGAGGCTCGCCATGGCATCATCGACCACCCCCGTGCTCGACTTCGTCCTGAAGAACTACCGCAACTTCAACGCGCGCGCGACGCGCGACGCGCTCCTCGCGTACTGGCGGCACGTCGAACAGGGCGGCCGGATGTTCTGGGCGGTGGCCGGGGCGATGTCGTCGGCGCAGATGGGGATCACGATGGCCCCGGCGATTCGTGAAGGGCTGATTCACGGCCTCTCGGTCACGGGCGCGAACCTCGAAGAGTCGTTGTTCCGCCTGGTGGCGCACCACAGCTACAAGGACTTCCCCGACTATCGGTACTTCACGAAACACGACGACACGAAGATCCTCGAGGACCGGATGCGCCGGGTGACCGACACCAGCATCCCCGAAGACGAAGCCTTCCGCGCCGTCGAGCAGTACATCGTACCGATGTGGAAGAAGGCGACTGCGGCCGGCGACCGCCGCTTCTGGCACGAGTACTTCTACGAGATGATCCTGGCGCTGGATCCGGCGCTCTACGAGGGGAACCCCGACGAGTGCTGGCTGCTCGCCGCGGCGAAGGCGAACCTGCCCATCGTGGTGCCGGGACACGAAGACTCGACCTTCGGCAACATCTTCGCGTCCTACGTGAAGACCGGGGAGTGCTCCCCGCTCATCGTGAAGTCGGGCATCGAGTACATGGCGGCGTTCTACGACCAGTACCGCGAACTGTCGGCAGGGCCTGGCGTGGGGTTCTTCCAGATTGGCGGCGGCATTGCCGGCGACTTCCCCATCTGCGTCGTGCCGTCGATCAAGTACGACCTGCAGGCCGAGGTGAAGCCGTGGGCGTATTTCTGCCAGATTTCGGACTCGACGACGTCGTACGGGTCGTATTCGGGCGCCACGCCGAACGAGAAGATCACCTGGGACAAGCTGACGGAAGAGACGCCGATGTTCGTCATCGAGTCGGACGCGACGATTGTCGCGCCGCTGATGGTGTCGGCGCTGCTGGAATGCCGCCGGGATCCGGCGGCGGCGGCGACGACGATCGCCAGTCGGCGCTGAATCGTCTGGCCGACTCCGTCGTCGCTGTTCATCGGTGACCTTGGCCAGGGGCCCCCGTCACCCCCGCAACGCCTCGACCTCTTCCGTCGTACGCGGCCGGCTCTTCCCCAGGATCCGGCATCCGCCGGACTCCACGACGAGATCCTCTTCGATCCGGATGCCGCCGAACGTCCGGTACGTCGCCAGCAGGTCGTAGTCGATGTACTCGCGGAACTTCCCTTCCGCCTTCCAGCGATCGATCAGCTCCGGGATGAAGTAGATCCCCGGCTCGACGGTGAAGACGAACCCGGGCTTCAGGGGCCTGGCCAGGCGCAGGCTCTTGATGCCGAACATCGTCGACTTGGGCGTCCCTTCGTACCCGACCCACACTTCGCCGAGGTCTTCCATGTCGTGCACGTCGAGCCCCATCATGTGCCCGAGGCCGCACTGGAAGAACATGGCGTGCGCGCCCTGCTCCACCGCCGCGTCGAGGTCGCCCTTCATCAGGCCGATGCCCTTCAACCCCTCCGCCAACGTTCGACACGCGAGCAGGTGGACGTCCCGGAACGGCACGCCGGGCTTCACGGCGGCCACCGCCGCGAGGTGGGCGGACAGCACGATGTCGTAGATCTCCTTCTGGCGCGGCGTGAAGGCCGCCCCCACCGGGAACGTGCTCGTGAGGTCTCCGGCATAGTGCGCGGCGGTCTCGGCGCCCGCGTCGAGGAGGAAGATCTGGCCGTCCTCCAGCGTGTGGCCGTGATAGTGGTTGTGCAGCGTCTCGCCGTGGATCGTGGCAATCACGGGGAACGAGAGATTCCCGCCGGCCGCCAGGGCAATCTCCGTCACGCGCGCCGCGATGTCGGCTTCTTTCATGCCCGGCCGGGCCATCGCCATGCCCGCCACGTGCATGTCCACGCACGTGTCGACGGCACGCTCGATCTCCGCGATCTCTTCCTCGTCTTTCACCGCGCGCATCTCCACGACGGCGCGGATGAACGGCACGCTGGCCGCGGTCCTGGCCTGATCGGGATGCACACCGAGCAGCCGGAACAGCTTCAGGGCGTTCTCGGGCCGGTACGGCGGCAGGAAATGGATCTCGCGTCCCTGGGCCCGGGCTGCGCCAATCACATCCGCCAGCGCGGCGGCAGGTTTCGTCGCCGTGACGCCGCCCCGGCTGGCGAGTTCCGCGACGCTCGGCACGGCGCCCGTCCACACGATCGCGTCGAGGGTGGCATCGTCCGCGAACGCGGTGGTCGTGCCTTCGTCGACGTCGACGACCGCCGCCCAGCCCGGCTGGTCCACGCCCATGTAGTAGAGGAACGTGCTGTCCTGCCGGAAGTGGTACGTGTTGTCCGCATAGTTCATCGAGCTCTCTTCGTTGCCGAGGAAGAGCAGGATTCCGCTGGTGAACTGGGACTGGAGACGGGCACGGCGGGCGGCGTAGGTCTGGGCAGCGAACATGGGACCCTCCAGGGCGGTCGGCGTCGGAGTGTATTAGACCACAGGCGTCACCCCGCGAGTCGCCCGGGGCACGACTACCGGGAAGTCCACAGGTGACGGTCCTCCGGCCTGACGTGATCGATCCGGTTGAATTCGTAACGCGCCAGGCGCCGCATCGCATCTCCGGGACCGGCCAGGTATCCCGCACACTGGCCCGCGCCGTCGAGAAGGAGTCCGATGGCCAGCGCCGGCCCAACCTGCCACCATCGCCCTGCGTGTCGGCCGGGCCCGCGGAGTTCGACGACGCAGCGCCAGAATCGCACCAGGGGAATGAGCGGGCTCGCCGCGGCGTAGAACCAGCGCCGGCGCCTGGGCCAGGTGGCGGCGCGCACACCACCGAAGAGCCGACCGGCCAGGAACTGCACCGGCAGCCAGCTCCCCCAGCGCGAGTAGTTGACGTGCCGCGTGCGCGCGGCAGGTTCGACCCGGAGCAGCCGCCCGGCCGCCGACCATTCCATGTGGAGGACCGTCTCGGCCTCGAGCAGGCGATCCAGCCGTCCGCCGAGCGCGAGCAGGTCGTCGCGCTTGTAGCAGGAGTTGTGGCCGGGCAGAAACGCCATCTCCCGCGCCTCCATGGGCGCCATCCACGGCCCGTAGCCGATCACGAAGTCCGCGTCACTGACGGCGCTGCCGGGATTGGCGTTCTCGACCACCGGCCCGACCACCGCCACGTCGTCCTGGTGCGCGCGGATCAGGGCGTCGGCCCAGCCGGGTTCCGGGAAGCAGTGGTCTTCCGTCAGCGCCACCAGCCGCCCGGAGGCCCGCCGCACCCCGGCGGCATTCGCGTGCGCGATGGACTGGACCGGACCCACGGCCACGCGCTCGACGGCCCCGAACGCACGCGTGTCGGATTCGGGCGCCCGGAGCGAGTCGTCGGTGGGCCCCACCAGCACCAGTTCGATGTCTGACACGGCCGTCTGGCGATGCAGGTGGGCCACCGTCGTCCGGACGGCATCGAAGCCGACCGTCGACGACACGATGACCGA
>CAZJRM010000008.1:17266-47778 GCA_964547975.1 uncultured Vicinamibacterales bacterium | reverse complement strand
CCCGCGCCCCGCGTTACGCATCGGCCCGGGAGCGGCTGCTGTGCTCGGCCCGGGAGATCGCGCCGTCGCTGCGCCTCATCCGCCACGCGTTCCGCGGCGAGCAGTTCGACCTCACCGACGGCGTCAAAGTGGTCTGGCCCGACCGCTGGCTCCTGGCCCGGCCGGCAGCCACCGAGCCGGTCATCCGCCTCAGCGCCGAGGCGCCGACGGACGCCGAAGCCCGGGCGCTCATCACCGGCATCATCGAGCTGCTGAGTCCCGGGGCGTAGCGTGCCAGCCGTTCCGGGCCCGTCGTCGTTGCCGTCATCATGATGCACATCGCGAAGGTCCTCTTCGCATGCGCGGTGTTCAGCGCCTGCGTCGCCGTCGCCCACGGTCAACCGGCCCCGGCCGGGCCGAAGAAGATCATCTTCGCGGTCGATGGGCTCTCGTATCGCGCGTTCCAGGCGGCACGGGCCCGGGGACTCTTCAAACGGTTCGACCACAGCTCCCAGCACATCCCCGTCTATCCGTCCATGAGCAACCCTTCGTGGACGGAGATCCTGGGCACGCGACAGGTCTTCCCGGCCCTTGGCAATATCCGGACCATCGAAGCCAAGTACTTCGATCCGGATCACATGATCACGCACTCCGATCCCCGCAACGTCTACACGCGCCAGGCCTCCTTCTACAACTACACGCGCGCGCTCGACTACTACTTCAACCCGCTGGCGGAGCCCCTCATGTACTTCCCCCAGGACCGCGTCCTGGACTTCGAGATCAAGCAGCTCGAAGAGGAGGTCTACGCCAACTTCACGCAGGACACCTACGTCGCCTACATCGCGGCGGTCGACGCCGTCGCGCACACGCAGGTCGATCGGCTGTTCCCCCTCCTCGCGAAACTCGATCTGCTGTTCGAACGAATCCTGAGACACTACGAAGAGGCCAATACCCGCGTCGACGCGTGGCTCGTCTCCGACCACGGCAACGCCAGCCGCTTCGACGAAGGAACCGCCGAGAACTACCTGGCGACCACGACGCTCCAGGCGGCCGCCGAGGCCGTCGGCCTGGTGATTCGTGAAGGGCGGCTCACCCAGGCCAACGAGATCGCCATTCCCATCCTCGCGCTGGGCAACTACGCGCAGGTGTACTTCTACGATCTCTCCCGCCGCGAGGCGTTCGCGAAGGCGGCGCTCGATACGAACCCGCTGGTTCAACTGGTCACCTACGTCGAGTACCCGGAGCCGTCGCGCCGGACGATTCACGTGCTGGGCACCGGGGCCCAGCGTGCGACGCTGGAATGGAGGGGAACCGGGAAGACGCTGGAGTACCTCTATCGGCCGTCTTCCGGCAATCCCCTCGCGGTGCCGGAGTCGCTCCTGAACCGATGGGTGACGGACGCCGACGCCTTTCGCGCGCTGGCGGCCGGCATCTACCCCGACGCGTTCCGGCGGCTGGTCGAGTCCGCAGACAAGCAGGTGGAGAACACCCCCGATCTCATCGTCAACCTGGGTGACGGGGCGGTCTTCGATGGTCCCTTGAGCAAGATCGTGAAGATGGTCCGGACGCACGGCAGCCTCACGCGGGACGCCAGCATGGGCCTGCTGGCCAGCACAGCCACGTCGCTGCCGCCGCACGTTCGGAGCTCGGATGTCCTCGCGATTGCCGGCATCGATCCCCACGCGCTCCATGCGCGTGTCCACGACCTGACCCCGGGGCACGAACTGGAACGGGCGCAACGCGCCAGGGACGCCGGCGCCAACCCGACGCTCGACACCCAGAGTTCGCGCCAGGGCCCCGACCTGCTCTTCCGCCGCCAGTACAACGCGCTCGACGCGAGCATCGATATCGTCGCCGAACACGAAGCGATCGCCCTCTACCAGGAGGGTCTCGCGGTCGCCAAGGACCTCCTGGAGAAGAGCCGCGACGGTTCGTCGAAGCAGTCGGCTCGTGAAGCCTTCGAGAAGCTGAAGCAGTTCGATCCGATCGACATCGCCAGGAACATCGATGCCCTCGTCGCCCTCGTCGAGGACCTGAGGCGCTCCGAGACGGATTCGGACTCGGTCATGGCGGAAGTCGAACGCCGGCTGGAAAAGACACCCGGGTTCCTGCCGCTGGTCGAAGCCAGCCGGGCCCTGCAGGTCGAGGAGGCCGCCGGCGACAACGAGGCGTTCACGCGCTGGATCGATCTCATCAGGCGCTCGGTGATGAAGCTCTGGACGCTGCCGATCTTCATCAACCGGGCCCTCACGTTCCAGGAGTTCGACCGGGTCCCCGATCCCCGGGACGCGGGGTTCGCGTTTGACTGGCTGTCGGCCGTGAGGCAGGAGACCGCGCGGCAGGCCGAGAGGGCGCCCCTGGTCGCCGCGCAGTTGTTCGAAGAGATCTTCAAGGAACGCAAGGCGCTTCACACGCTCGCGCCCGCGACGGTTCCCCTCTATTACTCGCCCGAGCGGGCGGCGGCCGACGAGATCACCATCGTCTTCATCCCGGGGATCTACAACGAGTATTTCGGCACCGAGATCTTCGCCCGTGCCATCCGCTCGATTCGCGAGCACCTCGGCACGCGGGTGCTCTACCTCGATGTCGACGGCCGCTGCGGCTCGGAGGTGAACGCGGACGACATCCTCGACCACCTGCGGCTCGATACGCGACGACGCCTGGAGCGCGGGTTCCCGGCGCCTGCGTACCTGATTCTCGGATACTCGAAAGGGAGCGTGGACGCGCTCCACGCCTTCCTCAAGGACCCGCAGTTCGTCCGGAACCAGGTCAGGGGCCTGGTCAGCGTCGCGGGCCCCCTCCGCGGGTCACGAGTCCTCGAGAACGCCGATCTGCCCCTCGCGCTCAACACCAGGGCGGTGGCCAAGGCCCTGCCGGAGGCCTGCCGGACCCAGACCGCCTCGGGCACTCTCCATCCGAGGAACATGGCGGAGTTCTGGCGGAACCACACCGCTTCGCTCGCCGGCCTCACCCGGTATTTCTCCCTGAGCCTCGTCGCGGATGCCGACGAGGCGCACCCCTGGATGAAGCTCACCAAGGCGCTCGCCCGGTTCGGCGAGCCGAACGACGGCGTCGTGTCGGTCACCAGTTCGAAGTTCCCGGACGACCTGAAGGCGATCGACCTGGGGACCCTGCGTGGCGATCACCTCGCCGCGATCGCGGCCAGCCAGTTTCCGCAGGAGGCGCTCCTGGAAGCCACCGTGCTGACGCTGTCGGAACTGGGCGTCTACGAGCAGCCGAACCGGGAACGGTGGCACCAGCGGGTCGCCTCGCTGGCCGATCCACTGATCTTCGAGCATCACAAGGCGCAGGTGCTGAAGCTGGTGGGAGCCGGCTCCGATCCGACGCTGGCAGTGCAGCCCCTGACGTGCGACGACTTTGCCGGAAACGGCCGGCTGCCTCTCGGAGACATCAGGCGTCGGCTGAAGGGCACGTCGTACGAGCTGAAGCCGATGGACGTGAGGTGCCTTGGGGCTTCCAGGACGGCAGAGGTGGTCATCTCCGTCTCCAGGCCACCGATCTACAGGCCGTTCGGCAAGCCCGGCGTCTACCGTTCCGAGGTGAAGACGCTCAACGACTTCGTCGAGCTGGTCCTGCGACGAGGGACCAGGTCCGGCGGCCCGTTCGAACCCAGGCCCAGTCTCGACACGTCGGGGTTTCCCAGGTCCACGCGTCCGTCAGGCCCACGGCCGGCGGGCACACTGACCCACGACGAGAACGACGTCATCGACCTGAGGAAGCTCCCGACGCAGCTCGCCGGTGTCCGCATCACGCCGATGAGCACCACGGACTTTCCGCAGGGTGTCTCCATCGTCTTCGATCACCTGAGCACACGCGATTTCCGGAAGGAGTTCGGGTTCCGGTGGGAGAGCCGCACGCCTGGCGGCATGGATGACAACCTGGTGGCTGGGTACGCGCCCGTGCTCGAGAAGAGCGCGGAGACGCCCTTCGTCGCCATGCGACTGAAGAGCCTCAACAACAACATCCGCCTCACGACCCTGGCGTATCGATTCAAGCCTCTCGAGTTCCCCCGCGTGAATGCCCAGTTCAAGGTCGTGAAGGCGGTCCCGGGCGCGGATCCGGCCAAGGGCGCCGGCAACCTCAACGACTCGGCCTTCCAGATCTGGTTCATGCTCCGGGAGTCCAACTCGAAGGCCGTCAGGATGTTCGGGTACTACTGGGCCGACGAACGGTCCCGAGGGCTCCGCCCGGTGGGCAGCATCGTCGAAGCCGGCTGGTCGCGGCGGAACTTCCTGGTGTTCACGCTGCCCGAGGCCTACCTGATGGCCATCGGGGGAGGACGGGAACGGCTCAGCCAGTGGCAGAGCATCGACCGGAACCTGGCCGAGGACCTGGCGAAGGCCTTCCCGAACGTCGATCCGAAGGCCCTCGAAGTCGTGGGGATCACGATCCAGGCAGACACGGACTCGTTGAAGGCCGATTCGGAGGCCTGGTTCAGGCAGCTCAGCATTCAGCCGGCTTCCGCCCCCGGCCCACCTCCCTCCGCGGGACGGTGACGCGCGAACTCGCTCCCTACTCCGGCTTCTCGTCCTTCCGCGCCTCGACGTCCGCGATCATCCGCTTCCAGTGCTCGGCCAGGAACGGCGGGTTCTTCATGCTGTCGCGGACGTACGACCGGTCGGCGCGGTCGAGGTCGAGCACGCTCGTGATCATCTCTTCCTGGTAGTAGCCCGCTTCGGCCAGCGGGATGCCGTTCGGCTCACGGATGAACGACATGCCGCTCGACGTCTGCTTGCCGTCGGGCGCTTCGCCAATCGTGTTCGCCACGCAGTGGAAGATCTTCGAGTTGGGTCCCACCGGCTGCTGAGCCCGTCCCGACGTCCGCTTCCAGCACACGGCTTCGATTTCGTCCGAGCTGCACGAGGGGTGGAAGAGGATCTGCGCGCCCGCCATGGCGGGGATCCGGTACAGCTCCGGATGCCGGCCGTCGCGGCAGATCACCAGCGTGCACTTCACGCCGTCGATTTCGAACAACGACAGCTTGTTCCCCCCGCGGCAGTACTTCGTTTCGTCCAGCCCCGCCATGTTCACCTTGGCGTACTCGTGGACGATGACGCCCTGCGGGTTGATGACGTGCGCGATGTTCAGGTACCGGTCGTGCGTCTTGCGCAGCGTCCCGACGATGACCCAGATGCCCCTGGCGCGAGCTTCGGCCTGCACCCGCGCCAGGGCGGCGTCGACGTCCGCCTGGTCGAGGGTGATGACGTACGGGAAGTAGTAACTCGTCAGCGTCGTTTCGGGAAACAGCACGACACGGCTGCCCGCGTCGGCGGCCGCCTCGATGTAGTGCAGCGTCCGCTGGAGGTTGTAGGCAAGAGGTTTTGCCCAGTGAAGCTGGACGCAAGAGACCTGTAACGTCTTCGGGATCACTCTGTCAGTGGGACTCATCGCGTCTCCTTTGGCGAGGGTGCCGTGCCGTCGATCGACGACAGGGCCCTCATCGGATTCGTGCGGAGCAGGGCCTGCAGGGCAACCGCCAGGCCGTTGACTCGAATGCCTTCTTCCAGCTCGTAGTCAACGTCGCCAGGAACGACCAGTGTGAGTTGGTCGAGGGCAAGAGTGTCCAACGCCGTCCAGATTGAGCGTGTGGCGACTGGCCGGTCGGTGAACTTCACTTCGAATCCCAGGCGGCGTCCGTCGCGGAAGATCAGGAGGTCCAGTTCGGCCTGGTTGTGGACCGCCCAGAAGTAGACCTCCTCTTCCGACGCTCCGCTCGCTCGCACCAACTGCTCGATCGCCATGCCTTCCCACGAGGCCCCGAGTTTCGGGTGCGACAGCAACGTGGCGCGGTCGGGTACGCCGATCAGCCGGTGGAAGATCCCCGAGTCCCTGAAGAACAGGCGGGGCGACTTCACCTGCCTTTTCCTGATGTTCTCAAACCACGGCGGCAGGCGCCGCACCATGAACGTGCCGTTCAGGATATCGAGGTAACGACTGGCAGTCGTGTCGGCGGCACCAAGGCTCTTGCCGATTTCGGACGCGTTGAACGTCTGTCCGTGGTAGTGGGCCAGCATCATCCAGAATCGCCGCAGGGTGAGCGGTGGCACGCGAATCCCGAGCGCGGGGATGTCCCGCTCGAGAAACGTCCGGATGTAGTCCTCCCGCCATTGCCAGCTCGCATCGTCGTCGGGAGCCAGGAAGGAACGTGGGAAACCTCCACGGAGCCAGAGCCGGTCCAGTTCGTCGAGCCCGACCTCTTGCAGACCAAACGGGAGGACGTCGATGTAACGGACGCGGCCCGCCAGTGTTTCGGAACTCTGCCGGATCAGGTCGCGCGACGCGCTGCCCAGGATCAGGAATCGTGTATCGACGCTGGGGCGGTCCGCAAGCACCCGGAGGATCGGAAACAGGTCCGGCCGACGCTGGATTTCGTCGATTACGACGAGGCCACGAAGTGGCTCCAGAGCCAACATCGGGGTGTTCAGTCGTTCGACGTGGGCCGGGTCTTCGAGGTCGAAGTAGTTCGAACGCTCGTCGCAGGCCAGGGCGCCAGACCGGGCGACGCTTCGGGCGACGGTCGTCTTGCCAGACTGGCGCGGCCCCAGCAAGGCGGTCACCGGCGACTGCTCGACAGCTTCGATGACGCTCTCCCTAAGCTCCTGTCTCTCCATGTCTTAACCATCATATATGAAATCTCTGCAACAGGCGCAGGATTTTCACCGCCCCATTAGGGACGCGGTCGGCACCGTTCTGCCATGTCCCCCATCCCCGTCATGAGTGATACGCTGTGCCCGCCACGAACGCCCCACGGGAGGATCCATGCGCCTGCGACACTGCGCTCCGTTCATCGCCGTCCTGATCGCGCTGCTGCCGACCGCCCTGGGCGCTCAGGTTCAGCCAACACCCCCTGCCGCCGCGCTCGACCCGCAGAAGGAGGCACGGCTCGCCTGGTTCCGCGAGGCGAAGTACGGCCTCTTCATTCACTGGGGGCTCTATGCGATCCCCGCCGGCGAATGGAAGGGCGAACGCGTGCCCGGTATCGGCGAGTGGATCATGAACCGGGCGAAGATCCCGGTCGGGGAGTACGAGAAGCTCGCCGCGCAGTTCAACCCCGTGAAGTTCGACGCCGATGCCTGGGTCCAGCTCGCTCAGGACGCCGGCATGAAATACATCGTGATCACGTCGAAGCACCACGACGGCTTCGCGCTCTTCAAGTCGGCGGCCAGCCGCTACAACATCGTGGACGCGACGCCCTTCAAGCGCGACGTCATCAAGGAACTCGCCGCCGCGTGCGCGAAACGGAACATGCGCCTCGGCTTCTACTACTCGCAGGCTCAGGACTGGCACGAACCGAATGGCGCCGGCAACAACTGGGACTTCGTGCCGAACGCGAAGAAGGACTTCGATCAGTACCTGCGCGACAAGGCCGAACCCCAGATTCGCGAGATCCTCACCAACTACGGGCCCGTGGCGCTGATCTGGTTCGACACGCCGCAGCTCATGACGCCGGAACGTTCGCAGCGGCTCACGGACATCGTGCGCACGTTGCAGCCGAAGACCCTCATCGACGGCCGCCTCGGCGCGGAAGGGGACTACATCAGCACCGGCGACAACATCATCCCGGGCGAGAAGCAGACGCAGGCGTGGGAGACACCGGCCACCATCAATCACACGTGGGGCTACCGCAAGGACGACGTGGACTGGAAGTCGCCCGGGACGATCGTCTTCAAGCTCGTCGACATCGTCAGCAAGGGCGGCAACTACCTGCTGAACGTCGGTCCGATGGCTGACGGCGTCATTCCGCCCGCGAGCCAGGACATCCTGCGGGCGGCGGGCCGCTGGCTGAAGGTCAACGGCGAGGCGGTCTACGGCACGACGGCGACGCCCTTCGGCGAAGAACTCGGTGAACCAAGCGCGAAAGGCACGAAGGACCTGCGCGGCGAGCCGCTGTACCTGGTACGACCCGAGTACCGGGTCACCGCGAGACCGGGCAAGCTGTACTTCACGTTCTTCGTCGAGCCGCGGGTGCCGTTCGAGATCCCGATCATGAAGAACGCCGTGAAGCGCGCGTACTTCCTGGCGAACGGCAAGCCGCTCGAGATCGTCGAGAAGGACGGCAAACGCACGTTCACGATCCCGCGGCCCATTCTCGACCCAATGGGGACCGTCATCGTCGTCGAGTTCGAGGGAGAGATGGTGGCACGATAGCAGTTGTGGTCGGATGTGGGACAGGCCTTCAGGCCTGTCATCACCCACGCCAGGTCTGTTCCGGGGAGACCACCGTGCCCGATCCAACACAGATTCTGTCGGGGCTTCGCGCCATCGCGAACAGCTCGCGCGACCTCGCGATCGGGTGGCACATCGTCGGGTGGCTGGTGGCCGCGCGTATCGCGCTCGGGTGGAGACCGCAGCGCCGAGGCGTCGCGATCATTCTCGCCCTGCCGCTTCTCTCGGTTGCCGCCCTCGCATGGAAACACGGTAATCCGTTCAACGGCATCGTGCTGAGCGCCGCGGCGGTCGTGCTCGTCGGCCTGGGCTCGACGCTTCCGAAGACGCCGACGGATCGCGCGGTGCCGTGGGCACGGGCTCTCGGCGGGGCGATCATGATCTACGGGCTGGTCTACCCGCACTTCCTCGACGCACGATCGTCGCTCGAGTACCTGTACGCGGCCCCGACGGGCCTCGTGCCCTGCCCGACGATCTCGTTTGTCATCGGCGTCGCGCTCGCGCTCGACGGCCTGGGCTCGCGCCCGTGGTCGCTCGTGCTGGCGGGCTTCGGCCTCTTCTATGCCGTGTTCGGCATGTTCAGGTTGGGTGTCGTGCTCGACGTCGGACTGCTGGTCGGCGCGATCGCGCTGGCCGCGCTCGTCCGGACGCGAAAGCGTGCCTCGGCAACGGCCGTGTAGCCTCTCTCCCGTCTTGACCCTGTCAACAGCCCTTGGCGGACGTTCGTGCCTCTCAGCTGATCCAGAGCGCGGCCAGGTCGAGGTCGAAGGCGGCAAATGGTTCAGCGCGCACGACTTCGCTGCCTTCGTGGACGGCGTGTATCGCCCACCGCTCATCGTCCAGACGGAGCACCTCGAGCGTGCGAGCGTCCGGATCGATGAACCAGAGCCACGCCACGCCCTCTCGGGCGTAGATCGAGAGCTTCTTGACGCGGTCGAGCGACGCGGTGGACACCGACAAGACCTCGCAGACCCAGTCGGGAGCGAGTGTCATGGCGGCGGCGTCCGGGATTGCCGGCAGCCGCTCGTGTCGCCATCCGGCCAGGTCAGGCACCAGGACGTGCCTCCCCAGGTGAACTTCGGGTTCGTCGAGGATGATCCAGCCGCCAGGCCCACCCCTGCCCTCGTCGAACGGCGGACCGAGTGCTGCTCCAAGCCGGGTCGACGCCCGCGCATGAGGCAACGCCGGCCGCGGAGTCGCATGCAGTTCTCCGTCGACGATCTCGGCCACCACATGGCTGGGCAGGCCGCGCAGGTCCTCGTAGGTCGCCTGACGATCGAACGGAGGCACCCTCGGCACGGGCCGCATTCTACATCGTCATGCACGAAGAATGCCGGGCGGAACACCGCACCGTTTCCCGGTGCCCTCTTCATTCCGACTCACCCGGGTGTCGCAACAACTGCAACGCCAGAACATGGCGACACGTGGCAGAATCTCCCTTGACTATGAGACCACTCGCACTCGCCGCGTTGCTCGTTCTTCTCGCGCCGCAGGCGCTCCACGTTGCGCACGCCCAACCGGCGGCCGGCCGTCGCCTGACTCGCGCGGCCCTCGAGGACAAGGTTCGCGGCGGCTGGGCCGGTCAGATGATCGGCGTCTCCTTCGGCGCGCCCACGGAGTTCAGGTATCTGGGCACGCGTATCGAGGGCGAGCTGCCGGCTTGGAAGCCGCAACGCGTCGAGAACGCGATCGACCAGGACGATCTCTACGTCGAGATGACGTTCGCCGCCGTGATGGATCGCAAAGGGCTCGACGCCACTGCCGAGGACTACGGCGAGGCGTTCCGTCAGTCCGCCTACAGTCTCTGGCACGCGAACGCCGCCGCGCGGCGCCTTCTGGCTCGCGGGCTGAAGCCCCCGCAGACCGGCGACGCCACCCACAACCTCCACGCGGACGACATCGACTTCCAGATCGAAGCGGACTTCATCGGCCTGATGACACCGGGCCTGCCGCAGGAATCGAACCGGTACTGCGATCGTGTCGGCCGCGTGATGAACAGCGGCGACGGCCTCTACGGCGGGATGTTCGTCGCCGCGATGTACTCAGCCGCGTTCTTCGAGACCGACCCGCGCAAGGTCGTTGAAGCCGGCCTCGCGGCGATTCCTGCCGAGAGCGGTTACGGCCGCATCATCCGCGACGTGCTCAACTGGTCGACGTTGTACCCGAACGACTGGACGAAGACCTGGACGCTCATCGAACAGCGGTGGAACCGAGACGACGTGTGCGTGGACGGCGCGCTGAAGCCGTTCAACATCGACGCCAAGATCAACGGCGCCTACATCGCGCTCGGGCTGGTCTACGGGCGCGGCGACTTCGCGAAGACCATCGAGATCTCGACGCGCGCGGGCCAGGACTCGGACTGCAACCCGTCGAACGCCGCTGGGGTCCTCGGCACGATGCTTGGTTACTCGAAGATTCCCGACGCTTGGAAACGCGGCATTCCCGCGCTGGCCGACCGCAAGTTCGCCTATACCGACTACTCGTTCAACCAGATCGTGACGTCAACGGTCACTCGGGCGCTGACGGTGGTGCAGGCCGCCGGCGGCACCGTCTCCGAATCTGACGTCACCATTCCCGCACAGGCGCCGGTTCCGCCGCCGCTCGAACGGGCGTTCACGCACGTTCCGGTCGCTTCCGTCCCTTCAGCGGACTCCTCGTGGACGCACCAGGGCCCATGGGAACGCGTGGCGGCGAAAGACGACCCGCAGTCCATTCGCGCCTATCGGACCGAGACGCCTGGTGCCGTCACGACGTTCAGGTTCTCGGGCACGGGGACCGCCCTCGTCGGTGACATGACGCAGGACGGCGGCATGGCCGACGTGTGGCTCGACGGCAAGCCGGCCGGCGAGATCGACGCCTACATTCCCGAACGTACGCACGACAACACGCTGTGGTACGTGTTCGGTCTCGCGCCGGGCCCTCACGAACTCCGCATCGTGCTGAAGAACACGGCGAACCCGGCGTCGAAGGGCCGCGCCATCTCGATCGAACGCGCCATCCTCTACGAGTCGCGGAGGTAGTCATGCGCCAGTCACGCCGCGTGTTCCTCGGTCGATCGGCTGCGGCGGGAGCCGCCGCCCTGGCGTTCAGCCGCGACGCTCTCGCGTTTCCCGGCTCCCAGGCGCTGGCACAGCCGCCATTCGCGCCCGCGGCCGGCGATCCGGACGCGGCCGTCTTCGCCGCCGCGCGGAAACGGTTCCTGTTCTCCGAAGACGTGACGTACTGCAACACGGGCACGTTGGGCGCCTCGCCGCGGGACGTGGTCTCGGTGATGACGAGCCACCTCGAGCGACTCGAGCGCGAACTGCCGGACTGGCCGTACTTCCAGGCTGACGGCGAGCCGCTCACGGGTTACCAGCAGCTCGTGGACGCACGCACGAAGATCGGCGCGTTCATCAACGCGAAGCCGGAAGAGATCGCCCTCGTGCAGAACGCGACGATGGGGATGAGCTTCGTCGCGAACGGACTGACGCTCGAGGCGGGAGACGAGATCGTCACCACCGACATGGAGCACAGCGGCGGCATCGGCAGCTGGCGCCTGCGCGCGAAACGCCACGGCGTCATCGTCAAGGAACTGCCGCTCGGACCGGCGTCACAGGCCGGCCCTGAGGCCATCGTGAAGCTGTTCGCCGACGCGATCACACCCCGCACCCGCGTGATGATGTTCAGCCACATCACGTCCGGGCAGGGGATCCTGATGCCGGCGCTGGAGTTGTGCGCGCTCGCGCGCGAACGCGGCGTGCTGTCGGTCGTCGATGGCGCGCAAGTGATCGGGCAGCGGCGTCTCGACGTGAAGGCGCTGGGCTGCGACGCCTACGTGACGAGCCCGCACAAGTGGCTGCTCGCGCCGAAGGGCACGGGCATCCTCTACATCAGGCGTGAGGTCCAGGCGCGCCTGTTCGTCACGCTGGCCAGCGGGCGGCTCGACGACGACGAGGCCGGAGCCTTCCGGTTCATGCAGTACGGTACCGGGAGCGTGCCGGTGGTGGACGGCCTCATCGCGGCCCTCCAGTTCATCCAGGCGATTGGCATCGATCGAATCGAACGCTGGGACCTGATGCTGGCGAACCGCCTGCGCGACGGGCTCGCGCGTATCCCGGCCGCGAAGCTGGTGTCACCGCCCGATCGGCGATTGATGTCCGCCATCACGACCTTCGGCGTGACGGGAGTGACCGGCCGCGCGCTGCAGGACGCCCTCTGGGCGAAGAAGATCCGGGTCCGCGCGCAGGGGCAGACCGTGGATCGTCCGGTGCGCCTGTCGGCGCACCTCTACGTCAGCCCGGCGGACATCGATCGGGTGCTGGAGACGGTGGCCGCGCTGCGCGCGTAGCCGTCGTGGCGTCCGGCTTCCCTCGACCTCGCTCGGGACAGGTCAGCCGGACGTGCCCTCGCAACCCGTCATGGCACGACGTTGACGATGACGCGCCGATAGCGGGTCAGCCGCGGCGTGCCGTGATCGGTCACGGCAAGGATGACGTGAAGCGTGCCGTACTTCCAGACCCCGCGCGTCGGAATCAGCAATGACGCCCGCGCCTGGTCGAATGCGTCGATCTTCAGTGGCGCGCCCGTCCGAGAGTTGGACATTGTCAGCGTGCCGGGCTCGAGGTAACAGAACCATTCGTAGGAGAGCGGGTCGCCATCCGGGTCGGTCGATCCCTCGGCGCTGAGGCTGACCCGGTCGCCCGGCTTCACCGTCACCTGGTCGGAGTGGCCCAGCTTCACCACCGGCGGGTGATTGGCCTCGGCCCTGGGCTTGATCGTCCAGTCCATCCGCGCCGCGAAGTCGTTCTGATACGCCGTTCGCCACCTCCAGACCGTGGCCTTGTTGGTCGTGTGCCAGTTGCCGTCGTGCCCGAGCACTTCGTCGGCCGCGTCGGTCCAGATGGGACGAGTCTCCGGTTCGAGGAACCACTTCTGCGTGCGCGGCACGTAGAGTTCGTAACGTCCGCCCCAGCCGCCCCAGTCAGGGTGTTCCGGGCTGGCGAGCCCGGTATCGATCAGGTTGAGGAAGCTGGGCGTGTCGCCCTCCATCAGGTACTCGGTGTGCGGATACTGGGCGCCCAGGGGACCCTTCCGTCGCACGTTCACGTCGAGCCACGGATTGTCGACGCTGGAGAAGTCGGCGCCGACGAAACGACCGCTGAACCGATCTCCGCTGATCCCGCTCCACGTGCTGTGATGGTAGGCGCCCGCCGATCCGACTCCAGGGCTGACGATGTAGAACAGGCCCGGGAACGTCCTGCGAATCCAGGGCCCGCTGTCGTCCTGGTCCGAGATGGTGTAGACACGCAGCTTCGCAACGAAGGCCGCGAGCGCCTCGGGTGAGCGGGTCTTCTGCACCTTCCACAGCGCCTGGGCCAGCACGTTGGCGCCGCCCCAGACTGGCACCCAGAGCGGACGGGGATCCGTCCGGTCCGCGGCGGCGATGAGTGCGGCCGATCCCGCCGAATCCCTGCCCTCGCCGACCGCTTGCATCCCGTAGGCGGGCAGCCCTTCGTAGACGAGAGACAGCAGCGTGGCCGCCGGGGGGAACCCGGGTTCATGTTGCTCGAGGTGATCCCGGACCTTGCCGTACGCCTCGACGATCTCCCGGATGCGCCAGGCCGCCGTCTTGTCGCGCTGGTGGATGGACGTCGTCGCCACCAGGCCTTCGATGTCGAACTGGTTCGCGTACGCGAGGAACCGCACCATTGACATCGCGTCGTCCGGTTCGTTCTCGATGTCCGTCAGGACGAAGACGCGGGGTCTGTCAGCGGAGGCCACGATCGCCGGCACCGCAAGCAGCACAATCGCCAGCAACGAGATTCGACGGATGGATGACATGGGATTCGGGTCCTTGGCTTACGACACGCGGGCGGATCGCTCGGCCGAGCTTGCGGCCTCCGCGCGGCGCCGGGCGTGGTCGTGCCGGAGACACGCCGACATCGCCCGCCTGGCGCCGTCGGCGTTGCGTTGTTTGATCTCGTGGTAGACGGCTCTGTGCAGGCTCGCGGCCTTGAGTCGGCCTGTGCTGTGTCCGTGGTCCGGACCGACGGGCGGCGGCTCGTGCAGGGACACGAGCATACTGATGAGGGCGGCCAGCGCGGGGTTGTTCGCAGCCCCGGCCACCGCGTGGTGGAACGCCTCCTGGTGGCGGTGAAAGACCTCGGGTGACTGGAGCGACGAATACAGCCCGATGACCTCGTCCGAGATCGCCACCAACTGATCGCCGGTCGCACGCTCGGCCGCCAGGCCCGCCGCGCTGCTCGCAATCATCTGCCTGGCTTCGGACAGGCTGGCGAGGCTGATGTCGTGCATGACGGACAGCAGGGCCAGCGGCGGGCTCGCGAGGGTGGGCGGGCCTTCGGCGACGCGGGCCCAGGCCCCGCGCCGGATCGTGATGACCCCCATGGCCGCGAGCCTGTGCAACCCGACGTGGACGCTCGTCCGGCTCACGCGGATTCTCTGCACGAGGTCACGCTCGGTCGGGAGACGGTCGCCGGGCCGCAGTTCTCCCCGCTCGATCAGGCTCTGGACGTACGCCACCGCCCGTCCGGCTGCGCTGGGGTCCGCGGGAGTACGAGCGGCGGCGGGTCCGCGGGTGATCATTCCAGACGCGCTTTCATCGGACTCCCATGCGCCTCACGCCAGCGGGGGTACTCCTCGGCGAGGAGCGTCGCGGGCCACGTACCGTAGTAGTTGTAGCCACCGCGGCGCTCGGCCTCGACCTCGCTGAACACGTAGCGCACCACCGAGTCACGCCCAAGGAAGATGGGACGGTTGGTGCCAAGTTCGTAGAACCGCGCCCACAGGGGCGCGGCGGCGGCATCCGTCACCACGCGCCTGTCTTTCCTGCCATGGGCGTCGGTCACCTCCTCCACCCGCACGCCGTGGATCGCGACTTCGCCAAACCAGCGGACCGCGCCTTGAACGGCGGCGACCACGGCCGGCGTGGGATGATCGAGACTCATCAGGAAGCGGACGATGCCCACGCTCTCGCTGCCCGAGAGC
Organism: uncultured Vicinamibacterales bacterium; assembly: GCA_964547975.1. Taxonomy (GTDB): domain Bacteria; phylum Acidobacteriota; class Vicinamibacteria; order Vicinamibacterales; family JAKQTR01; genus CAYJPV01. The sequence continues at coordinate 32,622 of CAZJRM010000008.1, read as the reverse complement.
GAGGGTGGCTCGTACGAGCGGGCCCACGCCGGTGCGAGCGTCTGCTCGTCGTACTGGGCCGCCCACGCCGTGACTCGCCCTCCCTGTGTGATCTGGGTGCGCAGGATGCAGTCGACGCCACGGGCCACTGCGGCGGCAGCCCGCGCACGACGATTCTCATCGACGAAGCCGTACGGGGGCTGTCCAGCGGCGGCGTCGCGCAAGACACTCAGGACCCGCACCATGGCGTCGTCGTTGAAGGTGATCCGGGAGTAGTAGCCGTTCCGAAGTGGGAAGAACTGTGGCCAGCCGCCGTTCGGGTACTGGGCAGCGAGCAGGTAGTCGATCCCGCGCGCGACGGCCTCGCGGTATCTGACCTCGCCGGTTGTCTGCGCCACCCGGGCCAGGAATTGCATGGGGAGTGTCGTGGCGTCGTTGTCGAGGCTGTTCGCGCGGCCGCCTCCTGGCGGCGGAATGTCCTCGGCTGACCGTGGAGGAACAGCCAAGTCCGTACTCTTGGGCCAGCCGCCCTGGGGAGACTGGTACTGGATGACGCTGTCGGCGACCGCATGCGCCTCGGCGGAACCGTACCAGGCCGGCTGCTGCTGGAGAACGGCAGGACCCCACCGCACCTGGGGGCGCGGGGTGGTCCGGGCGAGGCGCTCGGCGAAGTCGCGCAGGAACTCGACGCGCCACCGGCTGACGTTCCGGGCGCCACGGTGAATACCCTCGGCCGCCGCCGGGTCGGGATCGTCGCTCCACCAGTTCGGATGCGTCCGGGCACGGCGCGCCGTCTGGTCGGGGGGCGGGAGCACCGCGGTGAACTCACCCCGCAGGCCGTGGAACGTCGGGAGGTCGCTCTCGATGGTGTACGGCCAGACCTTCGCGTCCCGCGGCGAGAACCGGAAACGCAGGTGCCCGCCGTCCATCACGCCGACAGCCGGGATCCGGCCGTCGATCATCATCGTGGCGCGCGGCGCGGCCGTCAGGCCCGGCGGCACCGGCAGGTGAAACTCGACGACTCCGAAGGCTTCCGCCTGGTCCGCGGCCGTCGTGATTCGCGTGAAGATCGTCTTTCGTCCGTCCCAGACCGGCACGAACCGGCCGCCCCAGCCGCCCCGGTCGGGGTCGGACGGGTCGTCGCCGAGCACGTAGCCCACCGACGGGCTGTCGCCCATCTTGAGCACGCCGCCGAGAAGCCCGGCGAAGTACTCACCGAGCGATCCGCGTCCTTTCGCGTGGGCTGCGGCGAACGTCGCGTTGTTCCACGCGTTCGACTGGTCGCCACCGACGAACCACCCACGATAGGAGGAGTTGGCTTCGATCATCCAGAGCGACGGGTGCTGGGTTTCGATGTAGTCGTACGCATCGACGCTGAACATCTTGTTCGGCCCGCCGATGAAGTAGACCCTGAGCTTCGGCAGAATGTCAGGCGCGTCGTGTAACGCCTGGGCAAGATCGTCGATCCCGCCCCAGACGAGGACCCACAACGGTCGGGGGTCGGGCCGCCTGGCGCAACGGACAATCCACTCGGAGCCTTCCGTCGGTCCACGGACTCCCGTGCCGGTCGAGGAATTGGTCGCACCTTGTTTCGAGAGCGCACGCAGCGCGTCGGGCGCCGGGTAACTGGGGGAGTGGGTCTTCAGTGCCGGGAAGTCGCTGGCGTACCGGTCGATCACCGCGAGGATATGTTCACGACGGCCGACCCCCCAGGGGGACGAGATGATGCCCTCCACGTCGAACCGGTCGGCGTAGAGGAGGAAATGCACCATCGACTGGATGTCGTCCGGGTCTGTGCCGCCGATGTCGGACGACACGATCACCCGCGGCTTCACACCAGGCGAGGTCCCGGTCTGCGGCGTCGAGGCGCCCACGGCGCCGCCCAGCACCGCAGCAACCAGGGCGGCTCGACACGCCCGACGGCACCACTCCTGTGGGCTCACGGTGAATTCCCTTCGGCACAGGCGCGTGGCGGGCCGTGAGGCCCGCCGCGCGCCCGGCCCACGACGACGCTAGAACTCGTAGCGGAAGTTGTAGATCAGCTTGCGGCCTGTCGTGCCGCCGTAGAGCGTGTTCGTCTTGCCGAAGTCCGACGAGGTGATCGACATGACGGGGTCGGCGAAGTTGATGAGATTGAGCGCGTTGTACGCCTCCAGGCGGAACTGCAGGCGGTGTCCCTTCGCGAGGGTCACGGACTTGTTGAGCACGAGGTCGACGTTCCGATAGCTGGGCCCGCGGACATCATCGTAGTAGATCGGGTTCGTTCGCCGGGTGTAGGACGGCAAGGCCGAGAAGCCGGTCTTGTCGAACCAGTAGGCGTTCTTGCCGGTCCCCCCGAGCACCTTGACCGTGTCCGGTGCCACCATGGCCCCGAATGACAGCAGGTTACCCGACCGGTAGGAGAACGTGCCGGCAATCTGCCAGCCACCGACGATGATGTCGAGCGCGCGGGACATGTCTCCGCCGAGTGCGCGCCCCCGCCCGACGGGGAAGTCCCAGACGCCGGTCGCCACGACACGGTGGCGCGCGTTGGCATCCGGCACCCAGGTCAGGATTCCGTCGTAGGCGTCCTGGTCATCGTAGAACGTCTCGGACTTCGCGTTGACGTAGGCGTACGACGCGAGGAACGAGAAGCCGTTGGCGTACGGACGCTGGAGTCGAACCGAGAACGTCCGGTTCCGGTAGCGCCCGAGGTCGGTGAACGTCTGGTTGATGTCGCCGTACTGCGGGTACGGTCTCAGCAGCTGCGAGATCGCGATCGTCGCCTGGTTCCTGAGCGCCCCCGGGAACGTCGACACCGAGCCGTAGTTGTAGAACGGATTGGGCACCGTCCGGGTGAGATCCGCCTTGTAGGTGTAGCTGAGGCGGGGGTCCATGCGGTTCAGGTTGACGGTCAGCAGGTCGTGGCTGAGGTAGTTCAGCAGCATCGACACATCGAGCACGGTGCGGAACCAGAGCTCGCGCTGGACCGACAGGTTGAGGCGGTCGCTCACCGGCGGACGGCGATCGTATTCGGGAATGGTGATGGCATCGCCGAGGTTCGTGTAGCGTCCGTAAGACTTGCCGTACGCCGGGGTCAGTCCCTGCGGGAAGGGATTCGACAGGTACACCTGGGGCACGCCGGTCAGTGCGGGCAAGGCGGTGGTGATGGGGGTGAACGCGGCCAGGTTCATCGAGCCGAGCGGTTCGTTGCCGCCGTCAGTAGCGGAGTTCGGCGTGTAGAACCGCGCGTAGCCGAGCCGGACCGATGTCTTGTCGTCGACGCGGTAGGCCATGCCCACGCGAGGCATCAACTGCAGCGCGTAGCTCTTGGTCTGCCGGTTGTTGCCGTCCTCGGTGAAGTAGAAGGCGCCATTGAAGGCCGCGGCCCGGGCGCCGGCGGATTCCGACATGATCTGCGTGATCGTCTTGCCGGTCGTGCCGACCCCCTGGTTCGCGAGGATCGGCGCGATGGCCGCCTGCATGCCGGGGATCGGATCGTTCAGGTCGAGTCGCTGGGGAATCCGGTTTTCGGGATCCCAGAAGCCGCCTTCGTATTCGTACCGCAGACCCACGTTCAGCGTGAGGTTCTTCGTGATGCGGAAGTCATCCTGGACGTAGCCCGCGTACATCTCGGTGTTCGAGTACTGGTTCGGGACGAACTGCGACGTCGTCCCCCCCGGGTCGAACGTGCCGAGGAGGAAGCTCGCCCACGGGTTGCCCGTCTTCGTGCTGCCGCCCGAGGCCGTGTTGGCGGTCATGTTGTAGTTGAACGTGAAGTTGGCGGCGCTGTTGTACCGCGCCGCGCTCCCGCGTTTCCACCGCACGTCGACACCGCCCTTGAGGGAGTGGTTCCCGAGCAGCTTCGTGTACTGGATCCCGGTGCTGTAGCCGAGGGGCTGCTGGTACCAGAAGTTGCGAACGCCGAAGGTGTCACCGCTCGGGATCTGGAAGTTCGGGAAGTAGAGCAGCGGCCGTCCCTCGATGTTGGGCGTGTACCAGCGGTTGGGCCAGAGTTGCGCGTACACGGACTCGTCGAGCCCCATCTCGGGGTAGAGGCGGCGGTCGATGGTCTTGTAGTACGACCCGCGGATTGTGAGCAGGCTGGTGGCCGACAGGGTGTAGACCGAGTCGCCCGCCAGATTGATCCCGTCGCGCTGCGAGCCCTCGGTGCGCCGCATCTTGAGCGGGTCCTGGCCGTTGGTGTAATCCGTGGCGTCCTGGTCGGTCTGGAAGAGACTGACGCGGGCGGACATGCGCCAGTTGTTCGTGAGGTTGAGATCGAGACGGTTCGAGAAGTTGAAGTAGCGGTACGTCCGGGTGTCGCTGAACTTGAAGTTGTTCAGCCCCGTCATGTCGTCACCCGCGCTCGTGGCGCCCCACAGGTTGGCGAGCATGAGCTTGGCCGTCGCGTCCATCCGATCGGCCGGGATCCGGTTGCCGGGGAAGGGGTCGCGCACGATGGCGTTGTTGACGATCCGCGAGGTAAGGGGATCGTAGATGACCCGCAGCGATCCGTCAGCGTTGTAGGACTGCGAGAAATCGCCCTGCCGCTCCAGCGCCGTCGGGAGCGTGTAGGCCGAGGTGACGTACGAGGGGTCGTTCTGGCGCTCGAAGATCGTGAACAGGAACAGCCTGTTCTTGAGGATCGGGAAGCCGGCCGAGCCGCCGGCGTTCCAGTTGCGGGTCGTCTGTTTCTGGTTGGTGAGGCGATTGGTGACCGCGTTCCAGTCGGGATTGGTGCCGTAGTAGTAGGCGCTGCCGTGCAGCGCGTTCGTGCCCGACTTCATCGACATCGTGATGACACCGCCCGCGCTGTGGCCGAACTCGGCGTCAACCGCGTTCTGGTTGACGGTGTACTCGGAGACGGCGTCGACCGGGGGGTTGTAGCCGAGCTTCGACGAGTTCGCGAGCGGGGAGCCGTCGATCAGGACTTCGTTGCGGCCCATCGTTCGGCCGCCGATGTCGTAGGCGTTGGCGGCGTAGTGATCAAAGTTGGCGTTGCGGGTGATGTCGGCGTTCACGGACGGGTCGAGCTGCGCCAGCGTGGCCGGGTTCCTGCTGGCGAGCGGGAGTTGCTTGAACAGGTCCGACTCGACCGTCAGGCTCTGGGTGGTGGTCGTGAACTGGACCTGGGCGGGCGCGTCGGCGACAACGGAGATGTTCTCGGTGAGGCTCGAGACCTGCAGCACGACATTGACCGAGAGGTCCCCGCGCTGCCGGAGCCGGACGTCCTTCTGCTGGACGGTGCCGAACCCGTCGAGGGCGGCCGTCAGCGTGTAGGAGCCGGGGTCGACCTGGTCGAACACGAACCGGCCGGTCGTATTGGTCGTTCGGACGGTTTCGAGGGCGGTGGCGTCGCTGCGGAGCGTCACGGTGACCCCCGGCAGGACGCCGCCCGTGGCGTCGGACACGGTGCCCTGGATCCTGCCGCGGGAGTCCTGGGCGGACACGGGCAGGGCGAGGGCCAGGCCGACGAGGGTCAGCAGGATACTTCTCAGGACGGTCATCACTCCTCCTCTGTCGCGGGGCGCCTGATTCGTCGCGATCGACACGATTGCATTTTTATGCAACCGCGGCAGTAAATGCACCGCAAACGATACCACCATCCCCTGGTCCAGTCAAGCGGGTTGACGCCACCACCCCCGGGGCGTATCATGCCGATGCGATTTGGCATGAATATGCAACACGACACGCTTCGCTCGACCCCGGCGGACCACGCCCGCGCAGACACCCTCCGGCACCGCGCCGCGTCCATCCGCCGCACCAGCCTTCGGATGGTTCACGCCGCCCGCCTCGGCCACCCCGGCGGCGACCTCTCGTGCGCCGACATCCTCGCCACCCTCTACTTCCATGCCCTGCGCTACGACCCCGCCCGCCCGGGCCTGCCGACACGCGACCGCTTCATCCTCAGCAAGGGCCACGCCTCCGCCGCCCTGTACGCAACGCTCGCCGAGGCCGGGTTCATCCCCCGCGACGACCTCGACTCCTACATGCGGCCCCTGTCCCTGCTGAACGGCCACCCCGACCGCAACAAGGTCCCCGGCGTGGAAGCCAATACCGGCCCCCTCGGCCACGGCCTGCCCATCGCCGTCGGCGCCGCGCTCGCCGCGAAGATGGACGACGCCGACTGGCGAACGTTCGTCCTCACCGGCGACGGCGAACTCCAGGAAGGCAGCAACTGGGAAGCCATCATGGCCGCCTCGCAGTTCCGCCTCGACCGCCTCACCGTCATCGTCGACCGCAATCGCCTGCAGCAGGGCGACGCCACCGAGCGCACCATCGCGCTCGAACCCCTCGCCGACCGGTGGCGGGCGTTCGGCTGGGGCGTGGTCGAGGTCGATGGGCATGACGTGTCGGCACTCGCCGACGTGTTCGATGCGCTGCCGGCCGTCGACGGACGTCCCACCTGCGTCATCGCCCGCACGTTCAAGGGTCGCGGCATTTCGTTCATCGAAGACCGGGTCGAATGGCACCACCGCGTGCCCACGGACGCGGAACTGGCGGCAGCCCTCCTCGAACTCGATGGCGACGGAGGTGAAGCGTGAGCGAGAAGACCGACTGCCGCGTCGCCTTTGCCGAGGCGCTCCTCGCGCTGGCCGACGCCGATGCACGCGTGGTCGCGGTCGCCAACGACTCCATCGGATCGTCGAACCTCAAGGAGTTCAAGCGGCGGTTCCCGCAGCGCCTCGTCAACGTCGGGATCGCCGAGCAGAACCTCGTGGGCGTCAGCGCCGGCCTCGCGAGCGCCGGCAAGATCCCCTTCACCTGCGGCGCCGCGTGTTTCCTCACCGGCCGCGCGCTCGAGCAGGTGAAGGTCGACATGGCCTACAGCCGCCACAACGTGAAACTGTGCGGCATGGCCAGCGGCATGGCGTACGGCGAACTCGGACCGACGCACCATTCGATCGAGGACCTCGCCTGGACCCGCGCCATCGCCAACATGACGGTCATTGTGCCGGCCGATCCCGTCGAAACCGGGCAGGCCGTCCGCGCCGTGGCCACGATGGACGGCCCCGTGTTCCTGCGGGTCAGCCGCCTGCCCGTGCCCGTCGTGCATCCGCCGGACTACCAATTCGAGATCGGGCGCGCCGCCCTGCTGCGCCCCGGCACCGACGTGACCATCATCGCGGCGGGCGTCACCGTCTGGCCCGCGCTCCAGGCCGCCGGACACCTCGCCGACGAAGGCGTCAGCGCCGCCGTCGTCAACATGTCCACCATCCGCCCCATCGACCGGGACACCATCGTCGCCGCCGCCTCGCGCGGCCCGATCGTCACGGTCGAGGAACACACGACGTTCGGCGGCCTTGGCAGTGCCGTCGCGGAAGTCGTGGTATCCACGCACCCGGTCCGCATGCGGATGCTCGGGGTCCCGGGCGTGTTCGCGCCGACCGGGTCGTCCGAGTTCCTCCTCGAACACTTCGGACTCACCCCGGAAGGGATTCGGGCCGCCGCCCGGTCTCTCGTGCGGGGCACCTAGGAGGCCCCGGTGTCCAGACGCGGCATCCTGGCGATCGACCAGGGTACGACGAACACGAAGGTGCTGCTGTTCGACGAAGGCGGCGACGTCGTGTCGCGCGCCAGCCGGCCCGTCGGCATCGCCTTCCCGCAGCCCGGCTGGGTGGAACAGGACGGGCTCGCCATCTGGCGGACGGTCGAGGACGCCATCGACGAATGCCTGGCGCGGGTGCCCGCCGCGTCGGTCGACGCCATCGGCGTCACCAACCAGCGTGAGTCCGTGCTCGTGTGGGACCGGGCCACGGGCCGCCCGCTCGGCCCGGTCATCGTGTGGCAGTGCCGGCGCACCGCCTCGTTCTGCGACACGCTGCGCACCCGTGGCGTCGGCCCGCGGCTCGAAGCCCGCACGGGGCTCACCATCGACCCGCTCTTCTCGGCGAGCAAGATCCGTTGGCTGCTCGACCACCTCCCCGACGGGCAACGGCGGGCGGCGAACGGCAACCTGTGCGCGGGGACGATCGACAGCTGGGTCGTGTGGAACCTGACAGGCGGGGCCGTGCACGCGTGCGATCAGACCAACGCCTCGCGCACGCAGCTGTTCGACCTGCACGCGCGAGCGTGGGGCGCGGACCTGCTCGCGATCTTCGACGTCCCGCCCGCGATCCTCCCCGCCGTGACACCCTCGAGCGGGGTCCTCGGCGTCACCGTCGCCCGCGGCCGCCTCGCCGCGGGCATCCCGGTGGCGAGTGCCGTCGGCGACTCACACGCGGCGCTCTTCGGTCATACCGCGTTCTCGCCGGGCCGCGTGAAGGCCACGTACGGAACGGGATCGTCGCTGATGACGCCCACGGCCACCCCGGTGCGGTCGGGTCACGGCCTGTCGACCACCGTCGCCTGGGCCACCGCGACCGGCACGACCTACGCCCTCGAGGGCAACATCACGGTCACCGGCGGTGCGGTGGACTGGCTGGGCCGGCTGCTGAGCCTGCCGGACCCGGCGGCAGACGTCGCCTCGCTGGCCAGGACCGTCACCGACCCGGACGGCGTCTACGTCGTGCCGGCGCTCGCGGGCCTCGGTGCGCCCTACTGGGATGCGGACGCGCGCGGCCTGATCTGCGGGGCCACGCGGGGCACGACAGCCGCGCACGTGGCGCGCGCCACGATCGAGGCGATCGCGTACCAGGTGTGTGACGTGTTCGAGGCCATGCGCGAGGACGGCGCCGCCCCCGACGTGCTGCTCGCGGACGGCGGCGCCAGCCGCAACGACGACCTGATGCAGTTCCAGGCCGACATCCTCGGATGCCCGGTGGTCAGGAACGAGTCCACCGACCTCTCCGCGCAGGGCGCCGCCTGGCTCGCCGGGCTGGCGGTCGGCCTCTGGCCGTCGACCGACGCGCTGGCCGGGCTGCCACGCCAGGTCTCGGTGTTCACCCCTTCGATGACTCCGTCGGAACGACGCCGGCGCTGCGACGGATGGCAGCAGGCCGTCGCGCGGACGCGGACGCTCACCACTCCCGGCACGAGGGCCTGAACGTGGCACGCATCGACGAACTCCGGCTGATGGCCAAGGTCGCCCGCCTCTACTACGCCAACGGGCTCTCGCAGTCCGAGATCACGGACCGCCTCGACATTCACCAGTCCACTGTCTCGCGCCTGCTCGGCCGCGCCCAGAAGGCCGGGATCGTCCGTATCACCCTCAGCGCGCCGTCGGGCCTCCACCAGGAGCTCGAGGACGCCCTGCAGGCGGCGTACGGCCTGCGCGAGGCGATCGTCGTGGACAGCCTCGACCAGGAAGACCAGATTGTCAGGGACCTCGGCGCGGCAGCGGCGTTCTACCTCGAAACCACGCTCAAGGCCAAGGACGTCGTCGGCATCTCGTCGTGGAGCGCGGCCCTGCTGGCCACGGTCGAAGCCATGCACCCGAACCCGAGAGCCAAGGGCGCGCGCGTCGTGCAGATCCTGGGCGGGATCGGGCATCCAGGCGCCGAAGTGCACGCGACCCTGCTCACGCGCCGCATGGCCGACCTGCTCGGCGGCACGGCCACGCTACTGCCGGCGCCCGGCGCCGTCGGCTCCGTCGAAGCCAAGCAGGTGATGCTGAAGGAACGGTACGTCCTGGAGGCCGTCGCGCTCTTCAAGTCCATCACCGTGGCGCTCGTCGGGATCGGGGCCGTCGAGCCGTCCAAGATGCTCGCCTCCAGCGGCAACGTCTTCTCGAGCCAGGAACTCGAACAACTGAGCGCGCACGGAGCGGTTGGCGATATCTGCCTGCGGTTTTTCGATGGCGAAGGCACGCCCGTCGTGACGCCGCTGAACGACCGCGTCATCGCGATCGAACTGGAAGACCTCAAGCGCGCCAATCGGGTCGTCGGCGTCGCTGGAGGGCGCCGGAAGACGGCGGCCATCCGCGGCGCGCTCCAGGGCCGCTGGATCAACGTGCTCATCACCGACCGGGCGACGGCAGAACGGCTCGTGCGGACCGCCCCCGACAACGGGCGCGGTCGCCCGGCCCCGACGACGATGCCGGCCGCCGCCAAACGCCGCAGGTGACGCCCATGACCACGCGAGGAACCCGGATGGTGATTGGTGCGGCGTGCGTGCTGGGCACACTCGCGATCCTCCGCCCATGGACCATCAGGCCCATTCAGTCCTCGGCTCCCGCCGCCTTCGACGCGGCCGGGTACGTGGCGACCGCCTGGCCGCGTATCCTCGAGGAAGCCCAGCGCACCGCCGTCGAAATCGACGCCGCCCGCCCCTCCGGCGAGGCGCCGTCCAGGCGACCGGTCTTCGTCAAGGTCACCGGCACGGTGACCGACGTGGACAGGCGCTCACGCGTCGGCCTGGTGCGTCTCGACACCGGCGGTGTCGCACCCGCGTCGTTGGCCCTGCAGATCGGTCCGGTCCTCCGCGGCACGGCGGTGCGCGACGCGCTCTCATTCCTCCGGTTCTCCGACTTCTCGAACCAGACCGACTTCGCCGCCGTGTCCAACGCGATCAACGACCGCGTGCTCCGGGAGGTCGTCGGTTCCGTCGATGTCGACGCCCTGAGGGGGCGGACGATTTCCATCGTCGGCGCCGCGTCGTTCGCCCCCGCCGGAGACGATCGTCCCGTCGAGCTGGTTGCGGTGATCCTGCGGATCGAAGGCGGTGGCCGGTGAACGAGTCCGTGTCGACTCCGCCCGTCCTCGAGGCCCGCCAGATCGTCAGGGTCTTCGACGGCACGGTGGCCCTGGCAGGCGTGGACGTTCGTCTCGACCGCGGCCGCGTGCACGCCCTCATCGGCGAGAACGGCGCAGGCAAGTCCACGCTGCTCAAGATCATCGCCGGCGTCGATGCGCCCACCGAAGGCCAGCTGCTGGTGGACGGCCGGCCGGCCCGGTTCGTGTCCCCGCGCGACGCGTCGGCCCGCGGCATCGCCATGATCCACCAGGAACTCCAGCTCTTCCCCGATCTCACCGTCCGGGAGAACCTCTTCGTCGGCCGCGAGCAGCGCACGCGCTGGGGCACCGTGGCGTGGAGCGCGCAGGAAGACGCGGCGCGCCGGACACTCGAACGGCTGGGTCACGGGTCGATTCCGCCGCGCGCCCGCGTGGGGTCGCTGTCGCTCGGGCAGCAGCAGATCGTGGAAATCGCGCGGGCCCTCGTGCACGACGTCCGCGTGCTGCTGATGGACGAGCCGACCTCGGCGCTCACGAGCGCCGAAGTCCCTGTGCTCTTCCAGGTCATCCGGGATCTTGCGCGACACGGCGTCTCGGTCGTCTACATCTCGCACCGCCTCGAAGAGTTGCTGGCCATCGCCGACGAGGTCACCGTGCTCCGGGACGGCCGGGTGGTCGGGGCGGCACCAGCCGATCGCGTCGATGTGCCGTGGATCGTCGAGCGAATGACCGGCCGCGCCTCCGCGGGGGATGCCGCGCAGGCGACGGCCCCGCCTGGAGACGTCGTGCTCGACGTCCGGGGCCTGACGTTGCCCGCGCGGCCCGGCCGAACGGCCCTTCACGACGTGGCGTTCCACGTGCGGCGCGGCGAGCTCCTCGGCCTGTACGGGCTGATGGGCGCCGGTCGCACCGAGCTGTTCGAATCGCTGATGGGGCTGCACCCCGACTGGTCGGGCTCCGCCGTCCTCGACGGCGTCGAGATCCGGGGCCGTCAGGTGGACCGGCGGGTCGCCGCCGGGCTGGCCATGGTGCCCGAAGACCGCCAGGCGTCTGGCCTGGTCCAGACGATGTCCGTCAGCCAGAACGTGACATTGTCGAGCCTCGCCGGAATTGCGACACGCGGATTCCTGTCGCCTCGCGCGGAGACGGCGGCCGCGCGCCCGCTCGTCGAGCGCCTCCGCGTCAAGACGCCGTCGCTCGATGCGCCGGTGACGGCGCTCAGCGGAGGCAACCAGCAGAAGGTCGTGCTGGCCCGGGGGGTTATGAGTCGGCCGAAGGTCATCTTGATCGACGAACCGACGCGTGGCGTCGACGTTGGTGCGAAGACCGAGATTCTCGGCACGATGCGGCGGCTCGCCGCGGATGGGATCGGCGTCGTGTTCGCCACGGCTGATCTCGCCGAGATCCGGGCTGCCGCCACGCGGGTACTGGTCATGGCACGGGGTCGCATCACGGCGGATCTGCCGGCGGACCGGGCCACGCCAGAGGTGCTGGCGTCAGCGGCATCGTCGACGCCGCCGAACGAAGGAGGGCTGCATGGCCGGCCGTAAGGGAACCGACGGGCGGTCGGCCGCGGCGATGGTGATGAAGCTCCGCGCGCTCATCGCGCTCGCGTTGCTCGCCGTCACGTTTTCGCTGCTGTCACCGGAGTTCCTCACCGCGGGCAACCTGTCGATCCTCGTCAAACACGTTGCTATCAACGCGATCCTCGCCATCGGGATGACGTTCGTCATCCTGAGCGGCGGCATTGACCTCTCGGTGGGGTCGATTGCCGGCCTGTGCGGCGTCGTGGCGGGCGGGCTGCTGAGCCGCGGGCTCGAAGTGCCGGCGCTCGGCAGCATCGTCTACTTCCACACGTGGTTCGTGGTGGTCCTCGCACTCCTGACCGGCATGGCCGCGGGCGCCGTGAACGGCTGGCTCGTGGCCCGGCTTGGCGTGGCGCCGTTCATCGCGACGCTCGGCCTGTTGTACGTGGCGCGAGGAACGGCGCTCCTCATCACCGGCGGCGCCACGTTCCCCAACCTGACGGGCTCGGCGGATCTGGGCAACACGGGCTTCACGCAGCTCGGCACGGCCGGCCTCGTCGGGCTGCCGGTCGTCGTGTGGGTCATGGCGCTCGTCGCCGCCGTGGCCATCGTGCTGTCGATGTTCACGCCGTTCGGCCGGCAGGTTTACGCCGTCGGCGGCAACGAGCGCGCCGCGACGCTGGCCGGTGTCCGGGTCGGGCGTGTGAAGTTGTTCGTCTACGTCATCTCGGGATTCTGCTCGGCGCTCGTCGGGGTGATCATCGCGGCCCAGCTCGGGGCCGCGCATCCCGCCACCGGCCAAACCTTCGAGCTGAACGCCATCGCCGCGGTCGTGCTCGGCGGCACGTCGTTGATGGGCGGGCGCGGCACGATCGCCGGCACGCTCATCGGGGCCTTCGTGATCGGCGTGCTCGCCGACGGCCTCGTGCTGCTCGGGGTGTCGGAGTTCTGGCAGATGGTCGTCAAGGGCCTCGTAATCATCCTCGCCGTCATTCTCGACCAGTTCCAGAGGAGGTCTTCGTGACAGGCACCCGCACTCGGTGGCGTCTCGCCCCCGGTCTCGTTCTGCTCTGCGGCGCCGCCCTGGTGCCCGCGTGTTCCGGCGGGTCGGACCCGGCGTCGACCCCGACGTCGCCGCGGCTGATCGCCGTCATCACGCCGTCGCACGACAACCCGTTCTTCAAGGCCGAAGCCGAGGCGGCGGCGGCCCGCGCACGCGAGCTGGGCTACGACGTCCTTGTCAACGCGCACGATGACGATGCCAACAAGCAGGACCAGCTGATCGACGTCGCCATCGCGCGGAAGGTGACGGCCATCGTACTCGACAACGCCGGCGCCGACGCCTCCGTCGCAGCGATCTCGAAAGCGAAGGCCGCCGGCATCCCCACGATCCTCATCGACCGCGAGATCAACGTCACGGGCGTGGCGGCGGCCCAGATCGTGTCGAACAACTACCAGGGCGCCACGCTCGGGGCGGAGGAATTCGTCCGGCTCCTTGGCGAGAAGGGCCGCTTTATCGAACTGGTCGGCCGCGAGTCGGATACGAACGCGTCGGTCCGAAGCCGCGGGTACCACGACGTGCTCGACAAGTACCCGGATCTCAGGATGGTGGCGCGGCAGAGCGCGAACTGGGACCAGCGCGAGGCGTTCCAGAAGACCGAGACGCTGCTGCAGGCCAACAGGGGGATCGCCGGCATCATCGCCGGCAACGACACGATGGCGCTCGGGGCCATGGCCGCCTTGAAGGGCGCGGGCCTCTCAACGGTGGTCGTCGTCGGTTTCGACGGCAGCCCGGACGCCATCGCGTCCATCAAGGCGGGTGAGATCAAGGCGACCGTCCTGCAGCCCGCCGCGTTCATCGCCCGGCTCGCCGTCGACCAGGCGCACGCGCTGGTCACGAAGGGTTCGACCGGACAACCGGAGAAGCAGGCCATCGATTGCGAGCTCGTCACGCCGGCCAACGCCGGCGAATTCGGCGTGTTCGCCCGCAAGTAGAGGACACCATGACGCGTCAGACACTGGGAATCATCTTCGGGAACCGGGACTTCTTCCCCGACGTGCTCGTTTCCGAGGCGCGCCGCGACGTGCTCGAGCTCTTCGAATCGCTCGGTGTCGACGCCGTGCTCCTCGAGGAACACGAGACCAAGCGCGGTGCGGTGGAGACCTGGCAGGACGCCAAGGCCTGTGCCGACCTGTTTCGGACGCACCGCGATCGTCTCGACGGCGTGCTCGTCTGCCTGCCGAACTTCGGCGACGAAAAGGGAGTGGCCGACACGCTGAAGCTCGCCGGCCTCGGCGTGCCGGTGCTCGTGCAGGCCTACCCCGACGACCTCGGGCGGCTCGACGTCGCCCGGCGTCGCGACGCGTTCTGCGGCAAGGTGTCGGTCTGCAACAACCTCCGGCAGTACGGCATCACCTACAGCCTTACCGACCGCCACACGGTGCACGTGAACTCGCCGGCGTTTCGCGACGAGTTGACGAAGTTCCTCGGAGTCTGCCGCGTCGTGAAAGGCCTCCGGAACGCCAGAATCGGCGCCATCGGGGCACGGCCGAACGCCTTCAATACGACGCGGTACAGCGAGAAACTCCTCCAGGAGTCCGGGATCAGCGTCAGCACGATCGATCTGTCGGAGGTCATCGACGGCGCGCGACGCCTGAGCGACGACGATCCGCGCGTAACGCAGAAGATCGCGGACATCACGGGGTATGCCTCCGCCCGGGCCGTGCCGACGGCCTCGCTGCGGCTCATGGCCAAGCTCGGCGTGGTCGCGCTCGAATGGGCGACCGCCCTCGACCTGCATGCCACCGCCTTCCAGTGCTGGAGTTCGCTGCAGCAGAACTACGGTGTCAACGGCTGCACGCTGATGAGCATGATGAGCGAGCGCCTCATGCCGAGCGCGTGCGAGGTGGACGTGGCCGGCGCGGTGTCGATGTACGCGCTCCAGCTGGCCTCGGGCCGGCCGAGCGCCCTGGTCGACTGGAACAACAACTACGGCGACGACCCCGACAAGTGCGTGTTCTTCCACTGCGGCAACTGGGCGAAGGCCTTCGTGCCGGACGCGGTCATCTCGACCGCCCCGATCCTGGGGTCGACGCTCGGCGAAGACCGGACCTACGGCGCCATGTCTGGCCGGACGCCCGGCGGGTCGCCGGTTACTTTCGGCCGCGTGTCGACCGACGACCGTGACGGCTGCATCCGCGCTTACGTCGGCGAAGGCCGCTTCACGGACGACCCGCTCGAGACGTTCGGCATGCG
>CAZJRM010000008.1:0-17166 GCA_964547975.1 uncultured Vicinamibacterales bacterium | reverse complement strand
CTTACGTCGGCGAAGGCCGCTTCACGGACGACCCGCTCGAGACGTTCGGCATGCGTGCCGTCGTCGAGGTGCCCGACCTGCAGCGCCTCATGCGCGTGATCTGCCGCAACGGGTTCGAACACCACGCGGCCATGAACGCCTCGACATGCGCGGGCGTACTCGCCGAAGCGCTCGAGAACTACTTCGGGTGGGACGTTCACGTGCACGAGTGAACGCCTCCTCCAGCCCCCGACGCGTCCGGCTGAAGCCGGGCGCGTCGATGGAGAGTGAGGTCGGACGCCACGGCAACAGCGGGAGGATGGCATGAAGCGCTTGCTGGCATTCGCGGTCTGCGCGCTCTTGAATGCGACGACGGTCGGGGCGCAGCCAACCCGGGGCGAGGTGACCGAGGCCATGCGACAGGCCACTACGTTCATGGTCGAGAAGGTGTCCGTGCACGGGGGCTACGCCTGGACCGTGACGGAGGACCTGTCGACACGCTGGGGCGAAGTCCCGGCGCGTCCCTCCCAGATCTGGGTTCAGGCCGGCACGCCGATGGTCGGCATGGCGTTCCTCGACGCCTACGAGGTGACGCGCGACCGCCTCTTTCTCGACGCGGCCAGGCGGGCTGCCGACGCGTTGATCTTCGGCCAGACTCCCGAGGGCGGCTGGCACTACTTCGTGGACTTCGATCCCGCCGGGCTCGAAGACTGGTATCGGACGCGAGCGTCGCAGTTCAAGTACGGGTACGAAGAGTACCGCCACTACTACGGAAACGCGACCAACGACGACCAGGTCACGAGCGATGCGACCGAGTTCCTGCTGCGTCTGTATGCGACGTCGCTCGACACGGCCTATCGCGCGCCGCTCATCAAGGCGCTCGATTTCGCGCTGAAGGCACAGTATCCCAGCGGCGGATGGCCGCAGCGTTACCCCCTCCGCTACGAGTTCTCGCACGACGGCCTGCCGGACTACACGTCGTTCTACACGCTCAACGACGGGGCCCAGCAGGGATACGTCGAGATGCTCGTCCGTGCGTATCGAACCTTGGGCGACACGCGCTATCTCGACGCCGCCCGGCGTGGCGCCGACTTCTACATCGCGGTGCAGGGTCCCGATGGCGAGGCCGGCTGGGCAGAGCAGTACGGGATGGACATGAGGCCGACGTCGGCACGCACCCACGAACCTACGGGGTACGTCATCCGCGAGAGCCGCGACGCGCTGCGCGTCCTTGAGCTGTTCTACGCGCTCACGGGCGATGCCCGGTACCTGGCGCCGATCCCCCGCTGCCTGGCGTGGTTCGACCGCGTGAACCGTGAGGCCATTGAACTGAAGAGGCCGCCGATGCGCTACTGGCAGCCGGGCACCAACCTGCCCGTCTACAACATCAGGACGGGCGCGTTCAACGCAGACGGCTACGGTCTCTACAAGTGGACCACGGTGCCCGAGCCGGACATGGTCGTGAAGCCCGCGGTGGACGTGGCACCCATCCGCCAGGAATACGAAACAGTGGCGGCCCTGAAGACACCCGAGGCGCGCGCCGCGTACGTGAAGGCCTACCTCGATCCGGTCGCCGTCGTTCCGCCGGCGGCGGACGCCGCCGCGGTCATCAAGGGCCTCGACACCCGGGGCGCCTGGGTCACCAACGACGTTCGGGCCCACCTGCCCGAGGGGCCAGGCAAACACTCGGGTGATACGAAGCCGATGCGCGGCATCTCGACGGGTGTGTTCGTCCGGAACCTGAGAACGTTGATCCGGTACCTCGACTCGCTCGGCCCCGAGGTCTCACGATGACTCGCCGTGCCTGCCAGGCCGCCGGAACCACTGCGGCCGCGCTGGCAACGGTGTGCGCGGGCGCCCTGCTGGCCCAGTCGGCCAGGTGGTACACCGAGGGCGACTTCGCCCCGACACGACGGCTCGTCCTCGAGCTCCGGAACGAACTCGACGTCGATCGAGTGAACGTGCCGGTCGTCATCCGGCGCGACGACATGCCCGTCACCGATCTCCACGAACTGCAGCTCACGGTCGTGGATCCGACGCTGCCGCCAGCTCCGCCGCCGAGCCCGGAGCGGCTGAAGCTCGGGGGCGGCCACGAACTGCGGGGCGAGACGGGCGGCCACATCCTGCTCCAGCAGATGGACGATCTCGACAAGGACGGGCTCTGGGACGAGCTGTTCTTCGTCACCGACATCAAGGCGGGTGCCACCAAGCGGATCGATCTCTACATCGGGATGAATCAACGCGGCTGGAATCCGCACGAAACCCACGCCGGGATCGGCAGCTACGTCCGCCACCTCGTCCCGTTCTGGGAATCCAAGCACATTGGCTGGAAGCTCTGGTTCCCGACGAGCGTGGACGTGTACGGCAAGCGGAAGCCGCTGCTGATGGCGAACCGCCTCTACATGGAGAACCTGGACGGTTACGCGGTGTCGCTGGTGGATCCCGCGCTCGGGTCCGACATCCAGTCCGTCGACGATTCGTTCGGCGGCGGCGGCATCGGCCTCTTCGAGACGCCCAGCCAGCCGGATGTCGTATCGGTGCCGCGGTTCACTCCCGCGCGCGCGGCGGCCGGCACGAAGGAAAACTTCAACGCGGGCCCCGTCGGTGACACGCGCTACGCCTTCGATGTCGTGGTCAACGGCCCTGTGCGGTCCATGATTCGCGTCAAGACGATGAACTGGCGCACCGGGAAGGGGCGGCACGAACTCGAGCAGCTCTATACCGCGTACGCGAACCAGAGTTACTCGACGTGCCGCGTGCGCTTCACGCAGTTCGACCCGGCGGGGCCCGGAGTGCTGCCCGCGGCGGGTATCCGCAAGAAACCGCGCGAGCGGCACGTCGTTCGGGACGCGGGCCTCGTGATCACCGGCGGACCGGAAGCCGTCATGGATCCGGACCAGGGCACGGTGTCGTCCGACGTCGAGTTGATCTCAAGCGCACTTGTTGTCCGGCGCGAATACAAGCCCGAGTACCGGTTCGTCCCCGGCTTCAAGGGCAACCACACGTTCGCCATCACTCCGCGGGCGGATTACTCCTTCGAGTACCTGATCGCGGGGGCCTGGAGCGAAGGCGCCATCCTGAAGACCTGGCCGGAGTTCGAGCGATACGTGCGACAGACCGCTCGCGAGTACGAGAGCCCGCTGCGAGTCCGATTCGTCGCCGACGAGAAACGGTAGAACGCGCCTGGGCGCGATGTGGGAAGGGCCGTGACATGACAGCGAACGCCTGGAGCCTGCGCGTGTGCGCCGCCGGCGCCATGTGCTGCGCATGGATGGTGGCGCCGACGGCGGGTCTCGCGCCGCAGGTCGAGCGCCCGGTCGTGTGGCCGATCGACAGCGTGGAGCGCATCGGCGGGCACGCGGTGACCGTTCTTGGAAACCCCAGGCTCGTCGACGTGCCAGGCGGGCGCGCCGTGGAGTTCGATGGGATCGACGATGGCCTGGTGCTGGAGACCAACCCGATTGCGGGACTCGAGCGATTCACCATCGAAGTCGTGTTCGCGCCCGCCGCCAACGGCCCGGAGGAGCAGCGGTTCCTTCACGTCGAGGAATCCGGCGGCTCCGGCAACCGCGCGCTGATCGAACTGCGCCTGCTGCCCGGAGGATGGTGCCTCGACACGTTCCTGCGTTACGGCGAAGTGAACCGGACGCAGATCGACCGCACGCGGCTGCACCAGGCCGATACCTGGCACGCCGCCGCGCTGACCTTCGACGGCCGGACGATGACCCACTATGTGGACGGGACTCGCGAGCTGTCCGGCCACGTCGCGTTCCAGCCGCTCGGCCAGGGCCAGACGTCGATTGGCGTGCGGCTCAACCGGAGGTCCTGGTTCAAGGGCCGCATCCGTACGGTACGCATGTCACCAGAGGCACTTCCCGCGGACAGGCTCCTGAAAGCCGTCCCTCGTCCCTGACCGGGTTTCACATGGCCGCATCAGTGCAGACCGGACACGCTCAGGCCGACGAATCCAGCGCCGTCACGCGGCAGCAGTGGAAATGGTCAGCCCTCGCCGGCATGGCCTCATACCTCGACGCCGGTTCGATCGTCGCGCTCGGCGCGGGCATGGCGCTCCTCCAGAAGCACTTCGGGCTGAGCGATGGCATGCTGGGCGCGTTGGCCGCGATTGGTCCGAACGCGATCGGGTGCGCGCTCGGCGCCTTCCTCGGCGGCTGGCTGGGCGACAAACTCGGTCGCAAGCGGATTTACCAGTACGACCTGCTCGTGTACGCAGCCGGCATCCTCTGCGTCGCGTTCGCGATGACGCCGGAGATGCTGTTCCTCGGCACGGCGGTGGTCGGACTGGCCGTGGGCGCGGACGTGCCCACTTCGCTGGCACTCGTTGGCGAATTCGCGCCCGCGAAGGCCCGGGGCAAGTTGCTCGGCTTCACGCAGGTCGCGTGGTGCCTTGGACCGACGGTCGTGCTCTGGCTGGCGCTCGCGTTGGCCGACCTGGGCCTGCTCGGGATCCGGATCGTCTTCCTTCACCTGTTCGTCGTGGCGATGGTGACGTGGGCACTGCGACGCGGGCTGGCGGAATCGGCCCGCTGGGTGGCCGCATCTTCAAAGGTCAGCCAGCGCGCCTCGGCGCTGTTCTCGGGAGCGCACCTGCGCGCGCTGTTGTGGACGGCATCCATCTATCTGTTCTGGAATCTCGCCGCAGGCACCGCCGGCGCATTCAACTCCTATCTCATCTCGACGAACATCCCGGCCGACGCCCCCAACAACCAGGCCCTCGGCGTGGGCCTGCCGAGCGCCGCGTTCATCACGGCGATGCTCGTGGCCGTCACCGTATTCATGCCGTTTGCGGACCGCAGCCACACCACCCGCAAGTGGTTGTGGGGCATCGGCGCGGTCACCCAGATCTCGGCCTACGCGATGTTGACCGTGATGCCGTTCAGCATTCCGGTGATCGTCGCGAACATCGTGCTGTTCGCCGGCGGTGGCGCCCTTGCGGGTGAAGCCTTCTACAAGGTGTTCAGCCAGGAACTCTTCCCGACCATGCTGCGCGGCACGGCGCAGGGCCTGACCTTCGGCGCGGCGCGCATCGCGGTCGGTGTCTGGAGCTTCTTCGTGCCGGCCATCTCCCGGCATGGCGGTCTGCCGACGCTCGCCGGCCTGCTGACGCTGTTCCTGATCATCAGCGGCGCAGTCGGCTTCTTCTTCATGCCGAACACGTCCGGCAAGAGCCTGGAACAAATCGAAGACGAACGTGCCCGGACATGACGTCAGAACGGCCGACCGAACGCCTGGGAGTGTCACACCTGCGGTGCGAGTATCTCGTCGCGCCGCTGGGCATCGACGAACGCCTCCCGCGATTGAGTTGGATGCTGGAATCCAGCCGCCGCGGCGCCCGCCAGACGGCGTACCACCTCCGCGTCGCCAGCACGCCGGCGATCCTCGCGGCAGGGGGCGCCGACCGGTGGGATTCCGGACGCGTCGCCGGCAACCAGACCACGCACGTCGTGTACGACGGGACGCCGTTGCGCTCCCGCGGCCGGTGTCACTGGTGCGTCGAGGTCTGGGATGACGAGGGGCACGCCGTGATGTCGGCGCCATCGCTCTGGACGATGGGCTTGCTGGAAGGCAGCGACTGGTCGGCCCGTTGGATTGCCGCGAATCCCGCCATCATCGCCCGCGATCCTGACGCGGTCGCGCCAACGCTGGCTGTCCCTGGCACGCCGGGGCTGTTTCGGAAGGACTTCCTTCTGCCGGAGGCCGTGTCGCGCGCGACGCTCTACGCCAGCGCCCGTGGACTCGTCGAATTGCGGGCCAACGGCGCCCGGGTCGGGAACGACGTGTTCGCCCCGGAGTGGACCGACTACGACACACGGATTCAGTACAGGACGTACGACGTCACCTCGCTGATGCAGCCGGGGCGCAATACCCTCGGGGCCACCCTCGGAGACGGGTGGTGGAGCGGGTACGTCGGCTGGCAGGAGACGCGCGGACGCTACGGCTCCATCGAGAACAGCCTGATCGTCCAGCTCGAGATCGAACTGATCGACGGCCGACGCGTGGTCGTGTGCAGCGACGGGTCGTGGGCGTGCCACACCGGCCCGATTCTGTCGTCGGACTTCATGATGGGTGAAGTCTACGATGCTCGCCGAGAACGCGACGGCTGGGACACCCCGTCGTACTCGTCGGTCGACTGGCTGCCGGCCAGGGAGGTCGCCGCCCCCGGCGTGCCGCTCGTCGCGCAGCGGTCAGAATCGGTGCGGGTCACCGAGTGGGTCAGGCCGGTCTCGGTCACGGAGTCCGCGCCCGGCCGATTCCTGTTCGATCTCGGCCAGAACATCGCGGGATGGGCGCGCCTTCTCCTCGACGCACCGGCGGGCACCCGCGTCACCCTGAGGCACGGGGAACGCCTGAACCCGGACGGCACGTTGTACACGGCCAACTTGCGCCGGGCGCGCGCCACAGATGTCTACACGTGCCGCGGCGGCCGAGCTGAAGTCTTCGAGCCGCACTTCACCTTCCACGGCTTCCAGTACGTGGAACTCACCGGCCTGCCGTATGCACCGGGCGTCGACGCCGTGACGGGATGCGTGGTTCGGTCGGCAATGCCGGACGCCGGCACGTTCAGATGCTCGAATCCCGGGGTGAATCGGTTGGCGCAGAATGCCCTTTGGTCGCAGAAGGGCAACTTCCTGTCGGTGCCGACCGACTGCCCGCAGCGCGACGAGCGGCTTGGCTGGATGGGTGACGCAGAGGTGTTCATCCGCACGGCGACGTACCAGATGGACGTGGCCGCGTTCTTCACCAAGTGGATGCAGGATATCGAGGACGCCCAGACGCCTGAGGGGGTCTTCCCCGACACGGCGCCGCGCCTGCCCGAGGGCGACAACTTCGTGGGTCTTGGCAACCTGGCGGGTGCCGCGGGCTGGGCCGACGCCGGCGTGGCCGTGCCATACACCCTGTGGCAAGTCTATGGAGACCGTCGAATCCTCGAGCGTCACTACCAGGCGATGGTGGCGTGGGTCGACTGGATCGACCGGCACAACCCGACGGGCCTGCGGGTGAACGACCTCGGCAACAACTACGGCGACTGGCTGTGCATCCCGAGCGACACGTCCTTCGGCACGCATTCGCCGATGAAGTACCTCGTCGCGACGGCGTTCTGGGCCGACGACTGCGCGAAACTGAGCCGTATCGCCCGCGCGCTCGGGCGCGTCGACGACGAGCGGCGATTCGGCGAGCAGTTCGAGCACGTGCGCGGCGCGTTCCAGCGGGAATGGCTCCAGCCCGACGGGCGCATCACCACCGACACGCAGACGGGATACCTGCTGGCACTGGCGTTCGACCTCCTCCCCGACGTGCTCCGGCCGCTGTCCGCCGCCCATCTCGTCGCCAACATCCGCGCCCTCGACTGGCATCTCAGCACTGGCTTCATCGGCATCCGTCACCTGAACCCCGAGTTGACGCTGGCGGGGTACGGCGATGTCGCTTACCGTCTGCTGCTCCGCGACGACTACCCCTCCTGGCTGTATCCGGTCCGGCACGGAGCCACGACGATCTGGGAACGATGGAATGGCTGGACACACCAGGACGGGTTCTGCACGCCCGAGATGAATTCGTTCAACCACTACTCGCTTGGCTCGGTCGCCGAGTGGTTGTACCGGCACGTACTCGGCATCGAACTCGACGCTGACGCCCCGGGATTCCAGCGCTTCATCCTGCGACCGTTCATCGGCGACGGCCTCGACTCCGCAGGCGGCACCTACCGGACCATGCACGGCGTGATCGAGAGCGCCTGGACCCGTGAGGGTCGCACGCTGGTGTGGCGCGTCCACATTCCCGCCAACACGTCCGCCACGGTGTACGTGCCGGCGAGGGCCGGGGCTGACGTGACCGAAAGCGGAATCCCGATCGACCTGGCACCGGGGATCCGGTTCACCAGAAGAGACGCCCGCGCGCTCGTCTGCGACGTCGGCGCGGGCCACTACACCTTCGTGTCGACGATGTGATCCACCATGCGCCATCATCTTCGTGTTGTCGCGATCGCCGCCCTTCTTCTCGCGTCTCGCCCCGCGAACGCACAGACGCCTTCGGTTGGCCGCGTGGAGCAGTGGGGGCTCTTCGAAATCGCGATCGAGGGCCCGACCGACGGCAACCCGTTCCTGGACGTCCGCTTCTCGGCGGTCTTCGACAACGGCACCACGAAGATCGAGGCACCCGGTTTCTACGACGGTGACGGGACGTACCGCGTCCGGTTCTCGCCGGCCACCCAGGGGCCGTGGAGCTATGAAACGCGTTCCAACCGGTGGACACTCACGGGGAAGACCGGGACGTTCCACGTCACGCCGCCAGGCGCTGGCAACCACGGTCCGGTACGGGTGCACAACACCTATCACTTCGCGTATGCCGACGGCACGCCGTACAAACAGATAGGAACCACCATCTACAACTGGCTCGACACGCCACCGGACGTGCAGCTGGCGACGCTCAGGACGCTCGCGGCTTCACCGTTCAACAAGGCGCGCATGCTGCTCACTCAGCAACCAACGCCGTACATGAACCAGTACGTGCCGGTGCTCTGGCCGTTCGCGGGCACGCCGCCTCGCGGATGGGATCTCACGCGATTCAACCCCGAGTTCTTCAGGCACTACGAGCGCCGGATCGGCGAACTGCGGGATCTCGGCATCGAAGTCGACCTCATCCTTTTCAACCCCTACGGCAAGTGGGGTTTCGAGACGATGGACGCGGACGGCGA
This sequence comes from uncultured Vicinamibacterales bacterium, assembly GCA_964547975.1. Taxonomy (GTDB): domain Bacteria; phylum Acidobacteriota; class Vicinamibacteria; order Vicinamibacterales; family JAKQTR01; genus CAYJPV01. The sequence continues at coordinate 8,477 of CAZJRM010000008.1, read as the reverse complement.
CGACCGTTTCGTGCGGTACGTCGTCGCCCGCTTCGGCGCGTACCGCAACGTCTGGTGGTCGCTCGCCAACGAGTTCGACTTCCTCCGCACCAAGACCGACGCCGACTGGGATCGCCTGGGCACCCTCATCCAGCGGTGCGACCCCCACGACCGCCTCCGGTCGATTCACAACGGAACCCGCCTGTTCGATCACCGCAGGCCGTGGGTCACCCACGTCAGCATGCAGAATGGCCTTGCGGTGGAATCGCCAGGCAGCGCCGAGATCTACCGGGACGTCTACGAGAAGCCCATCGTCTACGACGAGGTGAAGTACGAAGGCGACAACACGTACCGATGGGCGTCCCTGAGCGCGTTCGACATGGTCCACCGTTTCTGGAGCGGGATCGTTGGCGGCACCTACGTCGGTCACGGCGACTACTTCAACACCCGCGGCGAAGACACCTGGACCTCGTTCGGGGGGACGTTGACCGGTCAGAGCGCGCCCCGGCTCGCCTTCTTGCGTCGCATCCTGGAGACGGGACCGGCGGGAGGACTCGATCCAATCGACAAGTGGAACGATCCCGACACCGCGGGCGTGGCCGGCACGTACTACCTGACGTACTTCGGCCGCGCCACACCAACGCAGTGGGTCTTCCAGCTCTACAAACGCGACATCACCGACGGCATGCGCTTCGCCGTCGATGTGATCGACACGTGGAACATGACCGTCACCCCGATCGCCGGCGAGTTCGTGACGAAGAAGAAGGACAACTACCATTTCGTCGATGCGGGCGGCCGGACGGTGTCTCTGCCAGGGCGATCTGGCATGGCGGTGCGCGTCCGCCGGGTCGAGGGCGTACGCCAGGAGTGACACGATGGACAGCCGTTACAGAGTTCTCTCGCTTGTCTCAGCCGTCCTGCTCGGGCTGGCGACGTTTGCGTCGGCCGCAGACAAGCCGCGCCTCGTCGTGCTGACCGACATCGGCGGCGACCCCGACGACACGATGTCGATGGTCCGGCTGATGACATACGCGAGCCAGATCGACATCGAGGGTCTCGTCGCAACGCCGACGGGCGCCGCGCACGAGGTCGACCCCCGACGGATCGAGAACGTCGTGGTCGCGTACGGCAAGGTACGCGACAACCTGGTCCTGCACGAGCCGGGATTCCCGGCCGCCGAGCGCCTGGCCTCGTGTATCGCCGCGGGTTTCCCGGCAGACGGCATGCGGGGCGTGGGCGAAGGCAAGGATTCGCCCGGCTCCGAGTTGCTGATTCGTGCCGTCGATCGCGACGACCCGCGGCCCCTCTGGGTCGCGGTCTGGGGCGGTCCTAACGTCCTCGCGCAGGCGCTGTTCAAGGTGCGCGCCGCGCGATCTGCGGAGGCGCTGGCGCGTTTCGTGGCCAGGCTTCGTGTCTACGCCATTTCCGACCAGGACGACAGCGGCCCGTGGATCCGGCGTGAGTTCCCCGGTCTCTTCTACATCGTCACGCCAGGGATCAACGCCGGAGGCGGGTTCCACCACGCCACGTGGATTGGCATCGGCGGCGACAGGTTTCACGGCCGTTTCGATGGCGCGGACTACTCGCTGGTAACCAACGAATGGCTCGACAAGAACATCCGCAAGGGTCCGCTGGGAGCCGAGTATCCGCAATGGCAGTTCATGATGGAAGGCGACACACCGTCCTTCCTGAACCTCGTCGACAACGGGCTCAGCGACCCTGAGCATCCTGAGTGGGGCGGGTGGGGCGGCCGGTACGAGTTGTACACGCCGCGGATGGAGAAGTGGTTCCTGACGCCGGAGACCCGGCCCATCTGGACGAACGTGCAGGACGAGGTCCTGGGACTCGACGGCGAATGGCACACCACGAATCACGCGACGATCTGGCGCTGGCGCGCGGCGTTCCAGCACGACTTCGCCGCCCGCATGGACTGGACCGTCAAGCCGTACCGCGATGCCAATCACCCACCGGTGCCACGCCTCGATCACCCAGACAGAATCACGGCGAGAGCGGGCGACCGCGTGCAGCTCTCGGCCACGGCCTCGAGCGATCCCGACGGTGATGCGCTGTCCTACGAGTGGTTCTGCTACGCAGAGGCCGGCACTCGCGGTTTGTCGAGTTCGAACACGGGTGTGAAGCTGGCCATCAGAGGATTCGATCAGCCAAGGGCGTGGTTCGACGTCACCAGAAGCCGGGTGATGCCGCCCGGCACCGGCACGATGCACATCATCCTCGCGGTGACGGACCACGGCACGCCGCGGCTCACGCGCTACAAGCGGGTGATCGTGGACATCGTCCCGTAAGAGGTCAGCCGTACAGCTGCTCCGCGCCTCGCCCCTGCTGGATGAGCGGGACGTACGTCTCGAGCGCCGCCTGTGTCGCCGGGTCGGCGAGGTTCACCACGCGTTTCTGCTCGGCCGACATGTAAGCCGCCATGCAGAGCTTCGTGATCTCGAGGCCGTAGCTCCACGGCATCATGCCGTCGCGGTCGTTCGCGAACGCCTCGGCCGTTTCCGCCTGCTCGTCGGTGTAGCCGTAGAGATCCGGCTCGTTGGGCTGGACGGCCAGCAAGCCGCGCGACGCGGTGGACTTCTCGAGCGCCGTCTCCGCATCGGCGATGGCCTGGGCCGCCACGTCACCGATGAAGATGTTGAGCGGCGAGAGCAGCGTGTTCACTTCGAACGCGTAACCCGGCCCCATGCCATCCATCAGGACGCGCAACCCCTGCTTCTCGTACATCCACGAGTTTGTGAACTGCGCCTTCACGCGCTGGCCCGTCTCCGGGTTGCGGAACGTGATCATGCCGGTGGCGAAGTCCTCGGCTGGTGTCTTCGCGTAGTCCACGCCGCGCTCGCGCAGCAGCTTCTCGCGCCAGGCAGGCTGGCCCCACTTCAGGAGCCCGAGGTCCGCGGTGATCTCGACTGGCTCGAGGAATGTGATCGGCTTGTCGGTCGGCGTCAGCACGTGCCAGCCGGTGGCGATGCTGTGACAGCCCATGTCGGAAAGCACGCCGCCACCCTGGCGCGTGGGATCCCAGAACCAGCCTTCGTGCGGCCCGCCGTGTTCTTCGGCGGAGCGCACGAGCGTCATCGGCCCCATCTGCCGCCGCACCTGTTCCAGCTGAGCGAGCTGGATGCGGATGGGTTTCATGAAGAGCTGGTTCTCGAGGTACGCGGTCCGCAGGTCCACAGACGCGGCGAGGTCCACCAGGCGACGCGCTTCCTTCACGTTGCGGCCGAGCGGTTTCTCGCACGCCACGCCCTTCAGCCGCGCACCCTGCTTCACGGCATCGACGATGGCGTCTACGATTTCGACGCGGGCGAAGTTGGGCGCGTAGATGGCGATGGCATCCACGTGTTTCGCCATCTCGGCGATGGAGGGATACACGACCGCGTCGCCGGTGCCCCACTGCCGCGACAGCGCCGCCAGTTCTTCCGCGCCGTTCGGCGCCGTCACGCCCGCGAGTTCGATCCCGCGCACCTGCCGAAACGCGGCCAGTTGGAACCGCGCGATGAACCCCGCCCCAACGAACCCGAATCTCATAGTGGCCTGTGCCATGTCGTGGTCTCCCCGTTGCCCGTATTCTCGCGTACCGGTGGCATCTTGTCGCCGGGCTCCCGTTTGCCGTATTGTGGCGGCGCCCACCTGACTTCCGCATCGAGGTGACCCGTGAGCGATATGCCGAACACCATGACCCGCCGTGAACTCCTTCGTGCCGCCGGGAAAGCCTCGGCCATCGTCGTGGCCTCGCCCGTGGCGTCGCTGGTGCTGAAGGCCGACGGCTCCGTCTCGGCCCAGGCGGCGTCGAACGGCCTAACGGCCCTGGCGGGGCCGGATCGCGTCGTCATGCGTCACGGCAAGACGTATTTGAGTGCCTATGCCGGCTACGGTCCGAAACCACGGCCATCGCGCGGCGCTCGCCCGGGCGCGGCGCCCGCGGCCCCTCCGCCCCCACCGCCGGGGCCACCCCCGACGGTGCGTTGGAGCCAGGTCTCCGGTCCAGGCACGGCCACGTTCGCCGACCCCACGTCGCCGACCACCACGGCCACCTTTTCGGCGCCCGGCGAGTACGTGGTCCAGGTCGTGGCGGACAACGGGACGACGAAAGCCACGTCGTCGCTGACGGTGAAGGTCGAACTGCCGCCGCCACCGGTCGAACTGGAGCCCGTCTTCACGCGGAAGTACGCGGTCCTCAGCCCGTTCTGGAAGGCGCGGGCGAAGGTGCTCATCACGACCTGGATTCCCCACTGCATCACCGAGATCAATCGCACCGACATCGCGCCGGGCAAGGGCGACGGTGGCATCGACAACTTCATCGAAGCGGCCAAGGCGCTGCGCGGGGAGCCGTACGCGCCGCACAAGGGGTACATCTTCTCGAACGCGTGGGTGCACCAGACGGTCGAGGCCATCAGCCTCGCGCTGATGGTGGATCCGCAGGGCGACCAGGAGATCATCGCAGCCCAGAAGCAGTTGCGCGCGACCCTGGACGACTGGATCCCGAAGATCCTGGCGGCGCAGCACCCCGACGGCTACCTGCACACGGCCTACACGCTTCGCCACGCGCCACGCGAGGGGGATCCGCCGGCGGGCGGCCGCGGGCCGTGGATCGAACGCTGGACGGCGTCGCACCGCGGGAATCACGAAGGGTACGTCGCGGGCTACTTCATCGAGTCGGCCATCAATCACTACGAGATGACCGAAGGCAAGGACCTGCGACTCTACAACGCGGCCAAGAAGCTGTGCGACTGCTGGGCGGATCATATCGGCCCGGCACCGAAGCAGGAGTGGTTCGACGGCCACCAGCAGATGGAACAGGCGCTCGTGCGGTTCGGCCGGTTCGTGAACGCCATCGAAGGCAAGCCCGGCGTGAAGGGCGGCCCGGGTGATCGGTACATCGCGCTGGCGAAGTTCCTGCTCGACTGCCGCAAGGGCGGTTCGGAGTACGACCAGAGCCACGTGCCCGTGCAGCAGCAGTACGAAGCCGTGGGCCACGCGGTGCGCGCGGTCTACACGTATTCGGGCATGGCCGATGTCGCCGTGGAAACGCACGACGTCGATTACCAGAGTGCCGTGAAGTCGATCTGGGACAACCTCGTCCACCGCAAGTACTACCTGACGGGCGGCGTCGGCAGCGGCGAGACCTCGGAGGGATTCGGCCCGGACTACTCGCTGCGCAACAACGGCTATTGCGAAGCGTGCTCGAGCTGCGGCGAGATCTTCTTCCAGTGGAAGCTGCACCTCGCCTATCACGACGCGAAGTACGCCGACCTCTACGAGCAGACGCTGTACAACGCGCTGCACGGGTCGATGGACCTCGCCGGGAAGAACTTCTACTACGACAACCCGCTCGACTCGAACGTCCAGCGGTATCCGTGGCACAACTGCCCATGTTGCGTGGGCAACATCCCGCGCACGCTGCTGATGCTGCCCACCTGGACGTACTCGCGCGGCGCCGACGCGCTCTACGTGAATCTGTTCGTCGGCAGCCGCGTGTCACTCGGCGCCATCGCCGGCACCGACGTGGACATCACGCAGGAGACGAACTACCCCTGGGACGGCGCGGTGAAGCTGACCATCACACCGAAGGTACCCACGCGGTTTGCCGTTCGTATCCGCAAACCCACACGCGACGTGAGCACGCTCTATCGGGCCGTCCCGAACGGTGACGGCCTGTCGTCGCTCAGCGTCAACGGCCAGACGGTGACGGTGACCGAGTCGAACGGGTATATCGAGGTGACGCGCACCTGGAAGGCCGGTGACACCGTCGCCTTCACGCTGCCGCTGCCCGTCCAGCGTGTCTACGGTAGCGAGCGGATCGTCTCCGGCGGCGACAGGCCGTCGCCCGTGAAGGACAGGGTCGCGCTTCGCATCGGCCCGCTCCTGTACAACATCGAATCGCTCGACCAGGACATCGCGTCCGCGCTCCCGGCCACATCCGACCTGAAACGCGAGTGGAAGGCCGACCTGCTGGGCGGCGTCGCGATCATCCGCGGCACGTTCGCGGACGGCAAGCCGATGATGGCGATCCCCAACTACGCGCGATACAACCGTTACCCGCCGCCGCCCCCGCCGGCGCCCGCTCCGGCCCCGGGTTCGCCGCGGCCCGCGCCGCCGCCGGCGCAGTCGATCGTGTGGATCCGGGAGAAGTGATCGTGCGGACTCGGCCGCTGGGGCGCACGGGATTCCACGCCACGGTGCTGGGCATCGGCGATCTCGCCGACCGCTCGGTGCCGCTGGAGGCCTGCGTGGCGACGCTGCGCCGCGCCCTCGATCGGGGGCTGAACCTCGTCGATACCGCCCCGATGTACGAAGACGGGTACAGCGAGCAGACCGTCTCGGCGGCCCTCGCCGGCCGCCGTGACGGCGTGTTCGTTATCGACAAGGTCGACAGGCTCGGCGAGCCGGTTGAGCCGCAGGTGGACCAGAGCCTCGCACGCCTGGGATTCGCCCCGGTCGACCTCTTCGTCTTCCACGCGGTGACGACGCTCGATCAGTGGAGGCATATCGAGGCCGTCGGCATGGAGGAACTCGAGCAATACCGGCGCGCCGGTCAGGTCCGATTCCGCGGGGTGTCGAGCCACAGCCCAGACGTCCTCCGCGCCGCCATCACGAGCGGTCTCTGCGACGTCGTGATGTTCCCGGTCGGGCCGTTCGTCGATCGGCGGTACGTGGACGACACCCTCCCACTGGCGCGGCAGCACGGCGTCGGCACGGTCTGCTTCAAGACGTTCGGCGCCGGGAAGCTGCTCGGCGACACGACGGGCTACAACGTGCCTCTCCAGGAACGGCCCCGCGGCAAGTTCAGTTCGGGCGGCACGTCGGCACCCGCCGAGCCGGAGCTGCCGCGTCTCAGCGTGGACGACTGCCTGCACTACACGCTGACCGTCGATCCGGACGTCACGCTCCTGGGCATGAGCTATCCGAACGAACAGGACGCGGCCTTCTCTTCCTTCGAGCGATTCGTGCCGCTGGCACCCGACGCGATGCGCAACATCGAGGCACGCGCCGCCGAGGCGGTCGCCGGCAAGGGCCGCTGCTGGTGGAACCCGACCGCCTGACGTCCTCGATCCTACTGCCCGTCGACGATGCCTGGCTGCCCCAGCCACTTGATGACGTAGGCGATCTGACCGAGGTGGTAGGCCTCGTGGTACGCCATGAACGCGACGAGCCCGCGCATGCTGGGATCCGGCGTCGGCAGCTTGAACGGTGCCGGCGCGTCGAGCTCGGCCTCCGTCACGTTCGCGAACCGCGCCGCGAGCGGGCCGAAGGCGTTGGTCAGTGCGGCGTGGACTTCCGCGAGCGTGGGCACTGCCGCCGCAGGGTCGGGTTGTGACAGGCGCTTGAACGGCCCGGCCCACGGCACTTCGTTTCCGGCGCCGAACAGCGACGCCGTGGTATTCCGATAGACCGCGATGTGACCCAGGATCCAGTAGATCGGATTGGCGTCTCCGGGATGTTTCCAGGCGTCGGCCTCACTGAGACCGTCCAGCGCCTTCGCGATGAACCGGTCGTTGGTGGCGAACGTATTCAGACTCGCTGACAGAACGGGATCCATCGATTCCTCCGTGATTACGCCGCGACGTACTTGATTGTCGCGATATCGAGCGTGCCGACCGCCGGCGAGTAGAACGGCTTGCCGTGTTCGACGCCGACCGTGCCGTAGCTGCCGGCGGCCGCAAAGAAGCAGCGGAAGTCGCCCTTCAGCCGCGGCTCCAGGTACAGGGTCTTCTCGACCGCGTCGTACCGCGCCCCGGACACACCCTGCAGCAGCGCGTAGCTCGACATCGCGCGCGCGTACCAGTGACCGCATTCGTACTCGTTGAAGGGGTTGCGCACGCGGCCGTCGTACCGGTCGCGGCAGACGCGGACGATCTCGAGCCCCTCCGCGACGAGTCCCATCCGGATGAGGTGCGACGCGACTTGGTACTCGATGCCCGTCCACACCTCGTTCGAGTAGACGAACGGAAGCGACAGTTCGCCGCCCTTGGGCCAGGTGCACAGCAGCAGGCCGCCTTCGGCGCCGCACGCGTACGCGGGTCGCTGGGGGTTCGCGAAATCCGACAGGTCGTGCTTCAGGTTGTGACGATGCACGGCGCGCAGGTGGCTGGCGACCTTCGCCGCGTCCAGCACCTGATCGACACCGCAGACCCATGCGAGCCACGACCCGAGGACGCCATCCGACAGGCAACCGGTACCGTACTGATACTTCGGGCCCTCCTGCTGCATGAGCGCGACGGCTTCGGGCGAGTACGCGCCGCCGAAGCTCTGCACCTCGAGCGGGTTCTTCGCGCGGAGGTTCTTCCATTCGACGTGCTGGACGAAGTACTCACCATCGAAGAGGTCGGTCTCGCACCGCTTCGTGCCCTTCTCGAGCAGTTCCGCGAAGGCCGGCACCTCGTCTCCGACCGCCTTGCCCATGACCACCGCCGCCTGCAGCGCGCCAAGGTAGAAACTCGTGCACATGCCGTCGGCGCCCCAGAACTCGATGTCGTACGTGT
>CAZJRM010000007.1:0-48404 GCA_964547975.1 uncultured Vicinamibacterales bacterium | reverse complement strand
CGACGGCGCCGTGGTCGATCGCCGCCCTGGCCGCCACGGCGACACCACCGGCCGCCGGCGCCGCCGCCGGTTTCTTCCGCTCGGCGAGCATCTGCGGCAGCGCCGCGTTGAACTTCGCCTTCGCCGTCACCAGCGACACCCGGTCCTGCGGGCGTTTGGGGCCGGCCAGCGACGGCTCCACGGTGGCGAGATCGAGTTCGAGGAGCTCGTTGTAGGCCGCCTCCGGCGTCGATGCGTCGGCAAACAGGCCCTGGGCCTTCGCGTACGCCTCGACAAGCGCGACGTCCCCGGCGTCGCGTCCGGACAGCCGGAGGTAGTCGATCGTCATCGCGTCGATCGGGAAGATGGCGATGGTCGCCCCGTACTCGGGGCACATGTTCGATAGCGTCGCGCGGTCGGCCAGCGTGAGGTTGGCCATGCCCGGACCGAAGAACTCGACGAACTTCCCGACCACGCCGTGTTTGCGGAGGCGCTCGGTAACCGTCAGCACCAGGTCGGTCGCCGTCGTGCCTGCCGGCAGCGACCCGGTCAGCTTGAAGCCGAGGACCGGCGGAATCAGCATCGAGATGGGCTGACCGAGCATGGCCGCTTCGGCTTCGATCCCGCCGACGCCCCAGCCCACGACGCCGAGGCCGTTGACCATCGTCGTGTGCGAGTCGGTGCCGACCAGCGTATCCGGGTAGGCCCACGTCGTGCCGTCCTTCTCGGCCGCGAACACCACGCGCGCGAGATACTCCAGGTTCACCTGGTGCACGATGCCGGTCTCCGGCGGCACGACACGGAAGTTCTTGAAGGCGTTCTGCCCCCAGCGAAGGAACGTGTATCGCTCCTTGTTCCGGGCGTACTCCAGGTCGGCGTTCAACTGGAAGGCATCCGGTGTGCCAAAGTGGTCAACCTGCACCGAGTGGTCGATGACCAGCTCCATCGGCTGCAGCGGGTTGACCTTGTTCGGATCGCCGCCGAGACGGGCCATCGCATCCCGCATCGCCGCGAGGTCGACCACCGCCGGGACGCCGGTGAAGTCCTGCAACAGCACCCGCGCCGGCGTGAAGGCAATCTCCTTCTCGCGGACGGCAGCCGGATCCCAGGACGCCAGCGCCTCGATGTCCGCCCGCTTCACGTGCGCGCCGTCTTCATGACGCAGCAGGTTCTCGAGCAGGATCTTCAGCGAGAACGGCAGTCGCGCGACCCCCGGGAACCCCGCACGTTCCAGTGCCGGCAGGCTGCTCATCCGGACCCGTCGTCCGTTGACTTCGATGTCGGTCGTCGTCTTGAAAGAGTCCATCGCCTTTACGTCTCCTGAGAATTACCGTCCGAACCCCACGAAACACTCGAGGCGCGCCGACGGCATCGTACGCGGCTCACGCCCCCAATGGAACCCTCCGCCGACGCGGCTCACCCTGACCTCGGCCGCGGCCCCGACGCGGAACGTACGGACCTTCGGACCCGCCCGGGTCAGCCACCCGTAACGCAATCCGGCTCCGCCCTGCACGATCGTGCCCGTGTCCACGTGGACGCGGCCCTCGTGCCACTGCCGGAGGGCCCCCGCGCTCGCCGTGACGTACGGCGTCGCCCGCCGGCCCCAGAAACGCCAGCGCGTCAGCAGGACATCGGCGCGGCCTTCGAGTTGTCCCTGCCCGAGCACTTCACCGGTGAACGCCGTCGGCGTTCCGCCTTCGGTCTCTCCGGCGAGACGCACCGCCACGTCACCGGACAACCACGACCCGGTCACCCCCACCAGGAGCCAGGGCCAGAGGCGGATGCTGATCCGCGCCTCTCCGCCGAGCGGCGATTCGTACGTCGCCGACGCATCGAACAGCGCGTACGCGCTGCCGTTCAGATTCGGCGTCAGGGCCGCGCTGGCGTTCCCGAGGTCCGCGCTCCCGGCCCACACGCCCGCCACGGCCAGCTCGACACGGCCCGGACGTTCTGGCACGGCCGCCCGGGGGGCCGTCTGGGCCGTGGCCGACCCAGCCGCGCACGCCAGGACCACGCAGGCGACGACCGCCTTCGACGCCGTCACCGTGCGGCCACCTTGATGTCGAACGGCCCGGCGTTTCCCCCGCGAGGCACCACCGCCAGCTTGTCCAGAAACGTCACTCGGAACTGCACATCGACGTGACCGTCTTCCGGAAAGAAGCTGTTCAGGTCCGCGTCGTCCAGCGGTTCGACTCGCACGATGTGCGTGCCCGGGTCGAGCCCCGCGATGGCGAACGCACCATCCTCGCTGAGGGTCAGCGTCCCGACGAGCCGGCCGGTCTCGGGATGGAAAGCGACAACGTGGGCGCCGAACACGCCCGCGCCGTTCTTCGTCACCGTGCCGCTGATGCTGCCGGTCTCGGTCAGGAAGGACGGGCCGTCGTACAAATCGGACACCCCCGCGACATCGTCCGCGCGCAACGTCCGGCCTTCGACGCTCCCCGCGGAGAACGCGATCGGGAACATCACGGCCCCGGCGGCAATGACACGCCGGCCGCCGCCGGCCCGCAGCTCGGTTTCACCGAGGGCGGAGTGCCCGAGCCCCAGCACGTGCCCGAGTTCGTGCAGGGCGATGGACTCGACATCGTAGCGGCCGGCGTCACCGCCGGATGCCGTCGACCACGGAAACGTGCTGTTCAGGAAGATGTCGGCTTCGACGATGGCGCCGCTCTGCTGATCGACGACGTACTGCGTCGCGCCCAGCACGCGGTCGAGGTCCGGCCGCGCGACGAACCCGACGCTCGAGACACCGTCCTCGGCGAACGGGGGCGCGTTGATCGTGCCGACCAGCCTGAACGAGACACCCGCGGTCGACACGGCCGACCACGTCGCACACGCCCGCTGCACCGCGTTCTCGAACGCGGCCTGCGCCACGCCGTCCGGCGTCCGGTCGTGCAGGAAGTAACGGATCGGCAGCGTGTGCCAGCGCAACGCCTGCGTGCGCCCGTCCACGCGGGTGCCGTATTTCAAGTACGCGGAACCACTGACGCCCCACGCGGCCGCCAGCAGCGCCCCGAGCAGGACGCCCAGGATCGGACGGCGACGCACGCCTACCATCCTCCCCTTCTGCCGTCGCCGGAGGCGGGACGCGGCCCGGTCCGCCGCTCATCCGGCACGCCGGCCATCATCCGGTTGACGCGTTCGGCAAACGCGGACAGCGGCACGAACCGTTCGTCCCCGCTGCCTCGCGTCACGCGCATCGCACGATCGTCGCGGGACACCGGCGGCGCCAGCACCATCGGCACGGCCCCTGCCGATGCGCGCGAGATTTTGAGGAGGCCCTGGGAGAAACCTACCAGCGTACCCACCGGCGCCCGGCCGTCCAGGAAGACGACGACTTCGTCGCCGTCGTTCAGGATCGGGGCCCCCACGACGACGGTCCGATAACGGCCGATCAGCCCGCCCGGCATCCGGAACTGGACGTCGCGGCCGCCGCTGCCCTTCAAGTAGAACGGCGCGCCGAGGGTGACGACCGATTCGGTGCGTTCACCGACCACGGTGCTGCGGACGGCCGTGACCCGGCCGTAGACGATCACGGACGCCTGGGCGACCAGTTCGCGGAGGTCCATCGGGACGACGACGGTCGCGTCGAGGACGACGCCTCCGGCGAGGAGGGCCAGCAGGGCCACGACGGCCCGGCGGTGGGAGCGCATGGCCAACAGTCTATACCGCGGGATCCCGGATCGCCCAACGGTCAGCGCGTCGGCCGACGTCGAGGACATGCTGCGCGGCGCGCCGGCTGGCCCCGGGCGCTCCGAGCCTGGCTTTCACGGCCCGCAGTTGCTCCCGCACACGCGCCGCTCGCGAGTCGTCGGTCAACAGCGCAAGCGTTTCGTCGGCCACGCGCCGGGGCGTGAAGTCGTCCTGGATGAGTTCGGTGGCCACCATCTCGCCCGCCACGAGATTCACCATGCCGAACGTCGTGACCTTCACGAACCACCGACCGAGCCGATAGGACCACGGCGCCAGTCGGTAGACGATGACCATCGGCTTCTCGTGGATGGCCGTCTGCACCGTGGCCGTCCCCGACGCGGTGACGACGACGTCCGACACCGACAACACGTCGTCGGCCCGCCCGGTCAGCGTGGCCACACCCGAGCCCGGCCCCGATGGCAGACCGTCGAAGAGCGTGTCTGGCAACGACGGCGCGCGGGCCACGAGGAACTGCGCGCGCGGCACTCGCGCGCGAATGAGCGGCATGCTGTCGACCAGTGTGGCCAGGGTCGACGCCACTTCGTTGGGCCGGCTGCCCGGCAGCAGGGCCACGACGGGCGACGCGGGGTCCAGACCGGCGTCGGTGAGGACGTCCGCCCGACTCGCGGGACGCGGCACGAGATCGAGCAACGGGTGACCGACGAAGTCGACGGGCACGCCGCCGTTGCGGAAGAATTCCGGCTCGAACGGGAAGATGACGAGGGCGCGGGTCGCCAGCGCCTTCAGGGTCTTCAGCCGGCCCGATCGCCAGGCCCACAGTTGCGGGCACACGTAGTAGACGACCGGAACACCGAGCGCCTTGAGCTTGGCGGCCAGCCGGAAGTTGAAGTCCGGGAAGTCGATGACCACCAGCACGTCCGGCCGCTCGGCCCTGGCCCGCGCCACGAGCGCGCGTTGCATGCGGAACGCGCGGGGCAGCACCTCGATCGCTTCAACGAGGCCGGTCACCGTCAGGCCCCGGTAGTCCCCGACGAGATCCGCGCCGGCCGCGCGCAACTGCTCGCCGCCGAAGCCGAACACCCTGACCTCGGGGTCGAGCGCCCGCAACTCACGGACCAGCGCGCCCGCATACAGGTCGCCGGACGCTTCCCCGCACGAAATCATCACGGTCGCCATGCGGCTCCTACTTCGGCTTGCTGAACAGCCCCGCCGCCAGCGCCGGATCGGCCACGACCGCGCTCAGCGTCCTTTCGTGAACGGCTACCCCGTCCCGGCGGGTCACGATGCGATGCGGGACCTGGAGGCCTCCGACGAGACGGAAATCGGAGAAGACGTCGTCCACGACTTCGAGGCCCACCGGTCCGGCCACCTGGTAGCTCACGCGAACGAGGCGGCCGGTCGACGCGTCGACCACCAGGCGAACCGGCGGCAGACGGGGGCTCCAGAACTCGGCCGCGAGCAGGGATTCGCCGGAACGTCCCGTTTCGTCGGGCAATCGGCGCCCGGCCATCTGATCGGCGAGCACCGCCTTGAACAGGACGAGCCAGTCGCGGGCCACCACCGCTTCGAGATCGCGGCGCATGGGTTCCGAGGCGTCGCGAGGGCCGTGCGCGTCCGACAACCACGCGTGGCCGGCGTCGAAGACCTGCACGAGGACCTGGCCCGAGACATCGAGCCGCATGAGCATCCGGTCCGGGTACTGGAAGGTCGTCGACGACGTCGCCGTGAGCGGGCCGTCGGGCGTCAGCATCACCGTCTGGCCGTCGGCGCGCAATCCGGCGAGGTCCCGGATCCTGTCGACCCCGCCTGCGGCCTTTGCCGCCAGCGACACCACCGACCGTGCCCGCACCCGATCGGCGGGGGTGGCCTCGGGGGGCAGGGCCAGCGTGGCCGGCGGGGGCGCACTGCTGCGTTGCAGGTCGTCGGCGTCCAGGCTGAGAGCGCTGAGCGGGACGACGGCAAACACCGTCGCGTCGTCGACAAGGCGCTTCAACCGCGGGGCCAGCGCGGCGGCGTTGCCAACGACCACAGTGGTGAGCGCTTCCACCGGCAGGTGTTGCCGCGCGACACGGGTCACGTCGTCCGGAGTCAGCGCCAGCAGGCGATCGGCCGACGTCGCCAGCGATTCCAGCGGCCGACCGTAGAGCAGCGCCGTCAATACACGTGTCGATATCGAACCCGGCGTCTCGAGCCCCATCGGGTCTCCAGCGGCCGTGCGCCTCCCGATGGGATCGAGGGTCCTGTCAGTCACGCCCTTGCCGATGCCCAGGCGCCGCCATTCGTCGGACAGCAACCGCACCGCCTCGACGGTGACCGACGCCGACGTCTCTGACGCCCGTGGCAGCCGTGTCCCGGCGCGCACGACACCTGCATCACGGTAGCCGTCGAACGTCGCGGTCACGCCCCCACCATCGCGGATCGACTTGAGGACCGGATTTGCGCCCTCGCCCGCCAGCAGCCGCACCGCGAGGTCCAGAGACTCGGCGTCCGGGTGAAGCCGCGACACCGTGAGTCCGCCCATGCGGACTTCGGTCTGTTGCGCTCCCGGCACATCGACGATCACCATCCGAGGCGCGGGGGCAGGCAGCGCCTCGGGACTCATGTCGGCGACGGCGCGGGACTCCCACGTGCCAAAGGCCCGTTCGGCGTCGGCGAACGCCCGAGAGACATCCACGTCGCCGACGATGGCAAGCTCACTGCGGTTCGGCACGTAGTGCCGACGATGGAAGGCTACCAGGTCGTCCCGCGTGATTCGCGACGTCGAGTCCGGCGTGCCGTCGGCAGGCCGCCCGTACGGATGCCGCCCATAGACCAGCCGGGCGAATGCCGCGTCGGCGATGTAGGCCGGGTCGGCGTAGTTGGCGCGAAGCGCCGCGCGCAGCTGCTGGCGCTGGCGCTCCAGTTCCTCCCGGGGGAACGACGGTGAACGCGTCACGCTCGACAGGATCTCGAGACCGCCGCTCAGGCGCTCGGCCAGGACATTCATCTGGACGAACGTGGCGTCCATCCCCGACAACACGGTCAGTTCGGCTCCGGCCGCCTCGACCGCTTCGGCGATGCCGGACACCCGGAGCGAGGTTGTCCCCTGGTCGAGCAGCGCGGCGACGAGATTGGCGAGTCCGCCTTTGCCGGGCGGGTCGAGCGCGGCGCCGGCCATCACGAGCAACTGCGCGCTCACCACCGGCTGCTCGTGCTGGGCCACGACGACGACACGGAGTCCGTTGCCGATCGTCCTGATCTCGAACGGCGGCAGAGCCGTGCGAGACGCGGGCCACGGAGCTGGCGGCTTCGAGGACGGCCACCGCCGGACTTGCGCCGAGGGGGCCGACGCCAGCACCGTCGCGCACCCGAGCACCAGGGCGATGAACAGCCGGCCCGTGCGCCTCATCGTCTCTCCCGTTTCACCGGTTCGGTAGAGGCCGGCTTCGGCCGGATGGTCAGCGTCAGGCGCGTGGTCGGCACGAAGTAGGTCTGCGCCACCCGCTGCAGGTCCGCGGCCGTCACCGTTTGCGCGCGTGAGGCCGCCGCATCGGCGAACGCCGGGTCGGCGTGAAGCGCCGCGCCTCGACCGAGGAGCTCGGCCTTCTGCGCCACGGTGGCGCGACCGAGGGCCGCGTCGCGGGCGAGCTGAGTCAGCGCGCGCGACAGTTCGGCGTCCGGCACCATCGCGGTCCGGAGCAGGTCGACTTCGGCTTCCAACGCCGCTTCGGCCTCGGCCGGCGTCGTCCCCGGCTGCACGACGGCGGACACGAAGAACAGGCCCGGGTCCTCCGCAAACCGCGCGCTGGCGCCGACACTCACCGCCATGTCGTGCCGCTCGATCAGGACGCGATGGAGGCGGGACGCCCGTCCAGCCGCGAGGACCGTCGCCGCGACTCGAAGGGCGCAGGCATCGGGATGGCTCTCGGCAGGCATGGGGTGCGCCAGCACGACGACCGGAAGGGGCCAGGGTTCTTCCAGGGCGGCCCGCCTCGGCTTCGCGTGGCGAGGCTCGACCGGCCGCCCCGGAACCGCGCGCGAGTCGCCCGTCGGGATGCGGCCGAAGTACTCCTGCGCGAGGCCGTACACCCGGTCGGCCTCGACATCCCCTGCCACGACAACCGTCACGCGCGCCGGCACGTAGTAGGCCCGGTAGAAGTCCCGCACCTTGTCGCTCTGCAGGTCGGCGAGATCCGCCGTCAGCCCCTTCGTGGGCCGCTTGTACGGATGCAAGGCGAACGCCCGCCCGTAGACGAGCTCGGGCAGCGTGGTGTAGGGCGACTGTTCGCGCTCGATTCGGCGCTCTTCCTTGAGGATGTCCCGCTCGACCTCGAACATGGCGCGGTCGATCCGGACGGTGGCCAGACGATCGGCTTCCAGCCAGAGGGCGAGCGGCACGTGCGTCGACGGGACGGTGTTCCAGTAGACCGTGACGTCCTCGGTCGTGTAAGCGCCGCTCTGCCCGCCGGCTGCGGCGACGAGCTTCGCGTGTTCATCGGGGTCCACGTTCTTCGACCCTTTGAACATCAGGCGTTCGAGCAGGCACGCCACGCCTGACACGCCGGCAGGTTCATCCTTCGCTCCGGCGTGCACCCACACCTGGACGCTGGCGACCGGCGTGGAGCGGTCTTCGTGAACCACGACGCGCAGACCGTTGGCGAGCGTGCGGGATGTGAAGACGACGGGGCGTGGCGGAACGGCGCCGGCGGCAGACGCCACCGCGACGCACGTCAGCGCTGCGGCCAGGACCGCAGGCATCCTCCCCCGGAACACCATGGTGGGATTATAACGATCCGAGCCGGGCTTCGAGTTCGGCCAGGCGCCGCTCGAGGTCCGCCACGGTTTTCTTCATCTCCGGCAGGCGGCGGAACACCGCCGAGGACTTCAGCCACTCGCGATTGTCGATCGCCGGATACCCGGACACCAGTGAGCCTTCCGGCACGGAGTTGGGGATGCCGGTCTGGGCGGTCGCCGTCGTGCGGGCCCCGATGTGCAGGTGTCCGGCCACGCCAACCTGGCCAGCCAGCACGACGGAGTCTCCAATCGTGGTACTGCCGGAAATCCCGACCTGCGCGACGAGCATCACATTGCGGCCGACCCGCACCCCGTGGGCCACCTGCACCAGATTGTCGATCTTCGTACCGGCTCCGATCCGGGTTTCTCCCACAGCCGGACTGTCGATGGTCGAGTTCGCCCCCACCTCGACATCGTCCTCGATGACGACACTGGCCGTCTGAGGGATCTTGACGTAGGTGCCGTCCGGCTTCGGAGCGTACCCGTAACCGTCACCGCCGATGACGACGCCGTTCTGGAGGATGACACGATGGCCGATGCGGCACCGCTCGCGAATCGACACGTGCGCGTGCACGAGGCAGTCTTCGCCGAGCGTCGTGTCCGCCATGATGACGGCGTGCGGATGCACGACGGTCCGCGCGCCGATGCGGACGCGGGGGCCAATCCACGCGAAGGCCCCGATGTGCACGTCCGGACCGAGGACGGCGGCCGGGTCGACGAAGGCGAGTGGCGAGATCCCCGGCTCCGGACGATCATTCGGGGCAAAGAGCCCGACCGCGGCGGTGAACGCCAGGTACGGGTTCGCCGCCCGGAGAATCGCGCACGGGGCCGCGGACACTTCCGGGCCGGCGATCAACGCCGACGCCTGGGTCGCGGCGACCTGGGACGCGTATTTCTTGTTGGCGAGGAACGTGATGTCGCCCGGGCCGGCGCCCTCGAGCGTGTTCACGCGCAGGATGTCGATCGTGCCGTCGCCTTCGAGCGTACAGCCGAGGCGATGGGCGAGGTCGTTCAGCAGCACGGCTCGACTATATCACGCGCCTGCGCGGGCCATTCGTTCCGCGAAGGTGTCGATATGCTCGAGGCCCAGGCGCTCGGCAACACCGTGCGCGAGCACGGCCCGTTCGGTCATCGGCAGGTGCGGAAGGCGCCGCAGTTCGCCGAGCGGCGCGCACACCTGGTAGGTCCACCGCACGACCGCCGTGCCCTGCCGGGCGCCAGTCCACGAGAGGTAGTGTCCGACCAGGCGGAAGATGAAGTAGTAGAGGATGAGGTTCGGGCCCGGAACGAACGACAGCGGCACCGCCAGTACGGTCCCGACGGCGTGGACCGCCAGCCAGCGTCCGTGCCGGCGCCCGTCACGTTTCAGCGAATGGCGTACGATTGCCGCCGCCGAAGCGGCGTCCTGATCGTCGGGAAAGTGCGCCGTCGCGCCCGCGACGCCGCGCAGGCGCCACAGCAGACGTTGTTCGGCCACGCGCTCGGCCAGCCACGCCGTCACACGATCCCGGACTCGCTGCCACCACGTCCCGCGGTAGTGCGCGGCACGGCGCGCCGCACGGCGCTCGCGTTCCTGCTCCAGGTACGCGAGCACCGTCCGGAACGTCCGCGACATCTTCGCGCGCCAGCCATCGCCGGTCGCGCCGTCCGTCACGGGCCCGTCGTGCGGTTCGCAGTAGAGTTCGTAGCCGTCCGGCCCGACCGGGACCAGATACACATCCATGCCGTCGATCGCCCTCGCCTTACCAGCATACTATTCGGCGAAGACTTCCGCCTCGAACCGGAAGATCTCGGCGCCATGCTGCCAGGCATCGAGCGGCAGGCCCGCCTTGCGGCACGTCTGCGAGAGGACCGTGTCCCGGTCCCAGTGATGTTCGCTCGCGACCTGGGGCAGCAGCACGCCCTTGTGCCAGCCCTGCTGGACGACCAGGCCGTGCCGCCCCACCACGATGGCCGCCGGATCGGTCACGCGCTCGAGCGGCGCGAGCACGGACACTTCGATGTCGAGGGCCGCGACTTCGGCGGGCTGCACCGGCGGGAAACGCGGGTCTTCGACGGCCGCGGCCGCGGCACACCCGCTGACGACCCGCGCGAGCGACTGAGCCGCATCGATATGGCCGATGCAGCCCCGCAGGTCACCGCGGTGGTGCAGCGAGACGAACGCGCCCGATCGTCTCGCGAAGACTCCGTCTTCCGGCGGGGCCTCGACCGGAAGCCCGGCCGCGGCCCGCTCGACCGACCGCCGGGCGAGCGCGAGCACGAGCCGTCGTTCTTCAGGCGTGAACATCCGCGTCACCCGGCCTTTCCGTCGTATCGATGCGATCGAAGGTGCCGATGGCCGCCGCGAGGTACCCCACGACGGCGGACCTGTCACCGGAAATGTCGCCCGAGTCCTGGCGGCACAACACCCGCGCCTGCCTGGCGCCCAGCGCCTGCGCCGCGCGCATCACGCTGAGGATCGGGCCGCCGCCGCACGCGTGCTCCGGCTGCGACTCGAGAGCGGTGCCGAGCGCGTCGGCGTCGAAGGCGTCGATCGCGCGCACGACCACCGCGTCCAGCGCCGCCGCGGCCCGGGCATCGTGGTAGTGCGACAGATCGCTGCTGGCGACGAGCAGCACCCGTCTGCCCAGGGCCGCCGTCGCGATGGCGTTCGCCAGCGTTCGGATGGTCGGGTCGTCCTGTTGCCCCATGACGATGGGCACGATGGGGACTCCGGGCAGCACGCGCTGCAGGAACGGCAACTGGAGTTCGAGACTGTGCTCGCGGTCGTGGGCGGCGGGCCGTTCGTGCACGAGCGGCGAGGCCGCAGCGATGGCCCCGGCCAGATCGTCGGCGACGGGCAGCACGCCGAGAGGCGTCTCGAACGCGCCACGCCGCACGACGGCGGCGCCGCGGAAGCCCACGTAGTGGGAGGGTCCGACGAGCACGACCGCGTCGTACTGGCGGCCCTTCAGCTGGACGTAAGCATGCGCCGCGACCGGGCCGGAGTACACCAGACCGGCGTGGGGCGCGACAATCGCGAGGAGATCACCGGAGAGACGTTCGGCGACGGCCGCGAGGTAGGCATCGACCTCGGCCGCGAGAGCGGCCGCGTGTCCGGGATACCAGGTGCCCGCCTTCGCCGCTGTCCGCACCGGTTGCGACGTCACGGCCCGAATGTTAGCATCGGCCATGCCCGGCGCAACCAGCGACTTCGACGTCCGCCACCTGGCGTCGCTGGCCCGATTGACCCTCTCGCCAGCCGAATCCGACGCGTTCGCCCGGCAGATCGGTGACATCCTGAGTTTCGCCGCGCAGGTGCTGGCGGTCGACACCGACGGCATTCCGCCGACGACCCACGTCACGGCGCCGGCGGTGCGGGAACGCCCCGACGTCGTGTCCCCGCCGTTGCCGCAGGGCGACGCCCTTGCCAACGCCCCGGCGGCGGCCAACGGCCTGTTCCGGGTTCCCCGGGTTCTCGGGTGACCGCCTCCGATCTGCACACCGTCTCGGACGTCCGGCGCGCGTTCGTGACCGGCCGGGTGAGCGCCGTCGAGGTGTGCGAGGCCGCGCTCGCCCGTGTCCGGGCGCACGACGCGTCCATCCGCGCATTCATCACGCTCGATGCCGACGGGGCGCTCGCCCTGGCGCGGTCGCTCGACGCCCTCGCGGACCGCGCGTCGGCGGGACCGCTGGCCGGCGTGCCGGTGGCGATCAAGGACAACCTCTGCACGGCAGGCCTGGCGACGTCCGCCGGCTCACGCCTGCTCGCCGGCTTCGTGCCTCCCTACGATGCGACCGTCATCGCGCGCCTGCGTGCCGCCGGTGCGATCGTGCTCGGCAAGACCAACCTCGACGAGTTCGCCATGGGCTCGTCGACCGAACATTCCGCGTTCGGGCCGAGCCGGAATCCCTGGGACCCCGCTCGTACGCCGGGCGGTTCGAGCGGCGGCTCCGCTGCCGCCGTGGCCGCCGGCATGGTCCCGGCCGCCATCGGGTCGGACACGGGCGGTTCCGTGCGTCAGCCCGCCGGGTTCTGCGGCGTGACCGGCATCAAGCCCACCTACGGGCGCGTGTCCCGTCACGGCCTGATCGCGTTTGCCTCGTCGCTCGACCAGGTCGGCACGTTCGGCCGGACGGTGGCGGACGCCGCCGCGATGCTCGAGGCCATCGCCGGGTTCGACGACCGCGACGCGACGTCGGCCGACGAGTCCGTGCCACGGTGGACGGAGGTACTCACCGGACGGGTCGGGCCCCTGCGCGTCGGACTTCCGTCGCGCTGGCTCGCCACCGGACTGGCGCCCGACGTCGCGTCACGTTTCGACGACGCACTCGCGACCTTGCGCAAGCTCGGCGCAACCATCGTCGAGGTCGACCTGCCTCATGCGGCGCACGCCATCCCGGTCTATTACCTCGTGGCGACGGCGGAAGCCAGTTCGAATCTCGCGCGTTACGACGGCGTCCGCTACGGCGCCCGAGCGGAGGACGCGGAGGATCTCGCGTCGATGTACGCGCGGACGCGCGAGGAGGGCTTCGGCCCCGAGGTCAAGCGCCGCATCATGCTCGGGACGTTCGTCCTGAGCGCCGGGTACAACGACCAACTCTACGCGAAGGCGTTGCAGGTGCGCACCCTCATCGCGCGTGATTTCGAGGCGGCGCTGCGCCACGTGGATCTGATCGCCACGCCGACGAGCCCGACGACGGCGTTCCGCCTCGGCGAACGGATCGAGGACCCGGTGCAGATGTACCTGGCCGACGTCTTCACGGCCGGCGCGCCGCTCGCCGGGTTGCCTGCCTTGTCGGTTCCGTGCGGATTCGGCGCCGACGGCCTGCCCGTGGGCCTGCAGTTCATCGGCCGGCGATTCGACGAGACGACGATCCTGCGCGCCGCGGATGCCTTTGAACGCGAACAGCCCTGGTGGCGCTCGCGGCCACCAGGGCTGTTGTAGTCGCGTTGGCGCCGGGGCATCCTGCCCCGTGCGTCACGACGCGCTTACGGGTGAGGCACGACCGCCTCGCGGGGTTTCGCCAGCCACTTGACCAGGCCGAACAGCAGCAGGCCTCCCAGGATCAGCGGCAGCAGCGGCACGATCACGGCCAGCAGGCCGCCAATGACGAGGAACGGCAACGCCACGAGGCCGACGATGGCCAGGATGGGCAAGAGCGCCAAACCGATGATGAGCTTCAGGAAGAAGCCCAGGAGACGGAATGGCAGCAGGATGACCAGGAAGACGAGCTTGAGCATCGCGCCGACCAGGCCAATCGCGAGCAGGCCGCCCGCCAGCAGCACTCCAAACGCCAGCAGTCCGAACATCGTCTCTCGCCTCCTCACCGACCGAGCGGTGCGCCGGCGCGGTTTCGATCGGTCGCGCCTGTCATTCGAGATTACGAGGTTCGGGCGTACAGAGTTTCGCCGGTGGCGTCGGGGTGGAAGCGGGGGAAACGCGGGAGTTCGCGATCAGGCGGCGCGGCCGGACCCGCCCAGCTGATCGGTGGTGCCGCGGGGGACGTCCGGCGTCAGGTACGTCGCGCGGTCGCCGAGCGCCTCGTCGAGCGAACGCACGGTGAGGCTGCGCGGGCCGCTCGGGCGCAGCTTGACGTAGCCGAGCAGCACCGACGCGCCGATGAAGAGGACCAGCAGGAACACGGCGCTGACGCCGGCTCCCTGGACGACCGACCCGAGCAGGTTCACGACGTCGGAGACGGACACGATGTCAGCCTTCCTGAGGAGGGTTCAGAGGCGAACCGTCGGGAAGCTCGTATTGGACGAACCCGCGGCGCACTTCTTCCATGGCGACGCGCTCGGGCTTCGATCCGACTTCCCTGGCTGGGAGTTCGCCAGACGCCGCGGCGAGCGCCAGGCGGTTCAGCGCCCCCTTGCGCAGCTGCTTGGCCCGCTGGGCGGCGACGTCGACAAACAGGAAACGTCGCACGTTCGGACTGAGCGCATAACGTTCGTCCGCGCGAACGGGCGGCTTCGGAGGTTCCTGAGCGTCGGGAGCTGATTCCGGAATCTGGATATCTTCGGTCACAACAGCACAATCTACCGTAGGCATCACAGCGTGCGCAAGCAGAAATCCCGGCGCGAGGGCCGCGCTGACGGCAGCGCGGCCCTGGCGTCCGGAGGTCAGTTGATCTGCACCGGGATCTGCCGCGGCTTGGCCTCTTCTTTGAGCGGAAGCGTAATTGTCAGCACCCCGTCCCTGTAGTCCGCGCTGACCTTCGAACCATCGACCGTCGCCGGGAGCGTGAACGTACGGGTGAACGTGCCGTACGTCCGCTCGATGCGGTGGCAGCAGTCGTCGGACAGACGCGGGTCGGCCTTCTTTTCGCCCTTGAGCGTCAGGGCGTTGTTGTCGACCGTGATCTCGATGTCCTCCTTCTTGACCGCCGGCAGTTCGGCGGTGATGACGAGTTCATGCTTGCCGTTGTCGAAGATGTCGACCGGGGGCACCCACGGTCCCCGCTGCATGATGTCGTCGTCGTAGCCGCGGTTGGCCTCGAACAGCCGATTGACACGGTTCTGAATGGCAGAGAGTTCACGGAACGGGTCCCAACGAACGATGGTCATGACGTCCTCCTATGGTGTTTCGCGCCCTGCGTGACCAGGGCGTCCGATGTCATCTGGATTCATAATACGCAAGCAGTGAGTGTCTGTCAAGAATATTATCTTAGTATCTTTCACTCACTATAAAACCAAGCCGAGCAGAGATCCGGGGCCTGCCCTTCGACTCGTTGCCTCGCTCAGGGCACCCAGAGCCTGTCGAGGGGTGGAGCCTGGGGCCGAAAGCCGCGCGCCGAAAGCCCAGGGTTGTTGATTGTCGCTACGATCCCGACTCGTCGTGCGCCGCGCATTCGGCAATGAGCCAGTCGCGGAACACGACAACGCGGCGCAGGTCGGCTTTGCGTTCGGGATGGACCAGATAATAGGCGTCGCTGCTCGTAACCGGCCGCTCGATCGCCACGATGAGTCGGCCGCCCGCCAGTTCTTCCTGGATCAGGAAACGCGGCAGCATCGCCACGCCGAGCCCCGCGATGGCCGCCTGGATGACCATGTAGAACTGCTCGAAGCGGGGCCCGAATCTGCCGTCGATGTGCTCGATTCCGACGGCTCGAAACCAGTTCTGCCAGGCTTGGGGCCTCGTGGCCAGCTGAAGCAACGTGAACCGCGCCACCTCTTCGGGGCGCGAAAGGGCTGGCGCACCGCCCAGCAGGGCCGGCGCGACCACCGGGACCATCACTTCGCCCATCAGCCGGTGACACACGGCTCCCGGCCACGCGTCGCTGCCGAAGTGGATGGCGGCGTCGATGTCACTGCCCGCGAACTCGAAAGGCTGCACCTCCGCCACGAGGTTGAGTTGAATGTCCGGGTGCTTCGAGGCGAAAGCCCCCAGGCGCGGCACCAGCCACCGGGATCCGAACGTCGGGAGCAGCGCGACCGTCAACATCCCGCCGCCGCTCCCGTACGCCATGACCTGCAAGGTGGCCGCCTCCACCTGTTCGAGCAGATCGCGAACCGACTTCGCGTAGGCTTCGCCGGGTTCGGTCAGCGACAGCCGCTGCTTGGACCGGTTGAAGAGCGCGTGCCCGACGAAATCCTCGAGCTGGCGAATCTGCCGGCTGACGGCACTCTGGGTGACATGAAGCTCCCGGGCAGCCCGGGTGAAGCTCATGTGGCGCACGGCGGCCTCGAAGGCCTGAAGGGCGACAAGCGACGGCAACACACGACGAGTGGTCATGAGTTTCGGGAATGACCAAGTGAGAAATGATCGTTTGCCACAGGCAGGCCAACGCGCCAGAATTCCCCTGTTGAGGGTGCGGCACTCCGCCCCGGCACTGCCCGGCGCTCAACGAATTATCATAGCCGGGTTTCCGCTCCTGTCTTCTTACCTCCGAGGGAGATCGCGATGGCGAAGTACCGAATCGCATGGTTGCCCGGCGACGGCGTCGGCGTGGACGTGATGGACGCCACCCGCATCGTGCTCGACCGGCTCAAGTTCGACGCGGAGTACATCCACGGCGACATCGGCTGGGAATTCTGGTGCCGCGAAGGCGATGCCCTGCCCGCCCGCACGATCGAGCTGCTCAGAAACGTGGACGCGGCCCTTTTCGGCGCGATCACGTCGAAACCCGTCAAGGCCGCCGAACTCGAACTCGCGCCCGAGCTGCGCGGCAAGGGCCTCATCTACCGCTCGCCCATCGTCCGCATGCGGCAGCTGTTCGACCTCTACAACTGCCTGCGCCCGATCAAGGCGTACCCGGGCAACCCGCTCAATCACAACGACAAGATCGACATCGTCGTGTTCCGCGAGAACACCGAAGACCTCTACTCGGGCGTCGAGTTCAACCCGGTGCCGCAGGAACTCGCCGACACGCTGTCGAAGTTGTCGAAGCCGTTCGCGCACTTCGCGGCGCTCGCCGGTGATCAGTACGCCGTGTCCTGCAAGATCAACACGAAGAAGGGGTCGGAACGCATCATCGACGCCGCCTTCGCGTTCGCGCGCAAACACGGCCGGAAGAAGGTCACGGTCGTGCACAAGGCGAATGTCGTTCGCGCCACTGACGGCCTGTTCCTCGAAACGGCCAAGGACGTCGCCGCGCGGTATCCCGAGATCACGTTCGACGAAGCCAACGTCGACGCCATGACGATGTGGCTGCTGAAGAATCCGCTGAGCTACGACGTGCTCGTGGCGCCGAACCTGTACGGCGATATCGTGTCGGACCTCTGCGCGCAGATGGTCGGCGGCCTCGGCTTCGCGTGCTCGGGCAACATCGGCGAGAAGCTCGGCGTGTTCGAGCCGACCCACGGCTCGGCGCCCAAGTACGCGGGCCTCTACAAGGTGAACCCGATCGCCACGATCCTGACCGCGAAGATGATGCTCGAGTGGCTCGGCGAACTCGACATGGCGCGCCGCGTCGAACAGGGCGTCGCCACCGTCATCAAACAGGGTCAGGTTCGCACGTACGACATGGGCGGCAGCGCCACGTCGCTCGAGATGGCCGAGGCCGTCGCGCGCGAACTCTAGCAGCGACCAGGCGGCGGGGGGCCGCAAGGCCTCCTCGCCGCCCTCCGCCAACGGGGAGTCCCGATGTCTCGAATCGTCCTGCACGACGTCGGCCTGCGCGACGGGCTGCAGATCGAAGAACACGTCGTCCCGACCGCGACCAAGCGCCTCTGGCTGGATCGACTGGCGACGTCAGGTCTCGACGTCATCCAGGTCGGCTCGTTCGTGAACCCGCAGCGCGTGCCGCAGATGGCCGACACGGACGCGCTGTTCCGGCAGATCGCGGACCACCCGGCCCGCGCCGCGGGCGTGTCGTTCTCGGCGCTCGTCCTCAACGAAAAGGGCCTCGAACGCGGCCTGATGTGCGGCGTGGACTTCTTCTGCATGGGCGTCTCGGCCAGCGACACGCACAGCCGGAAGAACACGGGCATGAGCACGGCCGACGCGACGCCGCGCATCATCGAGATGGGGCGCCAGGCGCTCGCCGCGGGCGCCCGCGTGCAGGTGTCGGTGCAGTCGGCGTTCGGCTGCGGTTTCGAAGGCCCCGTGCCGCCCTCGAGAGTGCTCGAGATCGCCGCGCAGTTCCTCGATGCCGGCCTGACGACCATCAGCCTCGCGGATACCGCGGGTCACGCCGACCCCGCGCAGGTGGAAGCGCTTTTCGGCGCGCTCATCGCCTCGGGGCCCGGCCTGACCGCGGCGTGCCATTTCCACGACACCTACGGGCTCGGTCTGGCCAACGTCTACGCGGCGTGGCGGGCCGGCGTGACGTCCTTCGAATGCGCGTTCGGCGGACTCGGCGGGTGCCCGTTCACGGCCATCGCCGCCGGCAACGTCTGCACGGAAGACGTGGTGCATCTCTTCCAGCGGCTCGGGCTTCGCGACGACGTGCGTCTCGACCCGGTGCTCGCGGTCGTGACCGAGGCGGAGGCCCTGCTGGGCCGCACGCTGCCGGGCACGGTGCACCGCACGGGGGTCATCCCGCACGCGGGCCGCTTCGCCGACGCGGCACGGGAGTAACCGGAGACAAGGTATGCCTCTTCTCGACGGAATCCGCGTCCTCGACCTCACGAACGTGCTGGCGGGACCGTTTGCCACGGCCCATCTCGCGCTGGCGGGGGCCGATGTCATCAAGATCGAGAACCCGGACGCCGGCGATCTCGCGCGCAAGCTCGGCAACGTGCCGGCGCTCAACCAGGAACTCATGGGCACGAGTTTCCTGGCGCAGAACGCCAACAAGAAATCGCTGACGCTCAACCTCAAGCACGACGAAGCCCGCACGATCTTCCGCGCCCTCGCGAAGACGGCCGACGTCATCGTCGAAAACTTCCGCCCCGGCGTGATGGACCGCCTCGGTCTGTCGTTCGCGTCGCTGCGCGCCGACAATCCCGGGCTGATCTACTGTGCGATTTCGGGATTCGGCCAGACGGGGCCCGACGCGTTCAAGCCGGCGTACGACCAGATCATCCAGGGCCTCAGCGGCGTGATGGACGTCAACGGCGACGATCGCCTGCACCCGCTGCGCTGCGGTTTCCCGGTCTGCGACACGGTCGGCGGCCTCAACGCGGCGTTCGCCATCATGGGCGCGCTCTACTACCGCCAGAAGACCGGCGAGGGCCAGTTCATCGACATCGCGATGCTCGACTCGATCATGCCGCTCATGGGCTGGGTCGCCGCGAACCTGCTCATCGGCGGTCAACCGCCGGTGCCGATGGGCAACGACAACTTCACCGCCGCCCCGTCGGGCACGTTCGCGACGGCGGACGGCTACATCAACATCGCGGCCAATCAGCAGGCGCAGTGGGAATCGGTCTGCGACGTGCTCGGCGTTCCCGAACTGACGAAGGACCCGCGTTTCGAGAGACGCGACGTCCGCAAGGCCAACCGCCAACAGTTGACGCCCCTGCTCGAAGAGAAGCTCCGCGAGCGGCCCACCGCCGAATGGGCCGACGCGCTCAACGCCAAGGGGGTCCCGTCGGGCGAGATCCTCGACCTCGGCGCGGCGCTCAACGCCCCGCAGGTCAGACACCGCGGCACGATTCAGACCGTGAAGGAACCGGGCATCGGCGATCTCCAGCTCTTCAACCTCACCGCGAAGTTCGAGAAGACACCGGCCGCGATCACCAGCCCTCCGCCGCGTCTCTCGGCGCACACCGGGGACATCCTCGGCGCGCTGGGATACGATGCCGGGCAGATCGAGGTCTTGCGCCAGAAGGGAGTCGTGTGAGTCATGGGTCTCACGCTGTCACAGAAGATCCTCGCCCGCGCCGCCGGGCTGCCGTCCGTCAAGGTCGGTGACGTGGTCGAACCGCAGGTCGATCTCGCGATGTCGCACGAGAACGCCGCGCTCGTCATCAACCAGTTCCTCGAGGTCTACAAGGGCACGGGCCTCGAGCCGCGTGTCTGGGATCCGTCGAAGATCGCCATCATCTTCGATCACCGCGTGCCGGCGGAGAGTGCGAAGACCGCGACCAACCAGAAGAAGGTCCGCGAGTTCGCCGCCGCGCAGGGCATCACCAAGTTCCACGACATCCGCGGCGACGCCGGCGGCATCTGCCACCAGGTCCTCGCGGACAAGGGCTACGACCGGCCGGGCGCGGTGATTGTCGGCACCGACAGCCACACGACGAGCCACGGCGCGTTCGGCGCGTTCGCGTTCGGCATCGGCGCCACGGAAATGGCGTCGGTGTGGACGCTCGGCCGCGTGCTCAACGTCGAAGTGCCTGGCACGATCAAGGTCGTGGCGCGCGGGCAGTTCAACGACCGCGTCACGCCGAAGGACCTGATTCTCTGGATCGTCGGCGCGCTCACGGCCGAGGGAGCGAACTACAAGGTCCTCGAGTTCCACGGCGAGGCCATCGAGCGGATGTCCATGTCGGGGCGCCTCACGTTGTCGAACATGGCCGTCGAAGCCGGCGCCACCGCCGGCCTCGTGCCGCCCGACCGGGAGACCGTGCGGTTCCTGCGCGACGAAGCCGGCGTGACCGATCCGCTGGATCTGGTCGTGCCAGACGCCGACGCCGAGTACGACCGCGTGCTCGAGATCGATGTCGCAACGCTCGAACCGCAGATCGCCTGCCCGCACACTGTCGATCACGTCAAGCCCGTCAGCGCCGTGACCGGCACAAAGGTGCACCAGATCGTGATCGGTTCGTGCACGAACGGGCGGCTCGACGACATCGAAGTCGCCGCGCAGCTGCTCAAAGGCAAGCGGGTCGCCGACGGCGTGCGCATGCTGGTCTTCCCGGCCTCGTGGAAGATCTACAAGCAGGCCATGCAGGCCGGCTATCTCGGCGATCTGATGGACGCCGGCGCCGTCATCATGAACCCCGGCTGCGGCTGCTGTCTCGGCGTGCACCAGGGCGCGCTCGGCGACGGCGAAACGGCGCTCTCGACGACGAACCGCAACTTCAAGGGACGTATGGGCAATCCCACGTCCGACGTGTACTTGTGTTCCCCCGCCGTCGCGGCCGTCAGCGCCGTCACCGGCGTCATCACCGATCCGCGGCAGGAGGGCTGAACCATGGCAACCGTGGTCTACAAGGTCGGGGACGATGTGTCGACCGACGCGATCTATCCGGGCCGCTTCATGGCCACCGTGCTGCCGTCGGAGACACCGCAGTACTGCTTCTACGACGACCGCACGTTCAACACCGCGCTGAACAAGAAAGAAGTCCCCGCCGGCGGCATCATCGTCGCGGGCCAGAACTTCGGCTGCGGGTCGTCGCGCGAACAGGCGGCCTCCACGATCAAGGGCCACGATCTCGTCGTGGTGGCGCGGGCCTTCGCGCGCATCTTCCTGCAGAACTCGATCAACCTCGGGCTGAAGATGGTCATCTGCCCCGACATCGAGGCGAACGTCGGCGACGACCTCGAAATCACGGCGGCGCACGTGAAGAACCGCACGACGGGACGCGAGTTCGGCATCGTACCGCTCCCGGCCGCGCGGCAAGCCATCATCGACGCCGGAGGGCTGATCGCCTACACCCGCGCGAAGCTGCTCGCGCGGTAGGGCGGACGGGGATTGGGGGCTGGCGGTTGGGGGTTGGGGCTGGTCCCCGGCCCCTGGCTCGCGGCGCCCGGGGTCTCGCCTCTCGCCCCTCGCCTCTCGCCTCTCGCTTGTTCCCTGGTCCCTTTCCCTCTTCCCTATCGCCTATCCCCTCTCCCCTGTCTTTGTGCGATCATGAAAGACCATGACCAACGTCGATCTCCTGGGACCGACCGACGCGGACGATCTGGGCGAGGACGTCGCCCGGCTCTTCGAAGATCTCGACCGCGCGCGGCCGCTCGATCGGCGCCTCCTGCCCGGGGCGTTTTCGCCGACGCTCGATGCCGTCGAGACCTCGGACGCCGTAGAGATCATCGTGGACGTGCCGGGTGTCCCGCCTGACGATCTGCGGGTGCTCGTGCGCGGCAACGTGCTGATCATCGCCGGCGGCAAGATGCCGCCCAACGCCTGCGAACGGGCCCGCGCGTCGTTCCACCTCGTCGAGCGCGCGTTCGGCCGGTTTGCCAGGGCCGTTCGTTTCAATGGCGCGTTCGAGTCGGCCAATGCCACCGCGACGCTCGCCGGCGGCGAACTGCGCGTGCGCGTGCCCCGCCTGACCGAGCGCCGGGGCCGGGGCGTCCTCATTCCCGTCCGGCGGGGCTGAGTCCCCATGCAGGTCCTGTTCATCGGAGACGTCTTTGGCCGCACGGGGCGCGACCTGGTGCGCCGTGGCCTCCCCGTGCTGGTCTGGCGTTACGCGATCGATTTCACCGTGGCCAACGTGGAAAACGCGGCCGCCGGCGCTGGCATCACGCGGGATACCGGCGATGAACTGCTCGGCCGCGGCATCGACGTCATGACGACGGGCAATCACGTCTGGGACAAACGCGAAGCCGTCGCGTACGTCGGCGCCGAACCGCGACTGCTCCGGCCGCTCAACATGGCGGCGGCGGCGCCGGGACGCGGCGCGACGATCGTCCGGACGGCGGCGGGCCGCCCGGTCGGCGTCATCAACGTGATGGGCCGGGTCTTCATGCCGCCGATCGACGATCCGTTTGCCGCCGCCGCGGCGGCCGTCGATCGGCTCCGCGCCGAGTGCCGCGTGATCATCGTCGACATGCACGCCGAGGCGTCCGCCGAGAAGGTGGCCATGGGCTGGTACCTCACCGGGAAGGTGACGGCCGTCATCGGCACCCACACGCACGTGCCGACGGCCGACTCGCGCATCCTGCCCGGGGGCACGGCCTACCAGACCGACGCCGGGATGACGGGTCCGCACGACTCCATCATCGGCGTGCAGAAGGACGCGGCGCTGGGCCGCTTCCTCACCGGCATGCCCGCGAGGATGGAGCCGGCCGAGGACCACCCGAGACTGCAGGCGGTCGTCATTTCGGTGGACGACCAGACGGGCCTCGCCACCGCCATCGAGCGCATCGACTGGTCGCTCGACGACATCAAGGCCGCCCGTGACTCGATGGACGCCGGCGCAGACGAGGCGTAGGAACCGTCAGACGCATGGGCACCCTGTTCGATCTGCCGTTCGACGAACCCGACGACCGGGACATCCCCGCGCCGGAACCGCCGCGCGGCCCCACGGTGTTCACGGTCAGCCGGATCACCGGTGCGATCCGCGATGTGCTCGGCGACGCCTGGCCCGACCTGTACGTCGAAGGCGAGATCTCCAACCTGAAGGTGTCGACCGCGGGCCACGCGTACTTCACGCTCAAGGACGAACACGCGCAGCTGCGCGCCGTGCTGTTCAAGTCGTCGGCGCGCGCGGTGAAGTTCCGCCTGGAGGACGGCCAGCAGGTCATCGCCCACGGCCGCATCTCCGTCTACGAGCAGCGCGGCGAGTACCAGCTGCTGTGCGACGGCCTTGAACCCCAGGGGCTGGGCGCATTACAGCTCGCCCTCGAGCAGTTGAAACGGCGCCTGCAGACCGAAGGCCTGCTGGATCAGGCACGCAAACGGCCCCTCCCGACGCTGCCGCGCCGCATCGGCATCGTGACGTCGCTCAGCGGCGCGGCCATCCGCGACATCCTGAAGGTGCTCGCGCGGCGCTACCCCACGGCACACGTGGTCATCGCGCCGGCCAGGGTCCAGGGCGAGGGCGCGGCCCAGGACGTCGCCCGCGCCCTGGGCGCCATCGCCCGTGTCGAGGGCGTGGACGTGATCATCGTCGGACGGGGCGGGGGTTCCATCGAGGACCTGTGGGCGTTCAACGAGGAGCCGGTGGCGCGGGCGATCGCGCGGTGCCCGGTGCCGGTCATCTCGGCCGTCGGCCACGAAGTCGACGTGACGCTGGCCGACCTGGTCGCGGATCACCGCGCGCCCACGCCGTCGGCCGCGGCCGAAATCGTCGTGGCGGCCCGCGACGAGTTCATCGCCCGAATCGATCGATTGCGGCAGCGCGGGCGCTCGGCCGTGGAGCAGCGCGTCCGGCGCGCGCGCGCCTCCGTGCACCAGCTCGACGCGCGCCCGGCCTACGCGGGGTTCCGCGGCGGTCTCGCCCTGCGAGGACGGTCGGTGGCCGAACTGACCGCCGCCCTGGCGCAGGGTGTGCGGACGACGCTCGCGAGGCGCGAACGGCGGTTCCAGGCCCTGCGGAGCCGGCTCGACGCGCTCAACCTGCGCCACCGGATGGCCCAGGTTCACGCGCGGCTCGCCCGCGCCGACGCGGCCATGCGGGCCGCGCTCAGCGGCAGGCTGCACGCGGCCGACGTGCGGATGAGGAGTGCCGCAGGCCGGCTCGACTCGCTCAGCCCGCTGGGTGTGCTGGGCCGCGGATACGCGCTCTGCTGGCACGGTGATGCCCGGTCGCTCGTCCGCGAGTCGACCGATGTCGCGTTGGGCGACGATGTGCGCGTGACGCTGCGCAAGGGGGCGCTCGTGTGCACCGTGCACGACCGCATCGATCGCGAGACCCCGGGGCGCTGATCCAGGGCCCCTGACCTTCTTCCACGACGGGACGATACGTATGGACGTCAACATCAAGGACTTCGAAGCCGCCATCACCGAACTCGAGGTCATCGTCAAGAAACTCGAAGACGGAGAGCTCACGCTGGAACAGTCGCTGGAACTCTACGAACGTGGCGTGACCCTGTCGCGGTATTGCCACGGCCGGATCGAACAGGCCGAGAAACGCATCGAGATCCTGACCGAGGGCGGCTCGCTCAAGCCGGCGCCAGACATCCTGGTCGAGACCGAGGACGACGGCCCGAGGGGACGGCGATGACGGCCGGTTCGATGGCCACGCTGCGGGAGTACCTCGAGGCACGGCGCGTGGAGGTGGACGAGGCGCTCGCGCGCGCCCTGCCGGTCTCGTCCACGAGCCCGGCCCTCATCTGCGACGCCATGGCGTACAGCGTGAACGCCGGGGGCAAACGGCTGCGGCCCATCCTCGTACTGGCCGCTGCCGATGCCATCTCGGGCGATGACCCGGCGGCACGCGCCCTGGCCATGCCGGCCGCGTGCGCCATCGAGCTCATTCACACGTATTCGCTCATCCACGACGATCTGCCGGCCATGGACAACGACACGCTGCGGCGCGGCAAGCCGACCCTGCACGTCGTGCACGGCGAAGGCATGGCCATTCTGGCCGGCGACGGCCTGCATGCCGAGGCCTTCGGCCTGCTCGCCCGCGAGCCGGATCACGAGGGGCGCCCCGAGATCGCGAGGCGCAAGCTGGATGTGCTCCGCGCGGTGGCCGAGGCCGCCGGCGCGGCGGGCATGGTCGGCGGCCAGGCCATCGACCTGCACGCGGCCGGCAGTGGCACGGGAGCCCACGCGCTGTCGATCGACGACCTGCGGGACATGCACGCCCGCAAGACCGGCGCGCTCATCCGCGCGTCGGCGCTGTCGGGGGCGCTCATGGCCGGCGCGAGGCCGGCCGAACTCGACGCCATCGACGACTACGCGATCCGCCTGGGACTCGCCTTTCAGATCGTCGACGACATCCTCGACGTCGAAGGTGAAAGCCAGGCCATGGGCAAGACCCTCGGCAAGGACGCCGCCGCCAACAAGCCGACCTACCCGATGTACTTCGGTCTCGATGAATCGCGCCGCCTCGCGCGGGCCGCGACCGACGCGGCACTGGCGGCCCTGGTGCGCATCGGCGGCCACACGACTCGTCTGGCCGACCTCGCCGAGTGGAACGTCTCGCGGTCGTCGTAACCATGGCCGCCACCCCGCGCGCCCGCCTCGATCTGGTCGTCGTCGCGCAGGGCCTCGCGCCCTCTCGCGAACGCGCGCGCGCGCTGATCCTCGCCGGCCGCGTCCGCGTGGACGGCGCCGTCCAGACCAAGGCCGGCACCGCCGTCGGGGCCTCGGCCGTGGTGGAACTCGTCGAACAGGATTTCCCCTGGGTCGGGCGGGGCGGCGTCAAGCTGGCGCACGCGCTCGACACGTTCGCGATCCCCGTCGACGGTCGCGAGGCGCTGGATATCGGCGCATCGACGGGCGGCTTCACCGACGTGATGCTGACGCGCGGCGCGGTGCGCGTGGTCGCCCTCGACGTCGGCCACGGCCAGCTCGACTGGCGGTTGCGCCAGGATCCGCGCGTGGTCGTCATCGAGCGGCGGAATGCGAGGGACCTCGAGCCGGGGTGGCTGCCCGGACCGGTCGGCCTCGTGAGCATCGACGTCTCGTTCATCTCGCTGCGCCTCATCCTGCCCCGGGTGCCGCCAGTCCTCGCGCCCGGCGCCGACGTGGTGGCCCTCGTGAAACCACAGTTCGAAGCGGGCCGGGACGAGGTCGGCAAGGGCGGGCTCGTGAAGGACCCGGACGTGCATGCCGCCGTGCTCGCGCGCGTGACCGCCGCCGCGGCCGTGTGCGGACTGCGCGCCGTGGCCACGACGCCCTCGCCCATCACTGGCGCCACCGGCAACCAGGAGTTCCTGCTCCACCTGAAACCGGCGTAGAATCGCGTCACCACCGGAGACCCGATGCCTGGTTCCGCCGCCCCAACGCCGCCCGCTGCCGTGCCCCCCGTCCGTCGGGTCGGGATCGTGGCGAAACCGGGACTCGACCGGATCGGCGCCGAAGTCCGCGATCTGATCGAGTGGCTGTCTCGGCGCGGCGTGGACGCGGTGGTCGAGGCGCGCACCGCGCAGCAGTGCGGGCTCGACCGCCCGATCGCGCCCACGCGCGATGCCCTCCCGCCGCTGGTGGACCTGATCCTGGTACTCGGCGGCGACGGCACGCTGCTCGGCATGGCCGACCGCGTCGCGCAGGCCGGGCTCGAGACGCCCATCCTCGGCGTGAACTACGGGACCCTGGGTTTCCTGACGGAAATCACGCTGCCCGACCTGTTTCGCGCGCTCGAACGGACGCTCGACGGCACCCACGACGTGGACGTCCGCCTCATGCTCGACGTGCGCGTCCTGCACCACGACCAGCTCCAGTCCCGCCACGTGGCCCTCAACGACGTCACGGTCTCCGGCGGGTCGTTGTCCCGCATCGTCGAATTCCGCGTGTCGGTCGACGGTGAGTTCGTGGCGCGGTTCAACGCCGACGGCGTCATCGTCTCGACGCCGACGGGCTCGACCGCGTACAACCTCTCCGCCGGCGGTCCGATCGTGCACCCGGCGGTCGACGCCCTCGTCTTGAACCCGATCGCCCCACACACGCTCACGCACCGCCCCATCGTCATCCCGGCCACGTCGCGCGTGGCCGTGCACCCGGTCCTCAAACGCGACAACGACGAAGCGTACGCCACCTACGACGGCCAGCGCGGCGAACAACTCGCGCCCGGGGACGTGGTCGCCATCACCCGATCGGAACGATCGATGCGGCTCGTGCGCGCGTCTCCCCGCAGCTACTACGACGTCCTGCGCGAGAAGCTCAGGTGGACGGAGAGATAGGGATCAGGGACAAGGCGATCGGGAAAAGGGGAAAGGGATCAGGGGACAGGGGCCGGCCGAGGGCCGAAAGCCGAAAGCCGCGAGCCGCGAGCCGCGAGCCGCGAGCCGCGAGAGGTTAGTGTCTCGCCTTGAAGTACTCCACCTGGAACTTGCGGACGTACCGGTTGTGCTCGTCGAGAGACGACGAGAACGCGTGCGAACCGTCGTTGCGGCTGACGAAGTAGAGGTAGTCGACCTCCGCTGGACGCAACGCGGCGTCGATGGCCGCCTGGCCCGGGTTGGCGATCGGCCCTGGCGGTAATCCGGCGTAGCGGTATGTGTTGTACGGCGAGTCGAACGCAAGATCCGCGCGCCTGAGATTCCCGTCGAACCGCCCCGCACGTTCCAGGGCATAGATCACCGTCGGGTCGCACTGCAGGCCCATCCGGATCCGCAGGCGGTTGTGATAGACCGCCGCGACGACGGGGCGCTCATCGGCGCGGGCTGTCTCCTTTTCCACGAGTGATGCGAGCGTGATGACCTGGCGCGCCGACAGGCTCCGCCGGGACGCCGCGAGCTGCCGGTCTTCGGTCCAGACCGCGCGGAAGCGGCCGAGCATCTGTCGCACCAGCTCGTCGGCGGTGGCCTTCCGCGTCAACGTATAGGTGTCGGGGAACAGGTACCCCTCGAGGTCCGTGGCCTCCCCGTCGATATCGGCGACGAGCGACGCTCGGCCGGCCGCGGCGAGGAAGGCCTCCGCCGAGCCGAACCCCCGGACTTCGAAGATCCTCGCCATCTGCCGCGCCGTGAGGCCCTCGGGAAACGTGATGCTCCGAACGTAGATGTCCCCGCGCACCAGCGTGTCGATGACCTCGGCGGGCGTCATCGGGCGATCGAAGTAGTACTCCCCGGCTTTGAGCCGCGTGGCGCGGCCGCTGGCGCGCAACGCAATCCACCAACTCCACGTGTCGTGCACGACGCCAGCCGTCACGAGGCGCGCGCCAATGGCCGCCGGGCCGGTGCCCGGCGGCACGTCGACGAACTGGCCGTCGCCGGCGTACCCGCGGAACGGCGTCGTCTGGCGCACCGTCAACTGCCACCAGGCTGCCCCGGCCACGACCAGCACGGCGGCGAGGACCACGGTCACCGCGAGACCGACACGTCTCATTCACGCGCTCCCAGGTGGTCGAGGTACTCCTGCAGGATGACCGCCGCCGCGGCGGCGTCGAGTTTCCGCTTGCGCGCCCGCCAGTCGGTTTCGTGTTCGGCCAGCAGCGCGTCGGCCTCGTGACTCGTGAGCCGTTCGTCCCGGAGGACCACCTCGCGTCCGGCGCGGCGGCCGAGGTCGGCGGCCAGCGCGTCGGCCTTCGCCGTCGTGTCGGTCGGACGCCCGTCGAGGCGCAGGGGCCGGCCGACCACAATGGTGTCGATCCGTTCGTCGGTCCGCTCGAACGACTCGATAGCCGCCAGCACCGCGAGCGACGCGCGGACGGGGTCGGTGCTGCCGCCAATCACGGCGAGCGGCCGCGCGAGGGTTCCCGTCGGGTCGCTGACGGCGAGCCCGATGCGGCGCGTTCCGAAGTCGACGGCGATCACTCGCATCCCGCACTCAGCGTACTACAGGCGGCCGTAGGCGGAGGTGTCTCCTGCTATACTTTGGCTTTGGCATCAGCCCCGCGAGTGATCCTGTGAAAACAGCCCTTACGTGCGTGTGCGCGGCCGCGATCGCCCTGGCGGTCTGGTCGTGCGGAACGTCGACGCCGCCGCAGAAGTACGCTCAGAAGCTCGTGATCCTCGGATTCGACGGCATGGATCCGAAGCTGACGGAGCGGTGGATCAAGGAAGGGCGCCTGCCGAACCTGGCCAAGCTGGCCTCGGAAGGCGGCCTGTATCCGCTCGAGACGAGTCATTCGCCCGAGTCGCCCACGGCGTGGGCGTCGTTCGCCACCGGGGCCAACGCGGGCAAGCACAACATCTACGACTTCCTCGTGCGCGATCCGCGCACGTATCTGCCGGACCTCGGGATCGTGAAGAAGATTCCGCCCGAGTTCATGTTCAACTACTTCCCGGTCAAGCGGCCGCAGATCCTCTCGTTGCGCGGCGGCACGTCGTTCTGGGTCACCGCGGGCGAATCCGGGGTGCGGTCCAGCATCATGACGGTGCCGGTGACGTTCCCGGCCGAAGAAGTCGCGAACGGCGAACTGCTGTCCGGGCTCCCGCTGCCGGACATCCGCGGCACCATCGGCACCTTCTACTACTTCGCCACCGACCTGTCGCGCTACGAAGAAGGCAACACCGAGATGGGCGGCATCCTGAAGCGCCTGGTGTTCGACGGCGGCGTCGCGAAGACCGAGATCGTCGGGCCGCCGAATCCCGTGGTGAAAGCGCAGCAGCGCGGGATTCAGGCGAAGGGGCCCGCCATGACCGCGGCCGACAAGGCGCTGCTCGCCGAACTGGCCACGCGAGAGGACGTGCGGATTCCGCTCACGGTGCGCTGGGACCGTCAGCAGCGCCGCGCCACGATTGACGTGCAGGGAGAGTCCGTCACGCTCGACGAAGGCCAGTGGAGCAAGTGGGTGATGCTGGAGTTCCGCGTCAACCTGATGGTGCGGATCCACGGCATGGCGCAACTGTTCCTCATCCGGGCCGATCGGGAACTGCAGCTCTACGTCTCGCCGATCAACTTCCGACCCGACAAGCCGCCGGTCCCCATCTCGGCGCCGGCATCGCTCGCGGGCACGCTGAACGATCGCCTGGGGTTCTTCCGGACGCTCGGCTGGGCCGAAGCGACGTGGCCGCTGAACGAAGACCGGATCGACGAGAAGGCGTTCATGGACGACCTCTACCGGGCGTTCGATGACCGGGCGCAGGTCATCCTGAATCGCCTCGATGCGGGGCGATGGGATCTGCTGGTCGGCGTCATCGAGTCGACCGACCGCGTCCAGCACATGATGTGGCGGTACCTGGACAAAGAACACCCGATGTACACCGAGGAGGGCGCCGCGAAGTTCGGGGACTCGATCGAGCGGGTGTACCGGCGGGCCGACCAGTTCGTCGCCGAGGTCCGCGATCGCCTCGGGCCGGACGTGCCGATCCTCGTCGTCTCGGATCACGGGTTCCACTCGTTCCGCTACGCGGTCAACCTGAACACGTGGCTCGTGCAGGAAGGTTACCTGGCGGTCAAAGGCGAGCGGGCGGCCACGAAGACACTCGACAACCTCTTCCTCGGCACCGGCGAATTCTGGGAGAACGTCGACTGGTCGAAGACCAAGGCCTACGCCCTCGGCCTCGGCCAGGTCTTCATCAACGTCAAGGGCCGGGAAGGACAGGGCATCGTCAATCCCGGCGAGGAGTACCGCCAGGTCGTGGACGAACTGGCGGCCCGGCTGATGACGCTGACCGATCCGCGCAACGGGACGAAGATTGTCAGTGGCGTTTACAAGCGCGATGACATCTACTCGGGCCAGTACGTGAAGGACGCCCCCGACCTGCAGGTCGGCATGGTCGACGGCTATCGTGTCTCGTGGCAGACGACGCTTGGCGGTTCGCCTGCGGGCCTCGTCTATCCGAACGACCGCAAGTGGAGCGGTGACCACTGTGGCTCCGACTACAAGGACATCCCCGGCGTCATCATCTCGAGCCGCAAGCTCAACACGAACGAGGCGCGGATCATCGACGTGGCGCCAACGGTCCTGAAGTACTTCGGCGTGGCCATTCCCAAGGACATCGACGGCAGACCGCTGTTCTGACGCCATGCGTGCCCGTTCGCGCCTCGTCGCCGCCGCCGTCGCCGCCCTGCTGCTGGGCGGCTGGCTGACGCTGCGCGGCCAGGCGCCCGTCGCGCCGGCGCCGGCCGTCCAGGGAGAAGAGGCGCAGGCGGCGGCCCAGGCCCGGCGCGTCCGCGATCGGATCCGCGCGTTGCAGCGCGAGTCCGAGGCGCTCGCGGCCCGCGAACACACGCTGCTCGGAGATTTGCGGCAACTCGAGATCGACCGCGATCTCCGGCGCGAGGAACACGATCTCGTCGCCGGAGACCTGGCCCGCATCGTCAGGGAACTCGAGGCGTTGAGCGTGAAGATGACCACGCTCCAGAACGAGGCCCGGTTCCAGCTGCCCAGCCTGTCCGGCCGGCTCGTCGAGCTCTACAAGCTCGGCAACGCCGGTTACGTGCGGCTGCTGCTCAACGTCAGCGACCTTCGGGAGATGGGGCGCGCCTATCGTTTCGTGTCGGCCCTGCAGGCGATCGATCGGCAGCGGGCGCGCGAGTACGAACGCACGATGGCCGAACTGAGCGCGACCCGATCGGGACTCGAAGCACAACGTGACAGCCAGGCATCGGCGCAGGCCAGGCTGGCGGCTGCGCGGGATGCGGCCACGACGGCGGCCCGGCGCGTGACGACGATGATCGAGGCGATCGATGCGCGGCGCGACCTCAACGCGCAGTTCGTCGGGGAACTGGAAGCCGCGCACCAGCGGCTGCAGGAGGCGGTCGCCAGCCTGGGACCGGCCGGCGGCGACACCTCCGCACTCGCCCTGCCGCTCGCGCCGTTCAAGGGTGACCTCGACTGGCCCGTGACGGGCCGGATGATCACGGGGTTCGGCACCCACACCGACGCCCGCTTCAGGACGGCCGTGGCCAGCAACGGGATCCTC
The DNA here is from genome assembly GCA_964547975.1 of uncultured Vicinamibacterales bacterium. GTDB lineage: Bacteria > Acidobacteriota > Vicinamibacteria > Vicinamibacterales > JAKQTR01 > CAYJPV01. Next base: position 16,533 of record CAZJRM010000007.1, on the reverse strand, counting down.
GTCGAGGCGCCCGCGGCCACGCCGGTGCTGACCGTCCACGAAGGCACGGTGGCGTTCGCGGAGCCGTTCACCGGTTTCGGCAATCTCGTGATCGTGGATCACGGGCACCAGGCGTTCTCGCTCTACGGGCACCTCGCCGCGATCGACGTCGCGGTCGGCGCGCCGCTCACACGAGGCCAGGCGATCGGCACGGTGGGTACGCTCATCGACGGCACGCCCGCGTTGTACTTCGAGTTGCGCATCGACGCCAGGCCCGTCGATCCACTACAATGGCTGAGGAAACACTAATCCCCTGTCCATGACGACGCGCACGCGCTTCACGATTGTCCTCATCACCGCGCCGATCCTCGCGTTCGTGGTGGTCGGCGGCCTGCTGGCGCGCACGGCCCCGCCGCGCGACGAAGCGTATCCCTACCTTCGCGTGTTCGACGACGTCTTCAGCCTCACGACGAACGGCTACGTCGAGCCGGTCGATCCCGGCCGCCTGATGCACGGCGCGATGCACGGCCTGGCGGAGGCGCTGGATGCCGACAGCGCGTACCTGACGCCGGACGAAGCCAAGGTGGCCGCCGGCCGGGCGCCGATGCCCGCGGGTGACGTCGGCCTCGTGCTGACCCGGCAGTACTACCTGCGGATCGTCGCCGCGATCGACGGTACGCCGGCGTACCGCGCGGGACTGCGCAACGGGGACTACATCCGGGTCATCGACCGCAAGCCGACCAGGGACATGTCGGTGTGGGAAGGTACGCGCATGTTGCGGGGACCGGTGGGCTCGACGCTGACGCTGACCATCCTGCGCGGCAACGCCACCGAACCACACGTCGTCGAACTGACGCGCGAGGCGCTGGCCATACCCGCGGTCACGACCTCCACGATGCCAGGCGGCGTCGGCGTCGTGCGGGTGCGCGCCTTTGCCGATTCGACGCCCGGTGCCCTGCGCGACGCGATCGCCCAGGTCCAGAAGGGCGGCGCGACGTCGCTGGTGCTCGACCTGCGCCACTGCGCAGGGGGCCCGCTCGCGACCGGTGTCGCCGCAGCCCGACTCTTCATCACCAACGGCCTCATCGCCCAGTTCGAGGCCCGGGGCCTGGCACGCGAGTTCACCTCGTCGGGTCCGGGCGACGGGGCGGTCACGGCGCCCCTGGTCGTGCTCGTCGACAACGGTACGTCGGGGCCGGCGGAGATCCTCGCGGCGGCGCTCGCCGGCAACAAGCGGGCGGCGCTGGTCGGTGAACGCACGGCCGGTCGCGTCGCGCTCCAGAAACTGTTCCCGCTGCCGGACGGCAGCGCGTTGTGGCTGTCGTACGCCCAGTACTTCACGGTGCCCGGCGAGGCCATCCACGAACGTGGCCTGTCGCCCGAAATTGTCGTGGCTCAGCCCGAAGTCGAATTCGGCGCGAGCCTCCCCCCCGGTGATCCGACGATGGACCGGGCCATCGAACGTCTGCGTGCGCGGTCCGGCTCGTAGGCTGACTTGACACCCCGGACCGACTCGCGTATAACCGCCCACGGCGCGGGCACGCGCAGTCAACGTGTGACGGGCGCCAGAGGAGACACAGATGAACAAGCAGGACCTCATTGCGAAGATCGTCAAGGACACGGGTTGCACCAAGGCCGCCGCTGGCGCGACGATCGACTCGTTGCTCGACGGCATCGGAAAGGCTCTGAAGAAGGGCGACACGATCACGTTCGTGGGGTTCGGCACGTTCAAGACGTCCGTCCGCAAGGCCCGCACGGCCCGCAACCCGCGCACGGGTGCGGCGATCAAGATCGCGAAGCGCCGGGTGCCGCGGTTCACCGCCGGCAAGGGCCTGAAGGATCTCGTCAAGTAGGGTCGGCACCCGCGCCGACGGTTTGGTCTCCGACCCCGGCCGCCCGGACGCCCGTCCAGGCCGGCTTGGGGTCGGGCAGTTCTTTTCCTGCCGGGTGCGTTGACTCACAATCTCTCCGCCAGTTATACTGGCTGGTCCGGTAAGCCTTGTCTTTCGAGATATAGGCGCGTAGCTCAGTTGGTTAGAGCGCCTGCTTGACACGCAGGAGGTCGGCAGTTCGAGTCTGCCCGTGCCTACCACTCCCCCGCACCCCCGAATCATTCGGCTGCGGTGAACGAGGCCGCCGGGGTGTCGCGCATTCAACGATGTCGATGAATCAGGTCACGGTCACTCTTCCCGACGGCTCCAGCCGCCCGGTGGCGGCGGGCACGTCGGTGGCGGACATCGCGGCATCCATTTCGCCGCGCCTGGCGAAGTCTGCCCTGGCGGGACTCGTCGACGGCCGCCTGGTCGATCTCTCCCACGCGATCGACACCGATGCCACCGTGAAGGTCGTGACGTCCGACAGTCCCGAAGCGCTGGACCTCTACCGTCACAGCACCGCCCACCTGATGGCCGCGGCGGTCACGACGTTGTTTCCCGGCGCGCAGTGCGGGATCGGCCCGGCGACTGACGAAGGGTTCTTCTACGACTTCGTCCTCGACCGTCCCTTCGTGCCGGAAGATCTCGAGGCCATCGAGAAACAGATGGCGGCGTTCGCGTCGCGCGACCTGCGGTACGAGCGGAAGATGCTGCCGAAGGAAGAGGCCAAGGCCTACTTCGCCCGGCGCGGCGAACCGCTCAAGGTCCAGCTCATCGAGGAAAAGGGCGGCCCGGTCGTCTCGTGTTACACGATTGGCGACGTCTTCATCGACTTCTGCACGGGGCCCCACGTGCCGTCGACGGGCAAGCTGAAGGCGTTCAAGCTCCTGACGACCTCCAACGCGTATTGGAAGGGTGACGCGGCCAACCAGCCGATGCAGCGTCTCTACGGCACGGCGTTCTTCAGCGACGCCGACCTGAAGACGTACCTGCAGCGCCTCGAGGAAGCGAAGAAGCGCGATCACCGGAAGCTCGGCCGCGAACTCGGGCTGTTCCACTTCCACCCGTGGGCGCCCGGCGCGGCGTTCTGGATGGCGAAGGGCACGACGCTCTACAACCTCCTCGCCGATTACATGCGCGAGGTGCTCTTCCCTGCCGGGTACGCGGAAGTGAAGACGCCGCTCGTCTTCAACAAGGCGCTCTGGGAGACGTCGGGCCACTGGCAGCATTACCGCGCCAACATGTTCCTCGTCGAGTCCGAGGACGAGCAGATGGGCATGAAGGCGATGAACTGCCCCGGCCACATGCTCGTCTTCAGCAGCGAGACGCGGAGTTATCGGGACCTGCCGCTGCGGCTGCACGAACAGACCCCGCTGCACCGCAACGAAGCCTCCGGCGTGTTGTCAGGCCTCACACGCGTCCGCCAGTTTGCCCAGGACGACGCGCACTGCTTCGTGATGGAGTCGCAAATCGGCGAAGAAGTGGAACGCCTGCTGCGCCTCGTGCAGCGCGTCTACGGCGACTTCGGCATGACGGTCTCCATGAAACTCTCGACGCGGCCCGCGGAGTTCATGGGGGAAATCTCCCAGTGGGACCACGCGGAAGCCGCGCTGAAGCAGGCGCTCGAAGCCGTCGGGCTGAGCTACACGATCAACGAAGGCGACGGGGCGTTCTACGGCCCGAAGATCGACTTCGACGTGCTCGATGCGCTCGGCCGCAAGTGGCAGTGCGCCACCATCCAGCTCGACTACCAGCTGCCGCAGCGGTTCGATCTGAAGTACATCGGCGCCGACAACGCCGAGCACCGTCCGGTGGTCATCCACCGGGCGATCTTCGGGAGCTTCGAGCGGTTCATCGCGATGCTGATCGAGAACACGGCGGGTGCGTTGCCGCTGTGGATTGCCCCGGTGCAGGCCGTGGTGCTGCCGATCGCGGACCGGCATGCGGAGTACGCCGCGGGCGTCCGGGACGCGCTGGCGGCAGCCCGCCTGCGCGTGGAACTCGACGCGCGGCAGGAAAAGATCGGCTACAAGATCCGGGAAGCGCAGTTGCAGAAGGTGCCGTACATGCTGGTGGTCGGCGATCGCGAGATGGCCGACGGCACCGTGTCCGTGCGCAGCCGGGCCCAGGGCGACCTGGGGCCGAGCACCGTCGCGGCGTTCGTCGAGACGGCCGCAGAAGACATTCGCCGCAAGGGGCAGTAGCCCCGCGAACCAGGGAGGCGCATATCGCTTTCGAACGCTCAGGGCCGCGTCGGGAAGAACGTACTCGGGTCAACGAACGTATCCGCGTTCGGGAAATCCGCGTCATCGACGACACGGGTGCCCAGCTGGGCATCATGCCGCCGCAGCAGGCGCTCGCGCTCGCGCGCTCGAAGGGCCTGGACCTGGTGGAGGTCGCCGCCGCCGCGATGCCGCCCGTGTGCCGCATCATGGACTTCGGCAAGTACCAGTACCAGGAGCAGAAGCGCACGCGCGAAGCCCGGAAGCACCAGAAGGTGATCGAGGTCAAGGAAATCAAGTTCCGGCCGAAGGTCGACGAGCACGACTACGAGTTCAAGAAGAAACACATCGAACGTTTCCTCGAGGACGGCGACAAGGTCAAAGCCACGATCTTCTTCCGCGGACGCGAAATGGCCCACCCGGAGATCGGGCAGCGGATTCTCGAGCGGTTGCTCGATGAACTCCAGGACGTCGCGGTCGCCGAAAACATGCCCCGCCGCGAGGGCAACACGATGCACGTCATCCTGGCCCGCAAGGCCGGCGCCAAGGGCCACTCGGCCCCGAAGGCGCGCCCGGCCGCCGCTCCGGCAGCCGAGGCCGGCGGTGCCGCTGACGTCGAAGAGCCGGAGACGAACCCGACTGCCTGAGCGGCGGTCGTTTGAGCACCAGGAGAGCACGGAGTCATGCCCAAGCTGAAGACCCACCGCGGCGCCGCCAAGCGGTTCAAGAAGACGGCGACCGGGAAGTTCAAGAGAGGGTCGGCCTACAAGCGCCACATCCTCACCAGCAAGACCACCAAGCGGAAGCGCCAGCTGGCGAAGGCCGTCGTCGTGTCCGACGCCGACCAGAAGACGCTGGAACGGATGCTCCCCTACAAATAGGGACGAGGGAGCAGGCGAGAGGCGAGAGGGCTCACCCCGTCACGCCGATCGTCCAATGGGTCCGGATCGACAGAGACTCGGGGATGCCACCCCCCGCGATCGCGTCCGGGCCGTCAGGGGCGTATTGACGCCCCGCCACATGTCAGTCGTGGCGATGGAGAAACATCATGCCGAGAGTCAAGCGTGGCACCGTCAGGCGAGCGAAACGCAAGCGCCTATTGACGCGTGCTAAAGGGTACTTCCTCACCAAGAGCAAGCTCTACCGTTCCGCGCAGCAGGCCGTCGACAAGGCCCTCAAGTACGCCTTCGTCGGCCGCCGCAACAAGAAGCGCGACTTCCGCCGCCTCTGGATCGTCCGCATCAACGCCGCGGCCCGTGAGAACAACTTCACGTACCGCGAGCTGATCCAGGGTCTGCGCCTGGCGAACATCACGATCGACCGGAAGAACCTGGCCGAGATCGCCGTGTCCGACGCGCCGGCGTTCACCTCGCTGGTGAACCAGGCCCGGCAGGCCATCGAATCCGCCGCCAAGGCGTAGGCGCCGCGAGTCGGGGGAACGGTATGGCGACGACAGCACACGCGGTCGAGTTCGAATCGTTCGATCGTCTCGAAAACAAGGTCAAGCAGCTGGTCGCGCTCGTGGGCCGGCTGCGGGCCGAACAGGCCACACTGGCCGAAGAGAACGCCCGGCTGTCGGCCGAGGTCGAGACCGCCAGGCTCCGTCTGACCGAAGCCCAGGGGGTGTCGGTCCAGGTGGACGGCCTGAAAGAGGAGCGCGCCGTGATCCGGTCGCGGGTCAGCGCGCTGCTCGAACAACTCGAAAGCCTCAACCTCTAGACACGGACGCCGCCATGGCCGACGGTCTGGTGCCAATCGAGATCCTGGGACAACGTTTCCCCGTCCGCAGCACGCTGGACGAGCGGTACGTCCAGGAGCTCGCCAGTTATGTCGACGAACGGATGCGGGCGGCTGAAGACGTGACGCCGGGGGGCGATGCCCTCCGGGTCGCGCTCGTCGCCGCCCTCAACCTCGCCGACGAGTTGTTCCGCGCCCGCGGACTGGGTGACGGAACGCTCGCGGCGCTCGCCGACCGGGTCTCCCGCCTCGAACGCCTCATCGACCAGACGCTGGAATCCTGACAGCCAGGGTCCTCCGCGCCTTGACCCTCGACCTCCCGCAGTCTAAGATGGCTCAAGAACTTAGCCGGTCCCTGCTTTGCTCGTGATGTGCGGGAGCTCGTTTGAGCCGATGCTTCACCTAAGCGGACTGCGGCGCCCGACGGTGTGCATGCCTCCGCAGCGAGGAAGCCTGAAGCCGGGTCTGATTGCGGTCCCACCTGCTCTAGCAGGTTCATCGACCTCCCCACACGGCAAAGCGGGGCCTTTTTCTTTCCCTCCTGTGGTGCCTTAGCCGGAGGGGCGGCCGCCACCCCACGGCGCCAGCCCCACAGGGTCCCGCCGACCAGACTCCGAGAGGACGCGGCATGGAATACGGGATCTATGCAATGAATGCAGCCATCACCGCGGCCGTCGCGGCGATCGCGTTCTTCGTGTGGCTGGGCTCGCGTAAGCGGCTGGCGGCGGACACCGTCGGACGGGCCGAAGACCAGGCCGCCCGGCTGATCAGAGACGCCGAGCGTGAGGCCGAAACCCTCAAGAAAGAGGCGCTGCTCGAGGCCAAGGAACGGGCCCACGAACTCAGTCTCGAGGCGGAGAAGCAGGCCCGGGACCGCCGGCAGCAGCTCTCCGGCATCGAGCAGGCCCTCGCCCGGCGCGAAGAGAAGCTCACCGAGCGTGTCTCGGCGCTCGACCACCGGGAACGGGAGGTGCGAAACCTCGAACAGGCCCTCGCCCGCCGGGACAAGGCAACGGCGGAGGCGGCCGCGCGCTGCGACACCTTGACGGCCGACCTCCAGCGCGAACTCCAGCGTGTCGCCGGGATGACCGCCGACGAGGCCCGGGACGTGCTCCTGAAACAGATCGAGGCCGACGCCCGGCGCGACGCGGCCAACCTGGTGAAACGCCTCGACGCCGAGGCACGGGAATCCGCTGGCGCCAAGGCCCGCCAGTACATCACCGAGGCCATTCAGCGGTCCGCGGCCGAACACGCCGTGGAAACCACCGTGTCGGTCGTCGACCTGCCGAGCGACGACCTGAAGGGCCGGATCATCGGCCGCGAGGGTCGGAACATCCGGGCCCTCGAGATTGCCACCGGCGTCGATCTCATCGTCGACGACACGCCGGGCGCGATCATCCTGTCCGGGTTCGATCCGTTCCGCCGGGCGATCGCGAAGATCGCCATCGAGCGGCTGATCGAAGACGGGCGGATCCACCCGGCGCGTATCGAAGAAGTGGTCGAGAAGGTGCGGACCGAGCTCGAGGAGGAAGTGCGCCGCGAAGGCGAAGCGGCCGCCTTCGAACTGGGCCTGCACGATCTGCACCCCGACGTGCTCCGCCTGATGGGGAGGCTGAAGTACCGGACGAGTTACGGCCAGAACGTGCTCTCCCACTCGAAGGAGGTGGCGTTCCTGGCCGGCGTCATGGCTCGCGAACTCGGCCTGCAGTCGACGGTGACGGTGCGCGCGGCCTTCCTGCACGACATCGGCAAGGCCATCGATCGCGAGATGCAGGGCACACACCTCGACGTGGGCCTGGACTTCCTGCGCAAGCACGGCGAGTCGAAACCGGTGCTGGACGCCGTGGCGGCACACCACATGGACATCGACTGGCCGTCGCTCGAGGCCATGATCGTCCAGGCGGCCGACGCCATCTCGGCGGCACGCCCAGGGGCCAGGCGCGACATCCTCGAGTCCTACGTGAAACGCCTCGAGAAGCTCGAGGGGATCGCCGATTCGTTCAAGGGCGTGTCGAAGGCGTTCGCGCTGCAGGCCGGCCGCGAGATCCGGATCATGGTGGAGAGCGAGAAGGTCACGGACGAAGAAGCGGTGTGGCTGTCGAAGGACATCGCGCGCCGCATCGAACACGAGCTCGAGTATCCGGGCCAGATCAAGGTCACCGTCATCCGGGAGACCCGCGCCGTTGACTACGCCAAGTAACGTCGGCGCTCTCGGCGAACGGGCCGCCATTGCCCTGATCCGTCGTCGGCTTCCGGCGCCGCCGGCGTGGCTCACGATCGGGATCGGTGACGACGCCGCCGTGGCCGAACCGGCCCGCAATACCCTGGACGTCTTCACGACCGACGCGATGGTCGAAGGCGTCCATTTCGACCGGCGATTCACGCCGGCGGGGGCCATCGGCCATCGGGCGATGGCCGCCAACCTGAGCGATCTCGCCGCCATGGGGGCCACACCTCGCCTCGCGCTGCTCTCGCTGGCGATGCCGGCGGAGTGGCCGGTAGCGGACCTCGAGGCCCTCACCGATGGTCTCGTCACCCTTGCGACCCGCCACGGCGTCCACCTGGTCGGCGGCAACATCACCAGGTCCCCCGGCCCGCTCGTCATCGACCTCACGGCAGTCGGCAGCGTCCGCCGCCGCCACGCCCTGACCCGCTCGGGCGCCGGGCCCGGAGACGACGTCTGGGTCAGCGGCGCCATCGGCGCCGCCGCCGCCGGCCTGGCCATGCTCGCCTCGGCGTCGCCCGAAGCCGACACGGAGGCAGGACGCCCCTGCACCAGCGCCTATCTCGCACCAGAACCGCGTGTGCGGCTGGGCCGCCTGCTGGGCCGCAACCGCGCGGCTTCGTCCGGGATGGATCTCAGCGACGGCCTCGCCGACGGCCTGGCCCAGCTCGCCGAGGCGTCGGGAGCGGCGTTCGAAATCGATCCCGCTGCCGTGCCGGTGGCGTCAGGGGCGTCGGCCTGGTTTGCGGCGCAGGGAGCCGACCCGCTGCAGGCGGCCATCGCGGGCGGCGACGACTACGAACTGGTGTTCACGGTCTCGCGGCGCCGCCGGTCCCGGTTCGAGGCGGTCCGGGCGCTGACCCGCGACGTGCCGCTGACCCGCATCGGACGGGTCGCACAGGGCACCGGCGCGTGGCTGGTGTCCGGCGGGACGCGGACGCCAATCGGCGGCGGCTACGAGCACTTCCGATGATCCACGTCACGAAAGCGGCCGTCCGGAAGTGGATCGCCCTGTTGCTGCACACGCACGACACGCCGAGGCGGACGGCGGCGGCGTTTGCCGTGGGCGTCTTCTTCGGCTTCTCACCGGTGCTGGGACTGCACACGATCCTGGCGGTGATCGTGGCGTTCGTACTGGGCTTGAACCGCGTGGCCGCGATCGCGGGCGTCTATTCGAACCTGCCCTGGATTCTCGCGCCGTACTACACGCTGGCGACGGTGGCTGGCGCCCGGGTGCTCGGCGTGGCGACGCCGGGACACCTGTCGGCCCGCCTCGCCGAGCTGTTCGAGCTCTCGTTCTTCAGCCACGCGTTCTGGTCAGGCGTGTGGGCGCTGCTCGAACCCATGTGGTGGCCCTACGTCGTCGGGTCGACCCTGTGCGCGCTCGTGCTGGCCGGCGTCGCGTACTTCCTCGCCGTCCCCGCCATCGTGGCCGGGCGACGGCACCTGCACCTGCCGCACCGTCACCCTCACGAGCCGGAGGCACGCTGATGCTGCGAACGTGGTGGCACAAGCTCGTCGTGACCGGCGCGATTGCCCTGTCGTTCGTCCTGCTCTACCAGGCGCAGACGTTCGACTCGCGTTACGCCGCTCGCCATGCGGTCCAGCGGGAGACCGTCGCCCTGCCGTCGCCGGGCGCGCGGCTGCGTTTCGCGGCCACCGCGTACTGCAAAGGCAACGTCACGGCCTCCGGCGTCGCGCCGCGCACCGGCGTGGCCGCCGCGGACCCGACGCTGCTCCCGGTCGGGTCCGTGATTCAGATTGCGACAGAGTCGCGGCATTCGGGCGTCTACACGATTATGGACACCGGCCCGGCCATCCAGGGGCGCCAGCTGGACATCTACATGTGGAGCTGCAACGAAGCGCTGCGGTTCGGGCGCCGGGCCGTGGACGTCGTCGTGTTGCGCATGGGCTGGGACCCGACCGCCAGCCCGCTGAGCCTGCGCGACGCGTTTCTCAATCGGCCCCGGCCGCCGAAACGCGACGCGCTGCCGTCGACGCCGCTGCCCATCGCCGCGGACGCACCGCCCAAGTGACAGGGGCATGGGGCATGAGGCATGGGACACATTCCCTTTCCCTCTTCCCTATCGCCTCTTCCCTATTCCCTTCCTAAATGGCCATCACGTCGAACTGCTCGTGGTGCAGGTACGCATCCGGGTGCACCGTGATGCTCTTGCCGAGCACGTCCTGGAGGTCCCGCAGCACGGCCGCCTCTTCCTGCTTGAGGGCCCTTGCGATGTCCGGGTTGACGCGCAGCACGAGACCTGGGCCGTCGATGTCGGCGCCCAGCTTCCGCACCTCGTCGAGGATCTCGTAGCACACGGAGGAACTCGACTTGATCGTGCCGGTGCCCGAACAGTAGGGGCACGGCTCCGTCATCACGCGCTCGAGGCTCTGCTTCACCCGCTTGCGCGTGATGATGATGAGACCGAAGTCCGATACCTGCACCGCCTTCGACGGTGACCGGTCGCGCTTGAGTTCCAGCTCGAGGGCCTGCGCCACCTTCTGCCGGTTCTTCTTCTCCTCCATGTCGATGAAGTCGAGCACGATGATCCCGCCCAGGTCGCGCAGGCGAACCTGGCGGACGATCTCCTTCACGGCTTCGAGGTTCGTCTTGACGATGGTGTCTTCGAGGCGATCGTTCCGCTTGCCGACGAAACGCCCGGTGTTGACGTCAATCGCCACCAGGGCCTCGGTCTGGTTGATGACGATGTACCCGCCGGACTTGAGCCAGACCTTCGACCGCAGCGCCTTGTCGATCTCCGATTGGACGCCGTATTCCTCGAAGATGGGGAATGGCTTCGTGTAGAGCTTCACGCGTGTTGCCAGCTGCGGCATGAACCGGTCCACCAGTTCGAGCACGCGCCGGTACTCGCCTTCGTCGTCGAGGCGGATGGCGGCGTATTCGTCAGTGAGCTGGTCGCGCACGAGTTTCGACACCAGGCCCTGCTCTCGGTAGATGGCGGCCGGGCACCGCGACGATTCGACTTTCTGCCGGAGTTCTCCCCAGACCTTCTGGAAGTAGACGAGGTCGCTGACCAGGTCCTCCTGCGGCCGGCCGGCGGCCGCGGTGCGGATGATGACGCCGCCCGTGAAACCCTGGGCTTCGCGGAACTGGCGGACGATGCCGCGCAGGCGCGAACGTTCCTCGCGGGACTCGATCTTCCGGGACACGCCGATGTGATCGACGGTCGGCATGAAGACCAGGAACCGGCCGGCCATCGTGACGTGCGACGTCAGGCGCGCGCCTTTCGTGCCGAGCGGCTCCTTGACCACCTGGACGAGGATCTCCTGCCCTTCTTTCAGGAGCGTCTCGATCTTCGGCACCTCGCCGCGTTCACCGCGTCGTCCGCCGTCACCGCCCTCCTCCTCGTCGTCACCGCCCTCCATCCGCTCGAAGGCATCCATGGTGTCGACGACATCCGACACGTACAGGAAGCCGTCCCGCTCGATCCCGATGTCGACGAAGGCCGACTGCATGCCGGGCAGCACTTTCGACACGCGCCCCTTGTAGATGTTCCCCACGGCGCCGCGCTGACGTTCGCGCTCGATGGAGACTTCCGTGACCTGGTCGTCCTCGAGAATGGCCACCATGGTCTGGTGGGCATTCGAGGTGATGATCATTTCTTTCGTCATCAGTTGGTAAACCTCCGCATCCTCACGTTGAGGATGAGTCCGAGGCCGGCGAGCGTGGCGATCACGGACGATCCGCCGTAGCTCAGCAGCGGAAGCGTCAGCCCCTTGACCGGGGCCAGTCCCGCCGACATCGCGACGTTGTAAAACAGTTGGAAGGTGAAACCGCCGAGCAGACCGGTGACCAGGAGCGTGCCCAGTCGGTCTCTCGCCAGCCTCGCGGCATCGATCGCCCGCATCACGACGAACCCGTACAGTGCCAGCACGACGAGCACGCCCACGAAGCCGTACTCCTCGGCCAGCACGGAGAAGATGAAATCGTTGTGGGCCACGGGCAGGAAACCCTGCTGGCCCTGCGTCCCTTTCTGGAAGCCCTTGCCCCAGAGCCCGCCGGATCCGACGGTAATCTGGGCCTGGATCTGCTGGTAACCGTCACCGCGCGGATCGCGCCACGGGTCGAGGAACGTGAGCACGCGGCCGCGCTGGTAGTCCTTCAATCCGTATTTCCAGGCGACGGGAGCCATAACGAGCGCGAGCGCCAGGAGGGCCCCGGCGACTTTCAAGCGCATCCCGGCCATGAACGCCACGAGGACGAGCACGGGAATCAGCGTGACCGCGGTGCCGAGGTCGGGCTGTCGGGCAATCAGGACGAGCGGGATCGCCGTCAGCAGACCCGCCAGCGCGATGTCGCGGCCGTCGGGCACGCGGTTGCGCATGTCGCCGAAATACCGGGCGAGCAGGAGCGCGAGCACGGGCTTGGCGAACTCCGACGGCTGCAGGTTGAAGAGGGGCAGCGGGATCCAGCGGCGGCCGCCTCCGCGGACCACGCCGAAGAACAGCACGTACACCAGGAAGGCGAGCAGCAGCGCGTAGAGCCAGTGCGAGCGGTCGGCGAGTTGACGGTAGTCGATCGACGCACACACCAGCAGGGCGGCCGTCCCGAGGCCAATGGCGTAGAGCTGGGTCACGAACAGCCGCGAACTCGCGGCCCGGGCCGGATCGTAACTCGCCGCGTAGATCAGGACCACACCGATGGCGCAGAGCAGATACACCGCCGCCACCAGGGGCCAGTCGACATGCAGGAAAAGGCGCCGTTCGATCATGGCGGCGGCTCCCCTACCGGGGCTCCTGGCGGCCGGGGCCCTGGGCCGCATCCGGTCGCGGGGCGGGTGTGCCGGTCGCGACGACGGGCACCTGGGCCGGGCGGGCGCCGGCGGGCGCGGCAGGCGGGACGAACGTCGGCAGTTCGCGCCCGTCCTTCGCCGCGAAGTAGGTCTCGATGACGTGGCGGGCCACGCGGGCCGCTTCGGACCCGTGCAGGCTGTGCTCGGCAAAGACGACGCCCGCGATCTCGGGGTTGTCTCGCGGCGCGAAGAACGCGAACCACCCGTGGTCCCGCAGGTCCATGTCGGTTTTGCCCTGGGCCTGTTTGCCCCCCTGCAGCGAGATGACCTGCGCCGTGCCCGTCTTCCCGGACACGTCGCGGCCCTCGACACGCGCGTTCTTCCCCGTGCCCGCGCCGTTGACGACGCGCCACAGGCCGTCGTGGAGCGCCGCGACCGTCGTGGCCTTCAGCGGCAGGCCAGGCGGCGCGGGCGGCGCCGGCGGCGACTGCCATCCGCGGCCGTCATCGAACGCCCGGAGCAGGTGCGGCGTGACGCGCGTGCCGCCGTTGGCAATCGCGGCGTAGGCCGCGGCCAGCGACAGGGGTGTGACGGACACCTGCCCCTGGCCGATCGCCACGGAAATGGTCTCGCCCGCGTACCACTTCTGGCCGGTCTTGGCCCGCTTCCACTCCGTCGACGGCACGAGGCTCTCGACCTCGTTCGGCAGGTCGATACCGGTCTTCCCGGCCAGGCCGAGGCGTTCCGCCCACTTGTGCATCCGATCTACGCCCACCATGTTGCCGACGGTGTAGAAGTAGACGTTGCACGACTTCTCGATGGCCTGGCGCAGATCGACGACGCCATGGCCGCCCTTCTGGTGGCACTGGAACGAACGGCCGTAGAAGGTCGCGGCTCCGCGGCAGTAGACGGTGTGTTCGGGCGTGATGACGCCTTCTTCGAGCGCGGCGGTCGCCACGATGGCCTTGAAGGTCGAGCCCGGTGAGTAGCGACCCTGGATGGCGCGGTTCTGCAGCGGCCGCAGGCGATCCGAATTCAGCCGCTGCCAGGAGCCGCGGTCGATCCCGGAGGCGAACAGGTTCGGGTCGTAGGCCGGAAGGCTGACGAGCGCCAGCACCTCTCCGTTGCGCGGGTCGAGGACGACGGCGGCGCCGTTGTACCCGAGGCCCGTGAACGCCTCCTCCGCGGCGTGCTGGAGGTCGTAGTCGATCGTCAACTGGACACGCTGGCCTTCGCTCGGCACCAGTTCTTCGATGGTCGCGATCTCACGGCCGACGCTGTTGACCATCACGCGTCGCTCGCCGTCCTCGCCCATGAGGCGCCGGTTGAAGGCGCGCTCGACGCCGGACTGGCCGACGATCGCGCCGCTCTTCAATCCGCTGGCGGCCACCTGCGATTCGGTGATCTCGCCCACGTAACCGATCAGGTGGGCCGCCAGCCCGGCTTTGGGATATCGCCTGGTCGGCACGCGCTGGACGACGATGCCGGGAAGTTCCGTGTCGAGCCGGCGAGCGAGCACCGCCGCCACTTGCGCGGGTGTCGCGTCGTTGATGACCTCGATGGGGCGGAACGACGGCTGGCCCCGGTACCGGGCGACGGCCGCGCGGACGTCCGGTTCGGGCACGCCGGTCGCGGCGGCCAGTTGCCGGACGGTCGCGTCGAGGTCCTTCGTGTGTTCGCGAAGGATCGAAATCGAGAAGGCGTCGCGGTTCTCCACCAGCACGCGGTTCCTACGGTCGAGCAGGACGCCCCGCGGCGCGCGAAGCGAGAGCCTCCGCTGGTGGTTGTTCTCGGCCATGACCTGGTACTGCTGGTGACGCACGACCTGCAGGTACCAGAAACTGACGCCGAGGGCGCAGAACCCGACGAACACGGCCACCTTGAAGGCCATGAGACGGATCGCGATCCGGCGTCGGTCCTCGTACGCGCCAGGCAGCATCAGCGGTACCTCGCCTCCCTGCGGTACTCGCGGCGCGCGCGCCACCGCTCCCGCATGCCGGGCAACGCATCGAGCAGGCCGTAGATCGCCGCGCCGACCAGGCCGTTGAGGCACGCCTGGAGCGTCACGTCGAGCCACGGGTGCGGGAACTGCCGGAGCCCGAGCATCAGGTGCAACCCCATGAAGACGCCCGCGCTGAGCAGCGTGGCGCCGATGAACACGAGCACCCGGGGCACGGTCTGCGTCACGATGAACTGCGTCCCGATGGCGCCGGCGACAAACCCGGCCAGGCTCTTGGCCAGCCCGCCGATCCCGATGACGCCGCCGGCCATGCCGTCCTGCGCGAGGCCGACCACGCTGCCGGACAGCAGGCCGGCAACGCGACCGCCCGACAGCGCCGCGTAGATGACGGCGACGAGCGGCAGGTCCACGAACACACGCGCGTCGCCGACCGCCCGCGACAGCAATCCCTGCGCCGCCAGGGCCACGGCCACGGCGGCGATGACGCGCAGGGCCCGCTTCACGAGGAACCTCCGGGGGAGGTCTTCGGCGACTGGACGACGAGGACGGTTTCGAGACTCGAGAAGTCGACGGCCGGCACCACCAGCACCCGCCGATACGAGAGCCCTGCCCGTTCCACGACGCTCACGCGCCCGACGGCCAGGCCCTTCGGGTAGACGCCGTCGATCCCGGCGGTCAGGACGACGTCACCCTCCTGGATGTCCGCCACGGCGGAAAGATAGTCGAGACGCAGCGTCCCGTCGCCACCTCCGACGCCGAGGGCAATGGCCTGCGTCCCCGATCGTTCCACGAACACGGCGACGGCGGCATTCTGGTCGATCAGCAACTGCACGGTGGACGCGTGGGCCGACGGCTGCACCACGCGGCCGACAACGCCCTCCGTCGACAGGACGGCCTGGTCCTTCGTGAGGCCCTCGTCCGTGCCCCGGTCGATGGTGATGAAGCGGTAGTCAGGGGACGGGCTGCCGGCGATGACTTCGGCGGGCACCGTGGTCCAGGCGAGGCGGTCCCGCAGGTTCAGCAACTGCCGCAGTTCCTCGGTGCCCCTGGCGGCGGCGCGCGACTTCTGCACCTGCACACGCAGATCGGTCACTTCGCGCGTGAGACGTTCGTTGTCGGCGCGAACGTGCCGCAGCGCAACGTAGCCGTTCCAGACGGTGCTCACGCCGCCCACCACGGCCCACGCGGCGCGCTGGGTCCCGACGACGACCGTCGTCAGGGCCTCCTGCAACAGGGAGGCGCCGCTCTGGGCGCTGACCTGCGAGGAGATGAGCAGGATGTGGCCGACCGTCACCGCCACGAACAGGTAGCGGGAGCGGTTACGGATGTCCGGAAGGGCCATGCGTCGCCCGTCTGGCCCGGTCGGGCCTCCGGCGGAGCCGGAGGCCGTGCATCAGGCGTCAGTCGATCGAAATCTTGCGCAACAGGTTGAAGTCCGCCAGCATCTTGCCGGCGCCGTAGACGACGGACGACAGGGGATCCTCGGCCATGGCGAGCGGGAGTCCGGTCTCCTCGCGGAGGCGTTTGTCGAGGTTCTTGAGCATCGATCCGCCGCCGGTGAGCACGATCCCGCGGTCGACGATGTCGGCCGAGAGTTCCGGGGGCGTGCGCTCGAGCGCCACGCGCACGGCGTCCACGATGACGTTGACCGTCTCCGCGAGCGCCTCCCGGATCTCCTCGTCGCTGACGGTAATGGTCTTGGGCACGCCTTCGATGAGGTGGCGCCCCTTGATCTCCATCGTCAACCGCTCGTCGAGGGGGAACGCCGAGCCGATCTCCA
>CAZJRM010000006.1:0-50117 GCA_964547975.1 uncultured Vicinamibacterales bacterium | reverse complement strand
GAAGCCGGCCACCACGAGTTCGGCCGCCAACCTAGCGCCGGCGAGCATCCCTGTAGAGTCTCAGGGGAGCGTGCCGCGCGATCGCCTCGAAGTCCTCATCCACGGCGAAGAGTTCGTGGTCACCGACAATGGCGCACGCAGCGATCAGGCAGTCGATTCCCGATACGTTGATTCCTTTGCCCACACAGGTGTTCTTGATGCGGGCGGCTTCGAGATGTTCCGGGATCCCCTCGGGAAGCACCGTGAAGGCGGCCACAAGCTTCGCCGAGAGATCGACGAACTGACGGTGCGTCCGCAGGCCGCTCAGCACCTCCTGGAGCACGATGCCTGGCAGGGCGAGCGGCGCGTCACTCGCCATCAGCTCTTGAAACGCTGCCTGCACCAGCCGCTCATCCGCCCCGGGGCGCTGTCGACGGAAGACGCGCGAGAGGACGGACGTATCGAAGAGAATCACCGGGCCCGCCGCTCCCGCTTGTAGTCGTACTTCGGATCGTAATCGACCTTGCCCACAAGTCCTGCGAGTTCCAGCCGCTGCCGCCGCTGGATGAACTCGCGCAGCGCTTCGTTGACGGTCTCGCGCTTGGTCCGGTACCCCCCGACCGTGAGGGCCTCATCGAGGAGTCGATCGTCAATCGCGAGATTGGTTGGCATACACAAGAATGCTACACATACTTGGTGTGTGAGTCAAGATGGCCTGGTCGATTGTCGACCCAGCTTCAACCACACCGAGCCTACACCGTAGCCCGCCAACCACGGAACGCCCACGAATGGACCCAAGGCTGCCCACCACTCGAGGTTGAACGAATCCAATAGCTCCTTCCCACGTAGGCACCAACCAGGCGAAGGAGAACTCTCATCTCAGAACCTCAGTCGCCAGCCCCGAGGCCCGAAGCCCGAAGCCGCGAGCCTAGATCCGCGGGATCATCCACGGCACCACGTACGCCTGCAGCATCGCCAGCAGGCCCATGAGCGTCGTCAGCACGAGGCTGTGCACGACGACGCGGCGGAAGATCGCGCCTTCGCTGCCGACCGCACCGACGCCCGCGGCGCCCACCGACAGGTTCTGCGGGCTGATCATCTTGCCCATCACGCCGCCTGAACTGTTCGTCGCGGCCGTGAGGATCGGATCCAGGCCGGACACGCGCGCGGTCGTCGCCTGCAGCGGCCCGAAGAGCGTGTTGGACGAGGTGTCGCTGCCGGTGAGGAAGACGCCGAGCATCCCGAGAAACGCCGAGAAGAACGGGAACAACACCCCGGTTCCCGCGAGTGCCAGCGCCATCGACGATGTCATCCCCGAGTAGTTCATCACCGTCGCGATCGACAGGATGAATGCGATGGTGACGATGGGCAGGCGCAGTTGCTCGACCGTGCGCCGCATCGCGGCCCCGAACGCGCGCGCCGGCACGCCGCAGATGAGCATGACGCCGAACGCCACGAACACGGCGGCGAGCACGAGCGTGCCCGACGTGGCCAGGAAGTCGAGCCGGAAGTTCAGCGGATACGGCGTCGGCTTCGCGACGATCGGAGACGTGCGGACGATGGCCGGCGTGCAGCCGGTGGCTGTCAGCTGGCAGGACCCCGGCCAGGGGAAATCCCAGACGGGGAAGCGGAATCCGCGCGGCGACACGGACGCGGGCTGACCGATCCACGGTTCCGGGCACAGCGCGTTTCCGGCCTGCCCGCAACGCAGCAGCGCCGTGACGTTCACCGGCGGGGGCAGCGTCCGGAACGACGCGAAGTTGCCAATCTGCCCGGCCAGCACGACGGCGACCAGGATGCCGTACGTCGCGAACGCCCGCGTTACCCGCGAGGGAGGATCCACCGTCGTGTCCGCCGCGAGGTGTGGCGTTGCGTGCTCGGACCCCCGGTAGTCTGTCGCCGGCCGCCAGAAGCGCAGCAGCGCCGCGACGGCGCCGAGCGACACGAGCGATGCCAGCGTGTCGGTCAACTCCGGACCGACGAAGTTCGACACCGCGAACTGCACGGCGGCGAAACTGACGCCCGCGGTCACCACAGCCGGCCAGACTTCGATCATGCGCCGCCAGCCGGCCAGCAGCACGATGAGATACGCCGGGATCAGCACCGAGAAGATCGGGAGCTGCCGGCCCACCATCGCGGACAGCGCCAGCGTCGTGGCCTGGGGATCCTTGCCCAGGATCGGCGCGATGAGGCCGCCGAGCGTGGTCACCGGGATGCCGACGGAACCGAAGGCCACCGGCGCGGTGTTGGCGACCAGCGCCAGGACGGCGGCCGAGACCGGTTCGAACCCGAGGCCGGCCAGCATCGAGGCGGTGATGGCGACCGGCGCGCCGAACCCCGCGATGCCTTCGATGAGCGCCCCGAAACAGAACGCCACCAGCAGCACCTGGATGCGGCGGTCGCTCGTGAGGCGCGCGAGCGCGCGGCGGATCACGTCGAAGTCGCCGCTCTCCACCGACAGGTTGTAGAAGAGCACCGCCGTGAACACGACCCAGCTGATGGGCCAGAGACCGAAGGCCATGCCGTGCGTCAGTGTGGCCACCGTCAGGCCGAGCGGCATGCCCCACACGAGCCACGCGAGCGCGCACGCGCTCCCGGCCGCGGCGACGGCTGCGCGCCACGGTTTCACCTTCAGCCACGCCAGCAGCACGGCCAGCAGGACGAGCGGCAATGCCGCCGCGAGGGCCGACAGCGCCACGCTGCCGGCGACGGGATCGTAGGTCTGGTTGAACATCGCGCAGGACCCGTGTCAGCGGCGTTCGAGCCGGTTGTACTTCCGCAAGACGTCCACGACACGGTCGTGGGGCAGCCGGGGGACCGTTACGCCGCGATGCCCGGTCATGGTGTCCGCGGCCGCCATCGCGTTGATCACGGCTTCTTCGGTGGCCTCCACGACCGCGGCGAAGAGGCCGTCCATGGCGTCGTTGGGGACCCACGACGAAGGCCGCGGCGCCGCCGACGCGGCTGGGGTCATCGCGGCTGCGTTGGCCGTCGAGAACGCGACGAAGATATCCCCGGAACCGTTGCCCGAGATCGAACCCGTACGAGCGAGGCCCATCGGCACCCGACGGGCGAGGCGCTTGAGTTGGTGGGGCAGGAGCGGCGCGTCCGTGGCGACCGCCACGATGACGGACCCCGTGTCACCTTCGACCGGCCGCGGCTCAGCCGGCGTCGCCGGCTGCGGGATCTCGAGACCCACGGGCACTCCCGCCACCGTCAGTTGCGCGCGGCGCCCGAAATTCGCCTGCAGCAGCACGCCAACGGTGTAGGGCGTCTTCGCGATCGTGACCACGCGCGACGCCGTGCCGATGCCGCCCTTGAAGCCGTAACACACCATCCCGGTGCCGCCGCCCACGTTGCCTTCGGCGACCGGGCCGCCGCGCGCGGCGTCGAGCGCCGCGAACACGTGCGTATCGGTGACGTGGTGCCCGTTGATGTCGTTGAGCCGTCCGTCCCAGGTTTCCGCGACGACCGGCAGCCCCCAAAGCACATCGATGCCGGCGGCGGCCTGCCTCCGCATCAGCCACTTGATGGCCGCGTCGCGCACGACGCCCACGCTGTGCGTGTTTGTGATGAGGAGCGGACCCTCCATCTGGCCCGACTCCTCGAGCCATGTGGTGCCCGTCATCTCTCCGTTGCCGTTGAGCGAGTACCACCCGGCGAAGACGGGCGTGGTGGCCGACTCGCGCCCGCGCGGCAGCACGGCGGTCACCCCCGTACGCACCGCGACCGGGCCCGACGCGTCCGGCGGCAGATCCCTGATGAGCGTCTCGTGGCCGACGGTGACGCCGGGCACGTCCGTGATTCCGTTGAGCGGGCCCGGCGCGCCGCCAAAGGGCACGCCGAGATCGCGCGCCCGGGGCGCGCGTTGTGCCGAGACGGTTCCGAACAGCACGAGACCCGCGACGGCGAGCACGACAGACACACGCACGGTCGTTCGAGACATCGGCAGACTCCCCCGGGTCGGTCGCGTCATTGTAGCGGCTGCCGCCACGATTCGCGGTAAAGTGGAGGGACACCATGTCCAGCGCAGTGCTTCCCCGGCGGTGGCCGCTCGCCGTGGCCTTGCTCCGTCGCGTCTCCCGCTCCCGGGGTGTCCTCCCGGTGGTTGGTCTCGTCGCGGCGGCGGACTACGTGTTCTGGTTCCTGCCGTCGAAGACACTCGTCATCGTGACGGCGCTCCTGCACCCCGGGGCCTGGTGGAGGATTGCCGCCTGGTTCACCGCGGGCAGCGTCGCCGGCGCGACGGCGTTCGCGGCCGTCGTGGCGGCCGTCGGCCCCCCGCTGCTGGCGTCCCTGTTCGGCGACCTGGCGGCGAGCGGGCCCTGGCAACATGCCCACGCGCTCGTGCGGGAGTGGGGAGCCGCGGCCTTACTCGTCTTCGCAGCCCTGCCCTGGCCGCTGCGCACGATTGTCGCCGCGTGCGCCGTGCTCGACCTGCCGCTCGCCGTCATCGCCGCGTCGGTGGCCGTCGGCCGGCTCGCCGGTTTCAGCGTGCTGACCTGGGTGTGCGCCCGCGTGCCCGGCGTGCTGACACGTTCGCCGAAGATCGCCGCGGCCATGGATGAAGCGATGCGCGGCGAGTAGCGGACGCCCGTCTACTCGGCGAGCAGGACCCGTTTGGCGGCCGCGAGTTCTTTCTGCTGCGCCGGGCCGACCACGGGGTACTTCAGCTTCAGCGACGCCATCGCGTCGATGAGCGCCGAGGCGACGATCAGCCGGGTATACCACTTGTTGTCGGCGGGGACAACGAACCAGGGCGCCTCCTTCGTGGCCGTCGCCCGGATCAGGTCCTCGTACGCGGCCATGTACTGCTTCCAGTAACCACGTTCCCTGGCGTCGGCCGACGAGAACTTCCAGTTCTTCTCCGGTGTCTCGAGCCGTTCGAGGAACCGGCGTTTCTGTTCCTTGCGCGACACGTGCAGGAAGATCTTCCGCACGAGAATGCCATTGCGCCCCAGGTAGCGTTCGAACGCCGTCATGTCTTCGTACCGCTGCTTCCAGATCCGGTTCGTCACCAGTGACGGAGGCAGTTTCTGCCGCTGCAGGATCTCCTGGTGCACCCTGACGACCAGCACCTCCTCGTAATACGAGCGATTGAAGATGCCGATCCGACCGCGTTCCGGAAGGTGCTTCTGGCAGCGCCACAGGTAGTCGTGGTCGAGTTCCTCTGCTGACGGCGCCTTGAACGACGCTACCTGGCAGCCCTGGGGGTTGATGCCGGACATCACGTGCTTGATCGCGCCATCCTTGCCCGCCGCGTCCATCGCCTGGAAGATGAGCAGGATGCCCCACTTGTCCTGCGCGTAGAGCATGTCCTGCAGCGCGGAGAGCGCGTGCACCCCGGCCTGCAGCATCTCCTTGGCCTTGTCCTTGTCCGACTTCTTCAGCGGGCCGGTGTCGCCCGGGTCGACATCCTCCAGGCGGAAGCGCCGGCCACTCGTGACCCGGTATGGTTCGGCCAGCGCGCGTGCGTGTTCGATCGTGCGTGGGAGGCTCATTGGTCTGTCTCCGTGGCGTAGGGCTCAGGCCATCCGATCCAGGCACGTTCGGACGGCCTTCGCCAGCGTCGTCGTGTCGTACGGTTTCGGCAGATACACGACGCCCGGCCTGTTCGGGACGCCCGCCTGCACGATTTCCGCGCTGTAGCCGCTCGAGATGATGACACGCAATCCCGGACGCGACCGCTGCAGCCGATCGGCCAGCTCGAGACCCGTCATGCCTTCGGGCATCACCATGTCCGTGAGCAGCAGCTGGACCTGCGGCCCCCTGACCTGCCACATCCGAACCGCTTCCTGACCGTTTCTGGCTTCGATGACATCGTAACCCAGGGCGGCCAGGGAAAGCCCCGTCATCCGGCGGACCTGCGGGTCGTCTTCCACGAGCAGGATCGTCTCCTTCCCTCGGGGGATGGGCTCGACCCGGGGCGCGTCGGCCCCGGCCGCCTGGCCGGTCGCCGCGGCGGGCAGGTAGACCGTGAAGGTCGAGCCGGCGCCGGGCGCGCTCTGGACGTCCACCCAGCCCCTGTGCTGGGCCACGATGCCGTGGACCGTCGCGAGGCCCAGCCCGGTGCCCTTGCCGGCTTCCTTGGTCGTGAAGAACGGCTCGAAGATCCGCCGAATCGTGTCGTCGTCCATCCCGGAGCCGGTATCGGATACGGCGAGGCGCACGAACTGCCCGGGCGCGCGTTCGACGCTGTCCTCCGCCGTCCCGTCGCCGATCGTGGCGGTCGACGTCGTGATGGTGAGGCGGCCTCCTGACGGCATGGCGTCGCGCGCGTTGACGACGAGGTTCATGACGACCTGTTCCAGCAGCCCGGCGTCGGCGTCGACGGGCGGCAGGCCGGGCGTGGGCTCGAAACGCAGACTGATGTGCTCACCGATGAGGCGCGTGAGCATCTTCAGCAGGTTCGCGATGATGTCGTTGAGATCGAGCGGCCTGACCGACAGGACCGAACGCCGGCTGAACATGAGCAGCTGGCGCGTGAGCGCCGAGGCCCGCGTGGCCTCCTTCTCGAGGTCCACCAGGCCTTGCCGGGTGGTGTCATCGAGGGCGGGATTCATCTGCATCAGGCCCAGGTGCATCATCGTGGCCGCGAGGATGTTGTTGAAATCGTGCGCCACGCCGCCGGCCAGCTGGCCGATCGCCTCGAGCTTCTGCGCCTGCCGGAGTTGCGCTTCACTCTTGACCAGCGCCTCCTCGGCCTGCGTGCGTTCGGTGACGTCGGTGATGAAGCCCTCGAGGAAGAGCAGCTGTCCCCTGTCATCGAAGACGCCTCGGCCGCGTTCCCAGACCCAGCGTACCGAACCGTCGGCCGCCGTGATCCGGTAGCGCAGTTCGAAGGGCTCGCGTGCGTCCAGCGCGGCCTCGACGCGGTTCCACACGAATGCCCGATCCTCACCCACGATGAGGTTTCCGAACGGCGGCCGGCCCGCCAGCAGGTCGGCGGGCTGCCAGCCGGTCAGCGCCGCGCACCCGTCGCTGACGAACGTCATGGGCCATTCCGGCTGATTGAGGCAGCGGTACGCCATGCCGGGCAGGTTGGCCAGCAGCGTGGCCTGCATTCGCTCGATCTCCCGCAGCGCGTCTTCCGCGTGCTTGCGGTCGGTGATGTCTTCGAACACGCCGAGCACCCCGAGCACCGTGCCGTCGGCCTTCCGCAGGGGCACCTTGCTTGTGTTCAGCCAGATCGTCCTGCCGTCCGGCGTGGTCTGGGGTTCGACGATATTGGTCTTGGCGATGCCCGACGAGATGACCTGCCGGTCGTCGGCCTGGTAGAGCGGCGCCTGCTCGCGCCACCCCATCATAAAGTCGTCCCTGCCGACCAGGTCCTCGGGACGGTCGAGGCCGGCGTCCCTGGCAAACCGCGTGTTGCAGCCGAGGTAGCAGAGATCGAGGTCCTTCCAGAACACCCGCACCGGAACGGATTCGAGGACCAGCTGCAGCATCGACTCCGATTCCTCGAGCCGCTGCTGGGTCTTCTTGCGTTCGGTGATGTCCTGGAACGTGCCGACGACGAATCGATCCTGGCCGATCTCGGAGCCTCGACGGCCGCGGACCTCGGCCCAGCGTCGGTTCCCGGCATTCGTGACGTACTCCGCCTCGATCGTGAACGGCGTGCCGTCGCGCGCGGTCCGCTCGACGGCCTCTCGAAGGTCCGGAATCGATTCGGGGGCGTAGACGCTCAGGCCTTCGGTGAGACCGGGTACCCAGTCGGGCGGCGCCCCGAGCAGGTCGTAGATGCCTTCGGTCCAGTAGAGTTCGTCGGTGTCGGGATTGGCCTTCCAGGCGCCGATGTGGGCGATATGTTCGCCCTCCCGGCGGAACACCAGGCTGTCCCTGAGAGCCGACTCCGCCCGCCGGCGCTCGGTGACGTCCGCATAGCAGATGACGACACCGCCGTCCGGTCCCGGGAGGGGCGCGGCCGTCACCGAGATCCAGGTGGTACCCGCGGGCTTCTCCACGCCCATCTCGACGTTGGAGATGGTGCGGTGTTCCCCGAGCGCCCGCACGCTCGCGTACTCGTCCGGCGGCATCGGCGTGCCGTCCGTCCGCACGATGCGCCATTCGGGCCCGTCGATATCCCGACGCGCATGCTCCGGCATCGGCACCCCGAGCATCGCCTCGGCGATGGGGTTGACCTCCCGCACGTGCCCCTCCGAATCGGCCACCGTGATGCCGATTGGAAAGGCGTCGAACAGCGTGCGGTACTTGCCGAGCGTGGCCTCGAGTGTGGCGTGTTCCTTCGCGCGATCGGTGACCTCGCGAAAGACGCCCATCGTGCAGACACGTCCGTCGATGACCACGTCGCACGTGTGGATGTCAGCCAGCCAGACCGTGCCGTCGGTGCGCTGCATGGGGATGGCGCGGGAGTCACGGATCTCGCCACGGCTGGCTTGGTCGAACTCGCGAAACACCCGTGCGTGCGCCTCGGCCGGGTGGATGGCCGTCATCGGGTACTCGTGGATCCTGTCGGGATCGAGGCCAAGGAGCTGCCCCATGCGGGGATTGCAGAGCAGGAGTTCCCTGGACTCCGGGGCGACGACCAGCACGCCATCCGGCAGGTGATCGAACAAAGCGCGAAAGATCCCATCGTCCATCGTCACAGTTCCTCCCGCTCCGAGCGGACGACCGGTATCTTACGCGACGGGGAGAGCGTCGGCGCCACTTCTGTCCTGAAGGCCCGGAAACCGGTTCAAGTCCCGTGACTCCGGGCCGATTTCCCCTTTGGTGAAATCCGGCCGCCGCCCCATGCCCGGGTGCCGACCTGGTGTACGCCATGCCTATCGCCAACACCGACTCTCCGCCCACGACCGAGACGCCCCTGCGTGCCGTGCCCCTCGCGGCCGCCCCGAGCCTGCCCGCCCAGACGACGGAGTGGGTGCACGCGGTTGAGCCGGTGCCGGACATCGGCGGTACGCTCGCCGACCTGGTGCAGCCCGTCCCGCCCTTCCGCCCCGATGTGACAGGCCAGGCCGTGTACGAGACCTTCGCCCGGACGCCGAACCTCTACGCGGTCGCGGTGACCGACAAGGCCGGGCGCCCGATCGGCGTACTCAACCGGTTCCGCTTCCTCGAGTCGTTGTCCAGGCCGTTCGGGATGGAGTTGTTCTCCGGACGCCCCGTCGAGTCCTTCATGGACCGGGCGCCGCTCGTCATCGACGAACACACGCCGCTCGACGTCGTGGCGGACCTGCTCGCCGACGACTCGACCAAGTACATCTTCGACGGCTTCATCGTCACCCGTGCCGGGCGATACCTGGGCATGGGGACCGGTTTCGGCCTGATGCGCCGCCTGACCGAACGGAAGCAGGCCACCCTGCTGCATCTGGCCAATCACGACGTGCTGACGGACCTCCCCAACCGACAGTTGTTCGCCGATCGGCTCGACCAGGCGCTGGCCCGGTCCCGCCAGTCCGGGCGCCCGACGGCCGTGCTGCATCTCGACCTCGACCGGTTCAAGGGCGTGAACGACACCTACGGGTTGTCGACGGGAGACCTGCTCCTGCTCGGCGTTGCGGCGCGCCTGACCGATGCGGTCCGGTCGCAGGATACGGTGGCGCGCCTTGGCGGCGACGAGTTCGGCATCATCCTCGTGGAACTCAACGACCCTCGAGACGCAGAAGTCATCGCGGGGAAACTGCTGGCGCGCTGCGCCGAGAGCCACGAACTCGAAGGTCACGAAGTCAACGTGTCGAGCAGCATCGGGATCGCGGTGTTCCCCGAAGACGGCCACACGCCCGAATCGCTCCTGCGTGCGGCGGACGATGCGTTGTATTCGGCGAAAGAGGTGCGCAACACGTGGCAGCGCTTCAGCAATGAGATGCGGCGTGCGGCCGACTCCGCCTTCGTCTTCACGTCCGTGAAGAAGGGCATCGACGCCGGTCACCTCGAGACCTACTTCCAGCCGCTCATCGACGTCCGCAGCGGGAAGATTCACGCGGTCGAGGCGCTGGCGCGCTGGCGCGACCCCGTGCACGGTCTCATGTCGACGCCGGATCTGATCCGGTTTGCCGAAGAATCCGGTCTCATCGGCGCGTTGAGCAGCCGGATCATCCTCGACGCGATGCGCGCGGTGTCGGCGTGGGGCCGCGAACTCGTGCCCGGCCTGTCGTTGGCGGTCAACGTGTCCGGCGTGCAGTTCCGCGAGGGCGGGCTCGTGGCGAAGCTGCGCGAGTGCATGGACCTGACGGGGTTTCTCCCCGAACTGCTCGAACTCGAGATTACCGAGAGCACGGTGATGCGGCTGGGCGCGGCGACGTTCACGGCGCTCGGCCAGCTGAAGCACATGGGCATCCGGCTGTCCGTCGACGATTTCGGGACCGGGTACTCGTCGCTCAGCCGGCTCCAGCGCCTTCCGGTCGACGCCCTGAAGATCGACCGTAGTTTCGTCAGCGGCATCGACGAGCAGGGGCGCGGGGGAGAGATCGCCACCGCCATCATCATGATGGCGCATTCGCTGGGCCTGTCGGTGACGGCCGAGGGCGTCGAGACGCCCGAACAGCTCGGCGTGTTGTCGGCCGAAGGCTGCGACCGCGCCCAGGGCTACCTGTTCAGCCGCCCGCTGCCGCTCGACGAACTGGACCGCCAGCTCCGTCTTGGCGCCTGGGGCGTGCGTACGGCCGCTCCTGCCGCCGCTACCGTGTCGGCCCGCGTCGATACCACGCTCCGATTCCCTGTCGAACGTTTCCGGCGCGCCTGACGGGGCCGAGCGCCGTCTCGCCCCAGCCCTCGCCCGCGGGCGTGGTGATCCATCCCACGAGTCTCCGCGTACAGAGAAACGCCCCGGGGTGGGGTCACCCCGAGGCGGGCTGGAGATGCGGAACGGCGTCGAGCTACTGCTTCATCATGATGAGTTCGACGAAGACTTCCTGGTCACCCATCTGGAAGGGGCACAACACCCTGCGGACGTCCGACACGTACTTCGTATAGAAGTCGGAGCCGATGGTCACGGTCGGGATCGAGATGACCCACGGGTGGCCCGCTTCGGTCATCTTGGTGCGGAAGGCGCCCGCAATCATGTTGGAGACTTCGCCAATCGCATCGGGCATTTCGCCGTTGACCTCTTCGGGTGTCATCCCGAGCAGGGCGCCGGCGATCTCGTTGGCGGCGGTAATCGTGCTGTAGAAGGCGACGACTCCGGACTCGGTGCCGGCGAAACTGACCGTGCCCACCACGTTCGAGCGGGGGCGCAGGGCGTCGCCTTCGATGGGGACGCCGAACTTCAACTCGCGTTGCACCATCATCTCGAACACTTCGCGGGTCGATTCGATCAACAGCGTGATCGACTGAGACATCGTGTCCATGGCGTGTACCTCTGCCTCGCGCCGGTCAGCCGGCCAGGAGTGCTTCGATCTTCTCCTTCATCGTGTCCGGCGTGAACGGCTTGACCACGTAGTTGTTGACGCCGGCCCGGAGGGCTTCGACGATGTCGTCCTTGGCGGCGTTCGTGGTCACCATCAGGACAGGGACCTTGCTGGTCTTTTCCTGCGCCCGGATGGTCCGGATGAACTCGATGCCCGAGACCTCGGGCATGTTCCAGTCGGTGATGATGACGTCGACGGGATTGGCGGTCGCGCGGTCGATGCCTTCGCGGCCATTCGACGCCTCGAGCACGTCCTGGTGGCCCAGTTTGTTCAGCGTATTGATGATGATCCGCCGCATCGTGGACGAATCATCGACGACAAGGAATCGCATACGTGTCACCCAGACGACCCCTGCGGGTCTCGAAAGCGGACATTCCGGTCAATCGGCAGGCCCACGATGAACTTGAATCCCCACGGCGGCGATCCACCGGCCGCATTGTGTAGAATGGCGGCGTGACCGACCATCGTTCCGTGTCCGACGCGCTCTCTGCCGATGCTCTCGTAAGCATCAACCGCGCCATGCTGGTGGCCAGTGTCGTGCGGGGAACGGTCCACACCGTGAACAACATCCTCCAGACCATCGGAGGTCAGGCGGAAATGCTGGGGCAGCGTCCGGATGTCGCGACCGATGTGGCCCGGCGCTCGGAACGGATCGTGGCGCAGACCGTGCGCGCCGCGTCCTACATGCGCGAGTTGTCCGCCCTCGGGCGGGAGATCCCGGGGGCGCCGGACCGGGTGGACTTCCGACAGTGTGTCGACCGGGCGTACGCCCTGCGCGAGTACGACCTGCAGCGGGAACGGATCGCGTTCGACGTTCGCGCGGACACCCCGGTGCCCGCGGGCCGGATCGACCAGCCCGCGCTGTCGATGATCCTCATGAACCTGATCCTGAACGCGGAGCAGATCCTCCGGGGTGCGACGGACGGCCGGATCCAGGTGGTGTTGTGGGCGACCGACGGTCAGCTCGCGGTGAGCATACGGGACAACGGGCCTGGCGTGCCGCCCGACCTCCAGGCGAGGGTGTTCGAGCCGTTCTTCACCACGGGCCCGAGCAGCGCGCTGGGCCTGGGCCTGACCGTCGCCCGGCACCTGGCGCGCCTGCACGAGGGGGACGTGACCTTCGTCAACGACCCCGAGGTCCGCGGCGCACGGTTCGACGTGACACTGCCGTCAGCATGAAACGTGACAGCGGGACAGCGTGACAGCGGGACACCTGTCTTTCCCGATTCCCTCTCGCCCCTTCCCTGTCCCCTATCGCCTAGTCCCTAATCCCTAATCCCTACTCCCTGTCCCTCGTCCCTGCTCCTACGCCGCCCCGACGGCCGCGTCCTGCACGCCGAGCCGGTTCAGCTTGTCGATGAACGTCGTCCGGCTGAGGTTCAGCAGGCGGGCGGCCTGGCGCTTGTTGCCGCCGGTCTTCTCGAGGCAGCGCAGGATCAGATCACGTTCCAGCTGCGATACCACCGACTGGAAGTCGAGCCCGTCGTCCGGGATGGTCATCGGGTTCAGGGGCACGTTATCGACCGTCGTGCGGATGTCCTCAGGCAGCGCGCGCACGGAGATCTCGCGTTCGGCGCCCGACATGGCCACGGCGTGTTCGACGGCGTTCTCGAGCTGGCGGATATTGCCGGGCCAGGGCGCGGCCATGAGTTGCCGGATGACTTCCTGCGAGAGCGTCTTGCACGGCAGGTTGTTCGAGCGGCAGGAC
Organism: uncultured Vicinamibacterales bacterium; assembly: GCA_964547975.1. Lineage (GTDB taxonomy): Bacteria > Acidobacteriota > Vicinamibacteria > Vicinamibacterales > JAKQTR01 > CAYJPV01. The sequence continues at coordinate 37,064 of CAZJRM010000006.1, read as the reverse complement.
TTCTGCACGAAGTGCCTGGCCAGCAGCGGGATGTCCTCGACACGGTCGCGCAGCGGCGGCAGCGTGATCGGGATCACGTTGAGGCGGTAATAGAGGTCTTCGCGGAACGTCCCTTCCTTGACGAGCTTGCGCAGGTCGGTGTTCGTGGCGGCGACGATGCGCGCGTCGAACTTGACCGGCCGCGAATCGCCGACGCGTTCGATTTCCCGTTCCTGCAGCGCCCGCAGCAGCTTGGACTGGAGCGGCAGGGGCATCAGGCCGACTTCATCGATGAACAGGGTGCCGCGGTGAGCCAGTTCGAAGCGGCCGACCCGGGGCGCGACCGCGCCGGTGAAGGCGCCCTTGGTGTGGCCGAAGAGTTCGGCTTCGGCCAACTGCTCGGGGATGGCGGCCGAGTTGAACGCCACGAACCGCTGTTCGGCTCTGGGGCTGATGTTGTGGATCGTCCGAGCGACCAGTTCCTTGCCGGTGCCGGTTTCGCCGTGAATCAGCACGGTGCTGTTCATGGGGCTGATGGCATCGAGCGTGGAGAACACTTGACGCATCGCCGGGCTCTGGCCGATGATGCCCGACATCCGGCTGTAGTCGTTCAGCTGTGCCCGCAGTTCGGCGTTCTCCCGCTGGAGCAGCCGTCGCTCGAAGGCCGAGCGCAGGACGCGCGAGACCTGTGACAACTGGAACGGCTTGCAGAGAAAGTCGATCGCGCCCTCTTTCATGGCGGTCACCGCCTCGGCCACGCCGCCGAAGCCGGTGATGACCACGGCAATGAGGTCCGGGTAACGCTCGATGGCGCCTCGGAGGATGTCGAGGCCGTCAGCGTCCGGCAGCCGGAGGTCGACGACGCACGCGTCGTAGGCGAAGGCCGCGATGTGTTCGAGGGCCTCGCGGCCCGTGGCGGCCAGCGTAGGACGGAAACCGTCCGACGACAGCGATTCGCCGAGGAGTTCGCGGAAGTCGGTCTCGTCTTCAATGACGAGGACTGTGGGCTCTTGTAGAAGTGCCATGTGACCCAACTGCGGAGGAGACGTTGACGACCCTTCCGGAGCCGTGAGCCTGACCCGCTCCCGCCTCCGGGTAACCCCGGTGCCCTGATTCAAGAAATCGACTGCGGTGTCGATTACCCGTCAGGGGAAACTACGTGCCGACCCAGATCGCAACCTCCATGCCACAGAGTACCGAATTTTCGACAATCGGCGAGGTCCTGGTCGTAGACGACGACCCGGACGTCAGGGAACTCCTCGTCGAACACCTGAGGAGTCAAGGGTTTCGCGTCGCAACGGCGGCGGATGGACGGGCGGCGATCTCGGCGGTCGAACGTTCGCCGGGCCACATCGGCCTGATCCTGACCGACCTGCAGCTTCCCGGGGCCGACGGCCTGGCCGTGTTGAGGGCCGCCAAACAGCTCAATCCCGGCGTCCACGTCGTGATCATCACAGGGTATGCGTCTCTCGACAGTGCCATCGAGGCGGTGCGGTCCGGCGCCTACGACTATCTGACTAAACCCTTCTCTCTAGGACAGTTAGATGTCGTGCTGAGCCGGATTCGGGACCGCCAGGCCCTCGAGCGTGAGAACCGGCAGCTGGCCAAGCAGGTCGGCGGACGGGAGAGCGTGCCGGCCGGCAACCTCATGGCCAAACTCGACGCGATCGAAGGCAAGATCGACCGGCTCGAAGGGCTGATCAAGTCGATGAGCAGCCCCAGGAGGCGCGCGACAGACTAGTACGGCACGCCCGTATGGATTGACGGAGCCCTGGCAGTTGGTGTCGGCTCTCCGACACGTGTCGGAGTGCCGACTTCCGTGCAGCTGTGTGCTGGCGTACACTTCTCCTTCGGACTACGCCATCGCCTTCCCCTCCCGCCCGCCCGCCGACCCGGCGGGGCAAGCTTCTTGCAGCCTCGGCCTCCGACATCGGATGGCGCAATCGGCATTCGGCCATCCGGGGAAGGCAAAAAGGCCGTGCCAGAGATCAGCGACGCTGCACTCGTCGAAGCCTTGCGGAGGCACATGTCGCTTGCCGCCACGCGGCAGGTCGTGGCCACGTCGAACCTCGCCAATGTGGACACTCCTGGCTACAAAGCCCAGGAATTGGACTTCACGAAGACCCTCGACCAGCAACTGAACGGGACGCCCGGACCGACCCTCGCGATGGCCCGGACGAGCAACGCCCACCTGTCGACGAGCGGCGACGTTTCCGCGACCGGCCAGGTGGCCGGCATCCCGACACGTGATGTCGAAGGGGCAGTCGAGCGGAGGGACGGCAATACCGTTCAGCTCGACCGGGAACTGCTCACGGTGGTCAGCGCCGCCGGAGACTTCACACGCGCCCAGACGGCGCTGGCGGCGAAGTTCAGGCTGCTTCGCTACGCCATCAGCGAAGGACGGTAGTCCATGCCATCCACGCTCAGTTCTGCCATCGGGGCTGCGGCCAGCGCGCTCAACGTCGAGCGGGCCCGCGTCGAAGTCGCCGTGTCGAACCTCGCGAATGCCGAATCGACCCGCGGACCGAAGGGGGAACCCTACCGCCGGCGGGACGTCATCCTGGCCCCGGACCAGGGGGACGGCTTCGGCAACGCGCTCGGCCACGCCGTCGGGGTGAAGGTGGCGGGCATCGTGGAAGACCAGAGCCCCTTCAAGAAGGTCTACAACCCGAGCCACCAGGACGCGGACGCCGAGGGCAACGTGCTGTTGCCGAACGTGAATCCCCAGGAAGAAATGCTCGACCTGGTGTCGGCGTCGCGGGCCTATCAGGCCAACCTCACCGCCATCAACGTCATCAGGGACATGCTGCAGAAGGCGCTCGACCTCGGGCGATAGGTAGGACACGCACATGGCGACCTCTTCGATCGGCTCCATCGGATCGCTCCTTCCCTCCGGCCAGCCTTCGCCGACCGCCGCGGCGGCGACCGCGGACGGCCAGCCGTTCGGCGACGCGCTGTCGCGCCTCGTCAACAAGGTCGAACAGACCGGCGCCGCCGCCAACGACGCGGTGTCACGGATGCTGGATGGCTCTGGTGACGTGCACGACGCGATGATCGCGCTCCAGCAGTCGGACACCACGTTCCAGCTGGCCGTGCAGGTGCGGAACAAGCTCGTCCAGGCGTACCAGGACATCATGCGGATGCCGGTCTGATCTGGCGCCGAGACCCTGACCGCGACGAACCCGGGATTCCCCTCCGATGCTCGAACGACTCACCGCTCTCGTGTCCTCCCTGACGACGGCCCAGAAGGCCAGCCTGGCCGGCGTGTTCGTGGCCGTCGTGGCGCTGGTCGCCGGCTCGTCGTACCTGATCAACCGGCAGGACTACGTGCTCCTGTTCTCGGAACTCGACGCCGAGTCCGCGGCCGACGTGACCGGACGGCTGAAGTCGGCCAAGGTCAAGTACGAACTCGTCGACGGCGGCCGCGCGGTCCGCGTCCCCCAGAACAAGGCCGACGAACTGCGTCTCGAATTCGCCTCGCAGGGGCTGCCGACGTCGGGGCGAATCGGGTTCGAGATCTTCGACAAGCTCTCGTTCGGCGCGACGGAATTCGTCGAGCAAGTGAACTTCCGGCGGGCGCTCGAAGGCGAAATTGCCCGGACGATCTCGACGATTTCCGAAGTCTCGAGCGCGCGTGTCCACATTGCCGTCGCCAAGAACTCCTTGTTCGAGGCGCGCGAGCAACCGGCCAAGGCCTCCGTGGTCCTGAAGCTGAAGGCCAACCGGCCCCTGTCCGAAGCCACCGCGCGCGGGATCTGCACGCTCGTGGCCGCGGCGGTCGAAGGCCTGAAACCCGAGGCGGTGGTCATCCTGGACAGCTACGGCCGGCCGCTCGTGCGCCCCGGGGAAGGGACCGACGGCGCCTCCGGGCTGCCCCCGGTCGAACGGCAGTTGACGATCGAGCGCGACCTGAAGACCAATCTGGTGAGCCTGCTCGAGCCGGTCGTCGGCACGGGGCGGGTGCGCGTCAACGTGGCAGTCCGTCTGAATCCGCAGAGTGAAGAGCAGACGGAAGAACGCTGGGATCCGAATTCGCCCGTGGTCCGCAGCCGGCAGACGACCTCCGATCTCATTCCGACCTCGAACGTGCTCGGCGGCGTGGCCGGGACGCGGGCGAACCTCCCCGATCCGACCGCGGCGGCCAAGCCCGGCCAGCCGACGCCGGATCCGGCGAAGGCCGCGGCCGAAGCCCGGCTGGCGGGCAAGAACGCCGAAACGACCAACTACGAGATCAGCCATTCGACGCGGCACACCATCCGGCCCATGGGCGAGGTGGCGCGTCTTTCGGTGGCGGTCATCGTCGATGACAAGCTGGACAGCAAGCCCGGCAAGGACGGCAAGGTGGTCCATGCCTTCAAGCCGCGCGAGCGCGAGGACCTGCTGAAGATCCAGAACATCGTCACGTCGGCGGTCGGCATCGACTCCGCCAGGGGCGACCAGCTCACGGTCGAGAACGTGGCCTTCGAAGACCGGGTGCCCCTGGGCGAGCCTGAGGCGCCGACGTTCCTGCAGAAGCAGACGCCCCAGATCATGGAACTCGGCCGGATTCTCGGCGTGCTGGCGGTGGGCTTCATGGCGTTCTTCATGTTCGTGCGACCGGTGGTCAAACGCGCCCTCGCCACTGCCGGGCCGGCCCTTTCGGCGTCGGTCGACGCGGCACCGGCGCTCCCGGGTTCGTCGGAGACACCGCGCACCGTCGCCGATCTGGAAGGGGCGATCGAAGCCGAACTCGAGGCGGCCGAGGCGAACGTGCCTGAAGACCGACGGAAGATCCCCGTCCTGGCCAAGCGGCTCGGCGGAATGACGAAGAACGAACCGGAGCAGGCGGCCCGGCTGGTCCGGACGTGGCTCCAGGAAGACCGGGCGGGTAAGTAGCCATGCCAGTCATTGCAAGCGGAGTCCGGAAGGCGGCGATCCTGAGCATGTTGATCGGCCAGGAGAACGCGGCGGCCCTGCTGAAACAGTTGACCGAAGAAGAGGTCGAGCTCATCGCGAAGGAAGTGGCGACGCTTCAGGGCGTGCCCGCGACCTCCGGGCAGGAAGTACTCCAGGAGTACCACCAGATGTGGATCGCCGCGGAGCACATCGCCCGCGGCGGCGTCGACCTGGCGCGGCAGATCCTCGTCAGGACGTTCGGCGACGTCGAAGCGAAGCGCATGATCGACCGCCTGGTGAAGTCCTGCGAATCCACGCTGGTCTTCTCGGTCCTCGACAAGGCGGATCCGCAGCACCTGTCGAAGTTCATCCTGTCGGAACACCCGCAGACGATCGCGCTGATCCTCGCGCACCTGAAGCCCGCGCAGGCGGCCGAACTGGTCGGGCTGCTGCCGGAACAGCTGCGCGTGAACGTTCTCACGCGGATGGCGAGCCTCGATGAGATCCCGCTCGACGTCATCGTGCGCATCTCGTCCGTTATCGAAGACCGGCTGAAGGTGCTGGGCGGATCCACCCACGAGTCGTATGGCGGCGTCCGAGCCGTGGCAGAACTGCTCAACCGCCTCGACCGCGGGCTCAGCCAGGGCGTGCTCGGATCGATCGAAGGCGGCCAGCCCGAACTGGCGATGGCGATTCGCAACCTGATGTTCGTCTTCGAGGACCTGCTGCACGTCGAAGACAACTCGATCCGGGAGATCGTCCAGCGGGCGGACAAGAAGGTGCTTACGCTCGCGCTCAAGGGGTCTTCCGAGGAGATCCGCGCGAAGTTCCTCAAGAACATGTCGGCGCGGGCCGCGGAGATGATCAAGGAAGAGATGGAGGTCCTCGGCGCGGTGAGGTTGCGGGACGTCGAGAAGGCTCAGCACGATGTCGTGGCCATCGCGAGAAAGCTCGAAGAAGAAGGGTTGCTCGTGACCGGCGCGGCGGGAGGCGAAGCCTATGTCGTCTAGGGCCAGGCTCGTCAGCCGCGCGGCCTCGATCGTGCCGTTCGCGTGGCCTGACGCCGGATCGGATCTCGCGCTGTTCGAGGACGAGTCCGCGTACGCCGCGCCGGCGGTCCCGGCGCAGGCCGCACGCCCCGACCCGAACGAAGAACGACTGCGGGCGGCCGCCATCGAACGCGAGGCGTTTGCCACGGCCTACGCCCAGGGCGAGAAGGCCGGCATCGAGGCCGGGACGAAACGCGCCGACGCGATGCTGCGGCGGCTGTCGGACACGCTGACCGAACTCGACGAACTGCGGCGATCGATGGTCCGGCAGACGGAGCACCAGGTCGTGCAACTGGCCGTCGAGATGGCCAGGCGGATCCTGCGGCGCGAGGTCCAGATTGACACCGACCTGCTGGTGGCGATGGCCCGCGTGGCGCTCGATCGGCTCGGCGACAGCGCGCCTGCCACGATCCGGCTGAATCCCGAGGATTACCACACGATTGCCGCGCGTCACGGCGGCGGCTGGGCCGGCAGTCACGTCAACGTGGTGGCGGACCCTGCCGTCGGCCGCGGCGGCTGCATGGTCGAATCGTCGTTCGGCTTCATCGACGCGAGCGTCGACGCGCAGTTCAAGGTGCTCGAGCAGGCGCTGCTGTCCGAGGATGGCGCGCCGGCTGCCGTGGTGACCCATGGGGCGTGAGTTCTCGCTCTCGCGCCAGCGCGAACTCCTCCGGCGGACCGAGTCGATGCCCCTCGCGGGACGCGTGAAACGGACGATCGGACTCGTGGTCGAGTCGGCGGGTCCCCGCGCGCGGCTGGGCGAGGTCTGCGAGTTGCGTCGTGACGGCGCGCCGCCGCTGCCGATGGAAGTCGTTGGATTCAAGGACGGCCTCGTCCTCACCGTGCCGCTCGGGCCGACCGCCGGCATCCAGCCGGGTGACGTCATCGTCGCGCGCGGCGGGGTGGCCACGGTGCCCGTCGGCGATGCGCTGCTCGGCCGCGTGATCGACGGCCTCGGCCGTCCGATCGACGGGCTCGGTCCCGTCCCGGCCACCGCGGACTATCCGCTGCATCCGCCGCCGCTCAACCCGCTCGACCGGGATCCCATCGTGACGCCCATCGGATCCGGCGTGCGCGCCATCGACGGTCTGCTGACCGCCGGTCGCGGACAGCGTATCGGGCTCTTCGGCGGCAGCGGCGTCGGGAAGAGCACGCTGCTCGGCATGATGGCGCGGGGCACCGCGGCGGATGTGACCGTCATCGGCCTGGTTGGCGAACGAGGGCGCGAAGTGCGATCGTTCCTCGAACACGATCTCGGCCCCGAGGGGATGCGCCGCGCGGTCGTCGTCGCGTCGACGTCCGACAACCCGTCGCTCCTCCGCCTCCGGGCCGCGTACACCGCCACGGCGGTGGCCGAGTACTTCCGGGACCAGGGCAAGCAGGTCCTGCTGATGATGGACTCGGTGACCCGTTTCGCCATGGCGCAGCGCGAGGTCGGCCTCGCGGCCGGCGAGCCGCCCACCGCCAAGGGTTACCCGCCGTCGGTCTTCGCGCTGCTGCCGCAGTTGCTCGAACGCGCGGGAAACGTGCGCGGTCGCGGCGGCATCACGGCGTTCTACACCGTGCTCGTCGAAGGCGACGATCACAACGAGCCGGTGGCCGACGCCGTGCGCGCCATCCTCGACGGGCACGTCGTGCTGTCGCGCGATCTCGCCGCCGCGAACCACTATCCGGCCATCGACATTCTCCAGAGCGTCAGCCGGACGATGCCCGACGTGACCACCGTCGATCACCGGCTGAAGGCGGGCCGCATCCGCGACTGGATGGCCACCGTGCGCAACGCCGAGGATCTGATCAACGTTGGCGCCTACGTGCCCGGCAGCAATCCGCGTCTCGACGAAGCGCTGGCCCGGCGTGACAGTATCGCGACCTTCCTGCGTCAGCCCGCCGACGATCCGTGCAACTTCGAAGGCGCCGTGCACGACCTCATGCTGGTCTGAACATGCGGCCGTTCGTCTTCCGCGCCCAGGTGGCGCTCGACCTCCGACAGAAGAGAGATGAAGACGCCCGCCGCGAATTGGCGGCCGCAAACGCGACCGTGGCGCGGGCCGAGGCGGCGCTGGCCGACGCGAACGGGCGCGTCGATGCCGCCCACGAGGCGGCGCGGCAGGCCCAGGCCACCGCCACCGACACTACCGCCCACGTGTGGTACCGGAATTGGATCACGATCCAGCAGCAGGATGTGGAACGCCGGCAGGATGAGCTCGACCGCCGGCGCGAAGAGGCCAGGACGGCCCACGAGCGTGCCACGCGGGCGCACGTGGACCTGCGCGTGCTCGAGCGATTGAAAGAACGCGCCCGTCGCGCCTACGACCTGGCCGCGGCCCGCGAAGAACAGAAAGCGATCGACTGGCTTGCCGTGCTGCGGTCCCTGCCGCAGGAGGGCACGCAGGAGGGTCTCGAATGAGCATCGATGCGGTGAATGGCACGACTTCCAGCAACGGTTCAACGTCGGCCACGCCGGCCATTCAGAAGACGCTGGGGCAGGACGCCTTCCTGAAGCTGCTGACCACGCAGTTGCAGCACCAGGACCCCACCAAACCTATCTCGGACACCGAGTTCATCGCCCAGCTCGCGACGTTCAGTTCGCTCGAGAAACTCACGAGCATCGCCGACTCCACCAGCGAACTCCGCGACCTGTTCGCCGAGATTCGCACCACGACTTCGAAGTAGGGGAGACCTCACATGGCAGTTGGTTCGTTTTCCGCGGCCCTCACCGGCCTCAACGCCTTTTCGTCCTGGCTCAGCGTCATCGGCAACAACCTGGCCAATGTGAACACCATCGCGTACAAGGCCAGCGCCGTCACGTTCCAGGACCTGCTGAGCCAGTCCGCCGGCGGCGGTGGCATCAACCCGATGCAGATTGGTCTCGGCGTCACCATGGGCGCCAACTCCCCGATCTTCTCGCAGGGCTCCATTGAATCGTCACGCGATCCCACGAGCTGCGCCATCCAGGGGTCGGGGTTCTTCGTGGTGCACGGCGAACAGGGCACCACCTACACACGCGCCGGCAACTTCAGCTTCGACCAGAACGGCGTCCTCGTGAATCCCGAAGGCCAGACCGTGCTGGGATGGACGCAGACGAACCCGGCAACGGGCCGGATCGACACGGCGCTGACGCCGTCTGACATCACCGTCCCGCCCGGTGTCCTGCGCGCGCCGATCGCGACCTCGATGTTTGGCAGCGTGACCAACCTCAATGCCGCCGCCGCTGTCGGCGACAGCTTCACGTCGCCGCTCCAGATCTACGACTCGCTCGGCACCGAACACGTGGTGTCCTTCAACTTCACGAAGACCGCGGCCAACACGTGGGGCTTCACGCTCACCACACCCGGCGCCGACGTCGTTGGCGGAACCGTGGGCACGCCGTACGTGTTGGCGCAGGGCTCCCTGACCTTCAACTCCCTCGGCAATCTCGCCACGTTCACGCCCACTGCTCCGGCGACCGGCGGTGGCACCGCGCCGAATATCACGGACATGTCGCTGACGACGCCCGCGTGGACCAGCGGCGCCGCCGCGTCGGCCCTCGTCTTCGACCTCGTGGACGCCACGGGCAAGGCGTCGTTGTCCGGGTACGCGGCGCCGTCTTCGACGTCATCCATCAGTCAGAATGGCAGCGCCTCCGGCAAGGTCGAGGCGATTAGCGTCAACGCCGACGGCACGATCCTCGCGTCGTTCAGCGGCGGTCAGACGGTGGCCGTCGGCATCATCGCCCTGGCGAACTTCAACAACCCCAAGGGCCTGATGAAGCTCGGGTCGAACCGCTACACGATGACCGAGTCGGCCGGCCTCCCGAAGGTCGGGCTCGCCGGCACCGGCGGCCGCGGCACCCTCATCGGCAGCGCGCTCGAGCAGTCGAACGTCGACATTGCGCAGGAGTTCACGTCGATGATCCTGGCCCAGCGCGGGTACCAGGCCAACTCCAAGACGATCACGGTATCCGACGAACTGCTCGTCGAGACGTTGAACCTGAAGCGGTAACGACATCGGCGCGCCCATGAGGCGCGCCGCCTTACTCCAGGATCCGGATCGTGGACGTTTCCCTGGTTCCAGCCATGTCGGCTCCGGCGCCCGCCGCGCCGGCCCAGAACGATTCCCGTGGCGCTGCGCCCGGCGGGGTGCCGTTTGGTGCGGCGCTCGCGTCGGCACTCGGCGATGCCGGGCCGGCATCGCAGAACGCGGAAGGCAGCCGCGACCCGCGCTCCTCCTCCGCGGCCGGGGCCGGTCGCGTCTTCCAGGGCGGCGGAGCTGTCCTGGAAGAATCGACGAACGCCGCGTTGACAGGTGACAAGACATCCGTCGATGCGGCGTCCGCCCTCATCGCCTTGTTCGGGGCCCCGGGCCCTGCCCCGTTCGAACCTCCGCCACCCCCTCCGGAACCGGCCCCGGAGCCCGCGTCGGACATCGAATTCCTCGCGGTTCCAACCGCCATCACTGCCCCGGGGCCCTCCCCGACCACCGCGGTCTTCGATGCGGTCCCCGTCCCGGCCGAGGCCGGAACACAAGACGGTCTCAACCAGGACTCGGCGACCCTCGTCGCCCCCGCCGATGGCGATGACGGAAACCCGACACTTGCCGCGCCGCAGCCTGAAGCCAAGGGAATGGCAACCTGGTTCCGTGCCAGGACGTCCGGCCAGCCGGCAACTCTTCCGACACAGACCAGGAAGACATGGTCTGCCGCCGACGATTCCGGCCGACTGGCCGCCAATACTCGCGCCGACCTTCCAGGCAGCCATCAGGTCCCCGAGGCGGCGGCTGTCGCCGTCGATTCCGGGGCTCGAGGCGCGGACGTCCTCGTGTCGTGGGACGGCCGCGCCCTCGAACATGTCGCCGTCAGGTCCGGGGCCGAGACCGGTGGCGAGCGCCGCGCCCCTGCCACACCGAAGATCGCCGTGCCATCGCTGGCGGCAGTGCCTGGCGGGTCCGCGGGGGTCATCGCGCCCGGGGCCGAGTTCGCCGCGCCGAACATTCAGCAGAACGGGGTTCCCGTCACGACTCGCGCCGACCGTGCCGATCTGGCCGCCGTCGCCTCGGCCGTCCAGGCCGCCGTCACCGACGACGACACGATCCTGGCGTTCCCGGAGGGTGACGCCGTCGTTGCCGAGACAGCTGTGGACACCGACGCACTCGCCAGGGTGGCCGCGGGATCGGCCCACGAGGACGCCGGGAGCCGAAGACGTTCCAGAGACGAAGACGCGCCCGCCGAACGCGGATCGGTGAAACACGTGGCGGCGACGGCGGTCGCGGCCTATGCCGCGGTGCCGGGATCGGCGGCTTCGGACCCGCTGGCGCGGGCCCTGGCAACAGCGCCTGTCGCCGGACAGGCCGAAGACGCCACGAATCCGACGGTCGACGGCGAGCCCCTGCCGCACGCCATCGTCAAGTCGCTCAGGCTGCAGTGGAGCCAGGGCGCCGGGGAAGCGCGTCTCCAGCTGAAACCCGAGTACCTCGGTGAACTCAGCGTGTCGCTGAAGGTGCAGGGATCGATGGTGACCGCCGTGCTCCAGAGTGACTCTGCCGCCGTCCGAACCTGGGTCGAAGAACACCAGGGCGAACTCCGGCGCGCGCTCGAAGACATTGGCCTGTCGTTGGACCGCCTGGTCATCGATGCCGACGGCGAGTCGAGCCGGCAGCAGCACTCCACGCCCGAGGAACGACGCCAGCCCCAGGCCAGACGGAACGTGCCCGCAGGGCGCTTCGAGGCGCTGCTCTAGCGAAGTTGCCCGCATTCCAGACCCGCTCGTGATGTGTCGGCTGGCCGTCACCCTGTTGGCGTGACGGCCGGACCGGCGCGCCTTCCATTTCGGAAGTCCTGTCTATTCATAGGCTTGCGGCCATCGTTCGGCGGCATTCTCCTTGCTGTGCCTCCTGTGACGCGCAGATTCGCGCGCCCCAGGATGGGACCGCACGATGTCACAAGACAAAGACGCCGCACCGCTTCCCGGCAAGAACGACAAGCCCGCGAAGAAGGGCGGCGGGTCGAAGAAGCTCATCATCATTATCGTTGCCCTGCTGGTCGTCGCCGGCGGCGGCGGGGCGGCGTACTGGAAGTTCTTCATGCACAAGCCCGCCGAAGACGCCGCAGGCGCCGGTGCGGCGAAGGACTCCCACGCCAAGGCCAAGGAACCCGAGGGCGAACCGGGCATGGTGCCGTTCGAACCGTTCCTCGTGAACCTCGCCGACGAAAGCGGTCAGGCGTACCTGCGGACGACCCTGAGCCTGCTGGTCGAGAACGAAGAAGTCGCGAAGGCCCTCGAGGCCAAGCCCGTTGTCCGCACGCAGATTCGTTCGGCCGTGCTCGAAGTGCTGGCCACGCAGTCCGCGGAACACGTGTCCACGCCGGAAGGCAAGACCGAGCTGAAGAAGGCCATCAAGGAGCGGATCGAGTCGCTCGGCCTGGAACTCGAGGTGCGCGATGTCCTCTTCTCCGACTTCGTCGTCCAGTACTAGCCCGACCGCTGTCGTGGCCGCGGCGGCGGTCCTCCCGTCACCGGCCGGCGCGGCCGATTCGCCGTTTCCCGGCCTGATGGACGTCACGTTGCCGGTGACCGTGCGCCTCGGGTCAGGCGTCATCTCGGTCGGCGACTGCCTGGCGCTCCGGCCCCAGAGCATCGTGCGCCTCGCCCAGTCGGTCGGCCAGGATCTCGATGTCGTCGTCAACGGAGAGACGGTCGCCCGCGGTGAAGTGGCCATCGTCGACGACAGCACGTCCATCCGGCTGACGGACATTGCCGTCGTGCAGACCGAAGAGGTGGACGTGTGATGGTCCTGACCTGGCTGGCCCAGACCGATCCGTTGCCGTCGGCGTTCGATGGCGGGTTCGTGCGGGCGGTGATTGGCACCTGCGCGGTCCTCGCGCTGCTCGGCGTCCTGGCCGTGCTGCTGCGGCGCGGGGTGCTCACGATCCCCGGACAGCGGGGATCGCGCGCGTTGTCGGTCGAGACCGCGCTGTCGCTCGGTGATCGCCGGTCGGTGATGATCCTCAACGTGGAGGGGCGCCGGCTGTTGCTCGGGCTCACGCCCGCGCAGGTGTCGGTACTGGCCGAGCTGGGTTCCACCAAGGCGGCGTTCGATCAGGCGCTCGATCGCGCGGCCGGGTCGGGACCGGTGACCCCGCGATGACCCCCCGTGTCCGCGCGGGCGTCGTGCTCGCCTTGCTCCTCGTGCTTGCCGCGCCGGCCGCTGCCCAGCAGCCGCCGAAGGTCGACGTCAACATCAATGGCGTGGGGACGTTGTCGGCGCCGATCGAAGTCATCGTCCTCCTGACGCTCCTGACGTTCCTCCCCGCGATCCTGGTGACGATGACGTCCTTCACGCGGATCGTGATCGTGTTCCACTTCCTGCGCCAGGCCCTCGGCACGCAGGAAGTCCCGTCGAACCAGATCCTCGTGGGGCTCGCGCTGTTCCTGACCATGTTCATCATGGGACCCGTGGCGACGACGATCAACGACGTGGCGGTGCAGCCGGTGGTGGCGGGCCAGATTGGCGCCACCGAAGGCGTCAACCGCGCGATGGGTCCGATGCGCACGTTCATGCTGAAGCAGACGCGGGAGACCGACCTCGCGCTGTTCGTCGAACTCAGCAAGGCGCCGCGCCCGAAGAACCCGTCGGACCTCCCGATGCGGGTGGTGATTCCCGCCTATATCACCTCGGAGATCAAGACCGGGTTCCAGATGGGGTTCTTCGTGTTCGTGCCGTTCCTGCTCATCGACCTGATTGTGTCGACGACCCTGCTGTCGATGGGCATGATGCAACTGCCGCCGGCGATGATCTCGCTGCCCTTCAAGCTGCTGCTGTTCGTCACGGTCGACGGCTGGACGCTCGTCGTCAGTTCCCTGGTCCGCAGTTTCTCGTAGGAGCGTTGCCGTGCCGGAAGCGATTGTCGTCGGTGTCACCCGTCAGGCTATCGAGGTCGCGCTGATCGTGTCGCTGCCCATGCTGCTGGCGGGCCTGATTGCCGGCGTCCTGGTGAGCCTCGTGCAGACCGTCACGTCGATTCACGACAGCATCCTGGCGTTCATTCCGCGCGCCCTGGCCATCTTCGCGGTGTTCGCGCTCACCTTCCCGTGGATGCTGCGGGTCGTGGCCAGTTTCTCCCGGCAGCTGCTGATCAGGCTGCCCGAGTTCGTGCGATGAACGATCCGCTGGCGCTGGCGGCGATCGGGATCCTCCTCGTGAGGCCCGGTGTGCTCGTCGTGGCGACGCCGGTCTTCGGCGGAACGTTCGTGCCGACGCCGGTCCGCCTGGCGCTGACGCTGATCCTCGGGGTGCTGCTCGTCCCGTCGGTTCCCGTCACGCCGCCGTCGTCGCCGGTGGCCGTGGCGGTCATCGTGGCCGGCGAAGCCGTCGTCGGGCTCGCCCTGTCGCTGAGCCTGCGGGCGCTCGTGGCGGGGGCCGAACTGGCGGGCCACCTGGCCGGCTTCCAGATCGGGATTTCGTACGCCGCGATCGTCGACCCGATGACCGGCGCGCGCAACAACGTCCTGTCGATGCTGTATGGCAGCCTGGCCATGCTGACGTTCCTCGGGGTGAACGGCCACCACACGATGCTCCGCGTGCTGGTGAACTCCTACGAGGCGCTGCCGGTGGGCATGTGGCACGTCGCGCCGTCGACGGTGCCCGCCGCAGCCCGTTTGCTGGGCGTGGTCTTCACGCTGGGCGTCCAGCTCGCGATGCCGCTCGTCATCGTCCTGCTGCTCGTGGAGATCGTGCTCGGGCTGGTCTCGCGCGTGGCCCCGGCGCTCAACCTGATGGTGATCGGGTTCCCCATCCGCCTGGGCGTCGGCCTGCTCGCGCTGGCCGTGGTCATCCAGGCGGCGCCTTCGGCCGTCGTGCGGTACGCCCCGGCCGCCTTCGAAGCGGCGTCCCGGCTCGCCTGGAGCCCCCGCTGAGGCGGAGCCATGAGCAGCGACCGCACCGAGAAGCCGACTTCGAAACGACTGCAGGACGCCCGCGAAAAGGGGCAACTCCCGCGGAGCCGCGACCTCGGGCAGGCGATGGCGCTGCTGGCGGCCGTGGTCGTGCTCGCGTGGACGAGCGAGCGGATGACCCTGACGCTCGTGGGCGTCATCAAGCAGTCTTTCTGGCGGATGGGCCTCCATCCGCTGATGGCGCTCGGGCCCAAGGAAGTCACCACGCTCGTCATCTCGGGCGTGTGGACCGTGATCCAGGTGTCGGGGCCGGTGGCCCTGGCGACGGTGGTGACCGTGGTCGGGCTCCAGACGGCGCAAGGCGGGTTCGTGTTCGCGACCGAGGCGCTCAAGCCCGACCTCTCGCGCCTCAGCCCGATGCAGGGATTCAAGCGGCTCGCGCCGTCCCAGAGCGGCATCGAACTCCTCAAGGCCATGGTCGGCGCGGCCGTGCTGTCGGTGATCGGCTGGCAGGCGGTGCGGGCCACGCTCGAACAGAGCCTCGGCCTGGCGGGTGTCCCGGCCGTGCCTTCCGCGGCGATCGGCTGGAACGGGGTCCTGAGCGTGTTGCGCAAGTCGGCCATCGCCCTCGTGGTCCTCGCGGGGGTCGACTATGCGGTGCGGCGGTGGCAGTTCATGCGGTCGCAGCGCATGACCAAGCAGGAAGTCAGGGACGAACACCGGCTGCAGGAAGGGAATCCCGAGGTCAAGAGCCGCGTGCGGCGCATCCAGCGTGACCTGGTGCGCAAGCGCATGCTCGCCGCGGTGCCCAAGGCCACGGTCGTCATCACCAACCCGACCCACTACGCCGTCGCGCTCGAGTACCACCGCGCCGAGATGCCGGCGCCACGGGTCGTGGCGAAGGGCCGTGGGTTCGTCGCGCTCCGGATCCGGGAGATCGCGCGCGAACACGGCGTGCCCATCGTCGAGAACCCCCCGCTCGCGCGGGCGCTGCACAAACACGCCGAGATTGGCGACATCATTCCGGCCGCGCTGTTCGAGGCGGTGGCCGAAGTGCTGGCGTACCTCATCAGACTGCGTCAGCTGGTGCTGTAGCCGGCATTCGAGAGGCTCGACATGTCCGAACGATCCACCGTCGCGTTCCAGTTCCGCCGCGCCAGCCAGTTGGTGGGGCCAGGGGCCATCCTGGCCGCGGTCGGCCTCATGGTGGTGCCGCTGCCGCCGTTCATGCTGGACATCCTGCTGTCGGTGGACATCGGCCTCTCGGTCGTCCTGCTGCTGACGGCGGTCTACATCCGCCGTGCCACCGAATTCTCGGCGTTTCCGTCGATCCTCCTGCTGTTGACCTTGCTGCGGTTGTCGCTGAATGTGGCCGGCACCCGTCTGATCCTCCTGCACGGCGCCGAAGGCGTGGACGCGGCCGGCCAGGTCATCATGGCCTTCGGCCAGTTCGTCGTCGGTGCCAACTTCGTCGTCGGCATCGTCGTGTTCCTCGTCCTGCTGGCCATTCAGTTCGTCGTGATCAACCACGGCGCGGTCCGCATTTCCGAAGTCACGGCCCGGTTCACGTTGGACGCGTTGCCCGGCCGGCAGATGGCCATCGATGCCGACCTGAACGCCGGCACGATCGACGAACGCGAAGCCAAGCAGCGGCGCGAGCAGATCCGGCAGGAAGCGGACTTCTACGGGTCGATGGACGGCGCGATCCGGTTCACTCAGCGCGACGCCGTGGCGGCCCTGCTCATCACCGGTATCAACATCGTGGCGGGCCTCCTCATCGGGGTCCTGCAGCAGGGGCTGGACCTCGCAACCGCCGCCGAAACCTTCACCATCCTGACCGTCGGTGAAGGCCTCGTGACCGCGATCCCCGCCCTGGTCGTGTCGATGGCCGGCGCCCTCGTGACCACGCGGGCAGCGACCGAGTCGGACCTCGGCGAAGAAGTGGCCGGCCAGTTGCTGCAGGGCGTGCGGCCCATGGCGATCGCGGCGGGGGCTCTCGTGGCCCTCGCCCTGATTCCAGGACTGCCGAAGACGGCCTTCTTCCTGGTCGCCGCGGCGATGGGCACCGCGGCGTACCTGAACAGCCAGGCAAAAGCCGCGCCGGCGAAGGTCGAAGACGCCGCGCCTGCGCCCTCCGAGCCGATCGAGGCCGCGGTCTCGGTGGACCCCATCAGCGTCGAGATCGGCTACGCGCTGGTGTCGCTGGTCGACGAACAGCAGGGCGGGACCCTCCTGTCGCGCGTGCGGGGCATCCGCCGGCAGATTGCCGGCGACACCGGCGTCGTGGTGCCGCCCGTCCACGTCGCCGACAACCTGCAGCTCCCGCCCCGGGGCTACGCCATCCTGATCAAGGGCGTGGAGGTGGCGAAAGCCGAGCTCTACGCCGACCGGATGCTCGCCATCAATCCGGGCACCGCCTCGGCACCGATCGAAGGGATCCAGACCCGGGAGCCCGCCTTTGGCCTGCCGGCCTGGTGGATCATGCCGGAACACCGTGACCGCGCGTCGGCGGCCGGCTACACCGTCGTCGATGCGACCACCGCGCTGTCGACCCACGTGTCGGAGACGATCCGGACGTTCCTGCCCGACCTGCTCGGCCGTCAGCAGGTCAAGGACATGGTCGATCGCCTCGGCATGTCGTCTCCGAAGCTGGTGGAAGACGCAATTCCGAAGATCCTGAGCCTGGGAGACCTCCAGCGGGTCCTCCGGCAGCTGTTGCGCGAACGGGTGCCGGTGAAGGACCTGGCGACGATCGTCGAGACCCTGGCCGACGTGGCCCTCCTGACCAAGGAAATCGATCCGTTGACCGAGGCGGCCCGGCAGGCACTCGGCAGGGCCATCTGCCGCCAGTACCAGAACGAGCGCGGCGAACTGCCGGCGATCAGCCTGGCCCCGTCGCTGGAAGAGCGGCTGATGGCTGCGCTCGTCCGGACCGACCAGGGCCCGGTCCTCGCCCTGGACCCCAAGGAGGCCCAGAATCTGGCCGGCAAGATCGGCCGGGCCATCGAGTCCGCGATGGCACAACCCGTGCTTCTGTGTTCCGCAGGACTGCGGCCTCACCTGTGGCGATTGTTCTCCAGGGTCCTGCCGCACATCGGGGTGCTGTCGCATCCCGAGGTTCCCAACTACGTGAAGGTGGCCCCCGTGGCGGTGCTGGACTGACATGCATCTCAAGACCTACCGCGGAACTTCCGTGCGAGAACTGCTGGCGCAGGCCCGGATCGAACTCGGTCCCGACGCGCTCGTCCTGTCGACCAAGATGGTGTCGGCCGGCGGCATGAGGGGATTGCTGGGCGCCCGGGTGGTCGAATTGGTGGCCGCGACGGAACGTCCGGTGTCGGAAAAGCGGCCACCGGAACAGGCCAGCCGTCACGTCGTGAGCCAGGACGACGAGATCGTGGCCCGGTTGTGCGCCGCCGGTCTCGACCGCAGCCTGGCACTCGAGGTGTCGGCGGCGATCCCCAGCGGCCGGCGCCGTGGTGCATCCATCGGCCACCTCAGCGCGGCACTCGGCCTGCGGCTGGACCCGCTGGCGGCGGGCGCCGAAGCCTTCAAGCCGGTGGAGGTCTTCGTTGGCCCTCCCGGCGTCGGCAAAACCACCACCATCGCAAAAATCGCGGCGCAGGAGCGCGCACGACGCGGCCGGCGCCTCACGCTCGTCTCGGCTGACGGCTACCGTGTCGGTGCCGTCGAACAGCTCCGGCTGTATGCCGAAATCGTCGGGGCCCCGTTTCGCGTCGCCCGTTCGGCCGATGAACTCGGCCGCGTGCTCGACGAGGTCCGCGGTCCCGTGCTGGTCGACACGGCCGGGCGATCGACGAGCGACCCGGCGTCGCAGGAGTTGTTCTCGCTCCTGCGGTCACGCAAGGACGTACGCACGCACCTCGTCGTGTCGGCGGCCGCCGGGGCCTCCGACGTGTCTCGGGTCATCCAACAGTACCGATGCGCGGAGCCGCATCGACTTGCCTTGTCCCGCCTCGATGAAGCCGAGACTCTCACGCCCATGGTCGGCGTGCTGCGGTCCCAGCAACTGCCCGTGTCGTACCTGGGAAGCGGCCAGCGTGTGCCGGAGGACCTGGGGCGGGCGACCGGGGCGATGCTCGCAGAGCTGGTGCTCGGCGAGCCCTCACGCCTGGTAGCGAGGCCCGCATGAGCGCGAATGCCACCCAGTCGACCCGTCAGCCCGTCTCGATTGCCGTGACGAGCGGCAAAGGCGGAGTCGGCAAGACCAACGTCGTGGTCAACCTGGCGGTCGCGCTCGCGCGCCTGCACCACCGGGTCGTCGTGCTCGACGCGGACTTCGGCCTCGGTAACGTCGACGTGCTGCTCGGCCTGGCCCCGCAGTTCCACATCGGTCACGTACTCGCCGGCGAGAAGTCGGTGACGGACGTCATGGTGACGGGGCCGCTCGGGATTCAGATCATCCCGGCGAGTTCGGGCCTGCGCGATCTGGCGCAGATGACGACGCGCCAGCGGCAGCGGCTGTCCCACGCCGTCGAAGTGTTGTGCGCCGAATTCGACTTCCTCCTCATCGACACCGCGTCGGGCATCTCCGACAACGTCATTGAGATGGTGCGGGGCACCGAACTCGCGCTCGTCGTCACGTCCGTCGACCCGACCGCCGTCGTCGACGCCTACGCGATGGTGAAACTCCTGACGCGCGCCGATCCGCGGCTGCAGATTGGCCTGCTCGTCAACGATGCCCGCGACAGCGACGACGCGCAGATGGTGCACACGCAGCTCGATATCGCCGCCACGCGATTCCTGCATCGCCGGCTCCAGTATTTCGGCCACATCGCCCACGACCCCGCGCTGCGGGAGGCGGTGCTGGTCCAGCGGCCCGTCGTGGACCACGTGCCGCAGGCGGCGTCGAGCCGCTGTTTCCGGTCTCTCGCCTGCCGCCTGTCCGGAATGAGCCAGGGAGGGCCCGGCATGAGAGTCCTGACCGCCCGGCCTTCAGCGCCGGCGGAGCCCACGGAGGTCGCGCAATGCGCATGAACACCCCGGACACCGGCCTGCCGGAACGCGACAAACTCGTCGTCGCCCACGTCGGCCTCGTGAAGGCCCTCGCGCAACGGCTGGCCCGCCGCCTTCCGTCCCAGGTGGAAGTGGCGGATCTCGTCAGCATCGGCGTGCTGGGACTCGTCGAAGCGGCAGGACGTTACCGCCCCTCCACAGGCGTGCCGTTCGACGCCTTCGCTCGCCGGCGTGTGCAGGGCGCCATGCTCGACGCGCTCCGCGATCTCGACTGGGCTCCGCGGTCCCTGCGCAAGCTCCGGCGCCACGTGGATTCCACGCTCGCGCAGCTGAGGTCGCAGATCGGCCGCGAGCCGACCGAGCAGGAACTGGCGACGGCCCTCGAGATGACCGAAGCCCAGTTCGATCACGCGATGGAGCAACTGCGGTCGCTCGAAGTGGCCATGGTGCGTCCCCTGGACGACTCCGGCCCGGATCGCCAGCCGCTGCTCGACGTGTGCATCGACCCGGACGCGGGACCGGAAGTCCGGCTGGAACGGCGGGAACTGAAAGGCCTGCTGGCGTCTGCCATCCGCCGCCTGCCCGAACGCGAACGCCAGGTGCTCGCGCTCTACTACGAAGAAGAAATGACGATGGCCGAGATTGGCGAGGTCCTCGGCGTGTGTGAATCCCGGGTGTCCCAGCTCCGCTCGCTGGCCCTGTCCCGCCTGCGCGCGACCCTCAAGGAGTCGCTCCCGCTGGCCAAGGCAAGCTGATGGGCAAGATCCTCACCCAGGAAGAGATCGACCTGCTGCTGGGGTCGGCCACCGAGCTGCGGAAGGAAGCGACGCCGGCGGTGCAGGCCATGCCCGCGCTGAGTTCGGTGACGTACGACTTCCGGCGCCCGGACCGCGTGTCGAAGGAACAGCTTCGCGCGCTGCACCTCCTCCACGACCGTTTCGCCCGCAACGTGTCCGCGTCGCTTTCCGCCTACCTCCGCACCGTCACGGACATCTCGATCGTGTCGGTCGAGCAGCTGACCTACGCCGAATTCCTGATGTCGCTGCCCGATCCGACGGCGTTCTACGCCCTCGCGCTGTCGCCCGTCGACGGCGTCGGCGCCCTGGAACTGAACCCGACGCTGGCGTTCACCATGATCGACCGTATCCTCGGCGGCACCGGCAAGGGCGTGCAGTTGTCGCGGGCGCTGACCGAGATCGAGCAGAACGTCGTCGACGGCATCATCAAGCTCGTCCTCGAGAACCTCTCCGATACCTGGAAATCGATCCACGAAGTGCAGTTCCGGATTTCCGGCCGCGAGACGCGGCCGCAGATGCTGCAGGTCGCCGCACCCAACGAAACCGTGCTGCTGCTGGTGTTCGACGTCCGAATTGGCGAAGCCCGGGGCATGCTCAACTTCTGCCTCCCGGCGGCCACGATCGAAGCGTTTGGCGACGTGTTCAGCCAGGGCTGGTACCGGTCGCGACGCGAACCGTCGAGTATCCAGCGGGCGGCGCTCCTCAATTCGTTGAGCCGCGTCAAGGTGCCCGTGACCGCGTTGCTCGAAGTGTCGATGACGGGCCGCGAGGTGGTCCAGCTGAAGCCCGGCGACGTGCTGTCGCTCGGCCGGCCCGCGACGCACCCGGTGAAGGTCAGGGTCGGCGGCACGACCAAGTACGCGGGACGGCTCGTCCGGCACGGAAGCCGGGTGGCTGTCGCCGTGTCGGAAGGCCCCGGGGCGGCGACAACCGCCAGACGGCTCCGCCAAACGCAGGGGGCGTGACGTGACTGAGCGAGACCTGGTACGCGCCGTCATCGAAGAGTTCTCGTCCGTGGCCTCCGCCATGACCGGCGGAGATCCCCGGATCGAGTCCGCGGAAGAGAGTCTCTCCGCCCTCTGGGCGATGTCGTTCCTCGCGACCGGACGCTTCGAGGGCACGCTCACGCTGGGCGTCGCCACGCAGGACGCCGGCCGCCTGGCGTCGCTCGTCATGGGGTTCGAGGAACCGCCGGGCGACGACGTTGTCGTGGACAGTTTCCAGGAGATGGCGCAGCAGGTGGCGAGCGCCGTCACCGTGAAGTTCGGACCCGAGCTCAAACTCGGGGTCTCGGGCCCGTTGACCTCAGTGTCCTCTGCCGAAGGCGGCGCCGACTGGCTGACGCTCGGCCTTGGCGACCTGACGCTCCAGCTGGCCGTGTGGCACCACCTCGCCGAGGTGACGTCGGCTACGGCGACAGCCGCGTCCGGTACGCCGACACCTGCGGAACCGCCTCACGCCGCTCCGCGGGTGGCGCCGGCGTCCGGATCGGCTGCTCCGAGCAATCTGGAGCTCATTCTCGACATCGAACTCCCCCTCTGGGTCCGTTTCGGCGAGACGGCAATGACCTTGCAGGCATTGACCAAAGTGGGACCGGGCACGACCCTCGACCTCGAGCGGTCACCTGACGACCCGGTCGACATGATGGTCAACAACACCGTGATTGCGCGAGGTGAGGTCGTCGTCGTGGGCGGGAACTACGGCATCCGGGTTACGGAAGTCGTCAGCCCGACGGACCGAATCCGGTCGATGGCCGGGTAACGCGCCTGACGGTCAGCCGCGAGAGGGATACCGTGCAGTACGTGATTGCCGCCTTGATTGTTGTCACCGTGGCCCAGACCTGGCTGCTGTGGCGGCTGGTCCGGATGATGGGCCTCCTGAAGGGGTTCGACGAACGCCTGACGCGCACCCTGCAGGGCCTCGAACTCCTCGTGGATACGACCGAAGCCGGCTTCTCGATGTTGAGTGCCGCCGAACGCGCCAGAGCGGCGGCGGCTCCGCCCGCGAGGACTGCGACGAAGAACACCACTCGACGGATCGTCAACGCCACGCGGCGCGGGAAGAACGTTCCCGAGATCGCCGTCCGCGAAGGCATTTCCGAAGGCGAGGTCCGCCTTCGCGCGCACCTCGCCAAGTCGAAGGCGTCCGCCGGCTCCACTCCTGCCGGAGAGGCCCGTGTTGCGGCAGTGCGCCTGTAACCGCTGCGGTCGGCGCCGGCCGCGCTTGCTGGTCGACCATGCCCGGATCGGCATCCACCTCGACGGGCAGTGGTACTGCTCCATGGCGTGTGTCGAGACGACGGTCCGGGCGCGAATCCAGGGTCTCCCGCCGGTGGAACCCGCCTACGTCCAGGGCTGGCGGGCCATGCGGCTCGGTTCGCTGCTGATGAGCCAGGTGGGACTCACGCGCGAGGCCATCGACGCCGTCCTTTCCGACAGCGACCTCGCCGGAGTCCCGATCGGACGTGCGCTGCAGACGGTGGGGCTGGTCAAGCCCGAAGACGTGCTCCGGGCGCTGGCGACGCAGGCCGGCGTCCGGTATCTCTCGTCGGTCAATCCCCGGGCGGTTGCGCACCGGCCGGGCGCGCTGCCCGACGATGTCGTCCGGACGCTCGGGATCGTGCCGATCGCCGCCGACGCCGGTCGCCGCGAAATGCAGGTGGCGTGCGCCGCCCCGGTGCCGGGCCTGGCCGTCCGGGCGTTGACCCGGCTGACCGAGTGGGCGGTGGAACCGCTGCTCGTCAACGATGACCTGATGCCGCAGCTCGTGGAGCTGTACGGGTCGGCGAAACAGACGCCTGCGTCGGTGTTGGGATTCGTTGGTGACCGGAAGTCCGGACCGGCCAGGGTCGCCCAGTTCGCCAAGCGGCGTCGGGTGGTGCGCATGGTGCAGGAGCGCTGCGACCCGTACGTGTGGGTCCGGCTCGATGGCCAGGGTGCGGTCGCCGACGTGCTGATGGCGATGCCGGAAATGCAGGGAGGGTACTGATGGCGGGCGGAATCTATGCGGCGCTGAGCGGTCTGCAGTCGCGGACCGACCGTCTCGATCGACTGGCGGCCGACATCGCGAACGTCGGGACGACCGGCTACAAGTCCGAGCGCAATACCAACGCGGCCGTCGAGCGGCCGTCGTTCTCCACGATGCTCGACTCCGCGGTCGACGTCGTCTCCGCCCCGGCGATCCCGAACTTCAGGGCCGGCGCGTCGGCGCCCACGGGGCGCGACCTGGACCTGGCGATCGAAGGCGAAGGGTTCTTCACCATCCAGACCGCCAACGGCGTGCGCTACACGCGCAACGGCCACTTCAGCCGCGCCACGGACGGGACGCTCACCACCCACGACGGCAACGCCGTGCTCGGGGAAGACGGCCCGATCAAGCTCCCGGCGGGCCCGGTCGAAGTCAGCACGGACGGGACGATTTCCGTGGCCGGCGTCTCCGCGGGCCGCACCCGCCTCGTGACTTTTGCCGATCCCTCGAGACTTGCCAGGGAAGACGGCGTCCGGTTCCGGGCCGCCGCCGGCATGAACGCCACGCCCGCGACCTCCGCGATCGTGCGGACGGGCACGCTCGAGCAGTCGAACGTGTCGCTGCCCGAGTGCATGAGTCAGCTGGCGGAGGTGTCCAGGAGTTTCGAAGCGCTGCAACGCGGGTTGTCCACGCTGCTCAACGAAATCGACGGGCGCGCCATCGCAGAACTGGGCCGCCGGTAACGGCGAGCCTGGCGGCCCTGCCGCCCAGGCGCGCGAGGAGTACGTATCATGATCCGAGCCCTCTACACCGCAGCCAGCGGCATGGCGGCCCAGCAGTCGAACATCGACAACATCGCCAACAACCTCGCCAACGTGAACACCACCGGGTTCAAGAAGAGCCGGATGGAGTTCGAGGACCTCGTCTACCAGCAGACCAAGGCGGCCGGCAGCCCGACCTCGACCAGCGGCGATGCGCCCATCGGCCTCGAAATCGGCCTGGGCACGCGGCCCGTGGCCACGGCCCGGGACTTCGGCACCGGCAACCTTCGGTCCACCAACAACCCGTTCGACCTGGCCATCGAAGGACGCGGGTTCTTCCAGGTGTCGCGCCCGGATGGCACCGTCGGCTACACCAGGGCCGGGTCGCTGCACCTCAATGCCGAAGGCGCGATCGTCACGGCCGACGGCTATCCGCTCGAACCCCAGATCACCCTGCCGTCCAACGCGACCTCCGTGACGATCTCGCGCGACGGCATCGTGTCGGCCGCCCAGGCCGGTCAGTCCGCACCCAGCCAGGTCGGGACGATCGAACTGGCGTCGTTCCAGAACCCGGCCGGACTGGAAGGAATCGGCGGGAACCTCTTCCGGGCCACCTCCGCGTCCGGCGAACCGACAACCGGCGTCCCGGGTACCGACGGTGTCGGCACCCTCGCCCAGGGGTTCGTCGAGGAGTCGAACGTCAGCGTGGTCGAAGAGATGGTGAACATGATCCTCGGGCAGCGAGCCTACGAAGCGAATTCCAAGGTCGTGAAGGCCGCCGATGAGATGCTCCAGCAGGTCAATAACCTGTCTCGTTAGCCTCCTGGCCGCCTGGCTCGTCTGCGGCGCGGCCGTCGCGCAGACGATCGCCGAGGCGCCGGACGCCGCCGTCCGCCACGCGCTCATCCGGGCCATTCAGGCCAGAATGGGCGCGTCTGCGGCGGTGAGGCTCGAGAATGTCCGCTGCGACCTGGCCGCCGCGGCCGCTCACGCGAACCTGGCGGCCGTGCCCGAAGCCGGCTCCCGCCTCGAACGTCCCATCAGGTTCTCCCTCATGGCTCCTTACACGGACGGCCGCCCCGGACTCCGCCGGGTCGGCGGAGCCGTGGCCGTCGTCTACGCGGCCGTCGCGCACGTGCGGACGGCCGGCCCGGTCCGTCGAGGTGCCATCCTGGACGACACGGATCTTGCAGTGATCGTCTCGGAGACGGGTCCGGCGCCCCTCGCGGCGCTGCCGGCCCGGCCGGATGTCGTCGGGGGACGCGCCGTGCGCGACCTGGCGGCCGGCGAGGTGATCACCCCGTCTCTCGTGCGGGCTCAGCCGCTCGTCAGGAGCGGAGACACCGTCCGGACCATCGTGCGGATGGGGTCCGTGGAGGCGAGGGGGCAGGCGGTGGCCCAGCAGAGCGGCGGCCGCCACGACCGGATTCGGTTGATCAACCCCGAGAGCCGGCGCCAGATGTTCGGGCGCGTCACGGGCCCGGGAGAGGTCGAGGTCATTCATGCACCGTAAGTCGCTCGTGACGTTCGTCGCCGCCGCCGCCATCATCCTGGCGGTCGCGCCCGTGTCCGCCCAGTCGGGCAAGGACGCGAAGGACGAGAAGCTGCCGAAGAACAACGCCTACGACGTGCTCTACCCCAAGTACCTCCAGGCCGCCCGGACCATGGCGAAGGACGACACCGCGTCGATCCGGTGGATGGTGAATCTGGGGACCGATCGCCGCGCCAGGGACGTCAACGACCTCGTCACGATCCAGGTGATCGAGAACATGGTGGCCGAAGGTGCTGCCGACACAGCCATGGGCAAGGACGGCAAGGGATCGGCCGGGATCACCAAGCTGTTCGGCCTCGAATCGAAGGTGCCGGACATCATCGATCCGACCGCGTTGTTCGATGCCGGCTCCAGCACCGAGTTCAAGGGCAGCGGCACCACGAACCGCCGCGGCAGCCTGACGGCCATGATCACGGCACGCGTGACCGAGGTGTTGCCCAACGGTGACCTGGTGCTCGAGGGCGTGCGCGAAGTGGACATCAACGGCGACCGACAGGTCGTGGTCCTGACCGGTGTCGTGCGCCCGGCGGACCTCTCACCCGACAACATCGTGCTGTCCCCGCGCGTCGGCCAGTTGCGGATCCGGTACTTCGGTCAGGGCCTCATCAAGGACAACCTGCGGCCCGGGTGGCTCGTGCGCATCCTCAACAAGCTCTTCTGACGGGACACGGTCATGACACGACGCTGCATCACGATTGGACTGGTCATCGCCCTGCTCGCGGGAACGTCCGCCGTCCCCTCGGCGGCGCCCGCGTCCGTGCGCATCAAGGACGTGGCGAGCCTCCAGGGCGTGCAGGCCACTCCCCTGATTGGTTACGGCCTCGTCGTCGGGCTCAACAAGACGGGTGACCGCCGCCAGACGCTGTTCTCCGCGCAAACGCTGGCCAACATGCTGGAGCGGTTCGGTGTCGTCGTGCCCGGCGGACAAATCAAGATCGAAAACGTGGCCGCCGTCCTCGTGACGGCGGAATTGCCGGCCTTCATGCGGACGGGCGTGCGCATCGACATCACCGTGTCATCGGTCGGCGATGCCCGCAGCCTGCAGGGCGGGACCCTGCTGGCGACACCGCTGCGCGGGCCGGACGGGGCGGTCCACGTGCTCGCGCAGGGGCCGCTCTCGATTGGCGGATTCGGCGGCGGCAAGGGTGGCAACAGCGTCCAGGTGAACCACCTGACCGCCGGCCGCGTGCCAGGCGGGGGAATCGTCCAGGTCGCATCGCGCGTCCAGCTCCCGCCCGCGGCCGAGATCACCCTGGCCCTGCACGAGCCGGACTTCGTCAGTGCCCGCCGGGTCGCCGACGCGATCAATGCGGACCTGGGCGCGAATTCCGCCCGGGCGGCCGACGCCGCGAGCGTGCTGGTCAAGATCCCCGACGCCTACAAGGACCAGGTCACGGACCTCATGGCGCGGCTCGAACCGCTGCCCGTCGACATGGATGTGACGGCCAGGGTTGCCATCAACGAACGGACGGGCACGGTCGTCATCGGCGCGCACGTGAGGCTCGGGCCGGCGGCGGTGGCCCACGGCAACCTGTCGGTGCGCATCCGAACGAGGTACGACGTGTCCCAGCCGGCGCCTTTGTCCCGCGGCGGCGAAACGACCGTCGTGCCGCGAGAGGACGTCGACGTCGAAGAAGGGGACAGCAAGCTGATTGCCTTCGAAGAAGGCACCACGCTCGACGGCGTTGTCCGGGCGCTGAACGCCCTGGGCGCGACGCCCCGGGACATCATTGCCATCGTGCAGGCACTGAAGGCCGCAGGGGCCCTCCAGGCCGAGTTGGTCATCCTCTAGGACGGGAAGGCGGACCACATGTCGGTGGACCGACTGTTCAACCCCCCGGTGTCGATTTCCGGACCCCAGCAGGTGGCCCGGGATTCCAGGAACCTGGAGTCCCTGAAGGCCGAAGATCTGGCGAAGGAGTTCGAATCGATGCTGATGCTGCAGATGCTCCGGCAGATGCGGCAGTCCCTCCTGGACGAGGCGGATGAGCAGACCGGGCTGTCGTCGGCCACCATGACCGACCTGGTCGACGGCGAGCTGGCCCGGCAGCTGAGCAAGACCGGCGGGCTTGGAATCGCCGACGCGATGATGAAGGCGCTCAAGCGTCAGCTGGACATCACGGACACCGGGAGGCAACCCGTCTCGGCCTCGTCGACAGAAGCCATTTATTATCAGTCAGATGCGAGGTCCATGCGCCTGGTTGATCCGGCGGCGGCGTCCCGGATTCCTTCGGCGGGCGGGACCTTCGACGCAGCGCGGCTGACGTCGGACTACGGGTGGCGGTCGGACCCGTTCACGGGTGTCGCCAAGTATCACCGGGGGATCGACCTGCGTGCCGCCTACGGGCAGAGCGTGCCTGCGGCCGCCGACGGGACCGTGGTGGAATCCGGAGAGAACGGCGCGTACGGCCTGACGCTCGTGCTCGAACACGCGGACGGGCTGCGGACACGGTACGCGCACCTGTCTGCGTCGGACGTCTCGCTGGGGGATCGGGTCTTGCAAGGACAGGAAATAGGCCGAGTTGGCCAGAGCGGGCGCGCCACGGGGCCGCACCTGCACTTCGAAGTGATTCGGGATGGACAGCGCATCGACCCGACTACGGTGATGGCGCTGGAAGGTCCGGGGCTGGACGGATTAAAGTTGGCGGGTGGCGGTGCCGATTTCACAGTCGGCGGGCGCGCACATACGCCGGCCATGTCAGGAGACGACGATGAAGATTGAGGGAAACGGAACGAACCTCGAATCCGTCGCCGCCCAGCGAGCGGACCGTATCAACCTCAGCCGGGGCAAGTACTCGACTGGGACGGGATCGGCCCAGGACACCGACCGTGTTCAGGTTTCGGAACATGCCGCTCTGGCGTCGACGGCCAAGAAGGCGGCGGACGAATCCCCGGACATCCGGATGGACCTGGTCGAACGGATGCGGGCGAAGCTGGCGGCGGGCGAGGTCGGGAAGGACGCGGAGCGACTGGCCGATCGGATGATCGATCACCTGCTCGAGTCCTGACCCGCATCGTAGTCCCGCCTCCTCGGACGTGAACGTGGCTGAGAGCCGGCTCCACTCCTCGGAGCCGGCGTCTGGGCCTTCATCGAGCACGCCTCTCGCCCTTTAAGGGACCGGCCCAGCCGGTCTGAACGACCATGTCAACTCAAACGGCACGTATGGCGCGGCCGCACCCGGCCGCGGAGAGGCTTCGTGTGGCCCTCGAGGCGCTGGCCGAGGCACTGGCGTCGGTCAACCTCGGGTCGCTGCTGGCCTGCGAGGCCGCGCTCGCCGACGCGCTCTCGGACATCGAACGGTGTACGCCGGACTCGACCTGGGACCATCGGGCGACCGCCAGGGAACTGGCGACGGCCCGCGCGACGCTCACGCGCTGCCGCCGTCTTGGTTCGACGCTGCTCGATGCCGTGCGCCTGACGCTGGCGGCCCAGGGGCGAGGCCAGGGGTACGGCAGTTCGACGATCAGTCGGGGGACGTTGCGTTCCCTGGAGGTGAAGGTCTAGTGTCCGGACTCTTCGGCAGTCTGTCGGCCACCGCGCGTGCGCTCGACGCCCAGCGATTCGGCATGGACGTGACGGGCCAGAACATCGCGAACGTGAACTCCCCGGGCTATGCGCGCCGCGAAGCGCTGCTCGCGCCGTCGCCCATTGCCGGTGAGATGGAGGGCATGGGCGGCGTCGACGTCCTCGGCGTCCGTGCCACGCGGGACCGTCTGCTCGAGAGTCGGCTGCAGATGGAACTGCCCGCGGAACGCCGGGAATCGGCCATCGCCGACGCGCTCGGCGTCGTCGAGGTGGCCATTGGCGCCCCGGGTGAGTCCATCGACGGGGAGCTCGACGAGTTCTTCAACTGGGCGGCGCAGCTGGCGACGGATCCGACGTCCCAGACGCTGCGTCGGGAGTTCGTCTCCGCGGGCGAGCGGCTGTCACTCGCGTTCAGGGACATCTACTCGCGGCTCACCGCGGCGCAGCACCAGGCGGACGCGAACATCCGCGGCGGTGTCGACGCCGTCAACGCATCGCTCGAGTCGATTGCGCGGCTGAACGCGAGCATCGCGCAGGTCGGGACCGAAGCCGCGACGAACCAGGCGCTGTTCGATCAGCAGAAGGTGGCCGTCGACGAATTGACGAAGCAGCTCGACGTGGCGGTGATCTGGCGGCCCGACGGCGGCGTCAACATCACGACCAGCAGCGGCCAGCCGCTCGTGCTCGGCAACAAGGCGTACACGCTCACGGCGGCCCCCCTGGGTCCGTCGGGGTTCGTGGACCTCGTGGCGCAGGACGGCCAGTCGCTGACGGCGGACATCACGGGAGGTCAGCTTGGCGGATACCTGCACGTCCGCGACGCGCTCATCCCCGGCTACCTGACCGCGCTCGGCACGCTCGCGACCTCCGTGGTGACGGAGGTGAACCAGGTGCATCAGAACGGCTACGACGCCTCGGGCGATCCGGGGCAGGCGTTCTTCACCGTGACGACGGGCACCAACGCCGCCTCGTCTATCGCGGTCAGCGCGGCCATCGCGACTGACCCCGGGCTCGTGGCCGCGGGCGGTTCCACGGTCCCGGGCGACAACACGAACGCCCGCGCCCTCGCCGCGTTGCGAGACGCGGACGTCTCGACCAGCGGGTCGTTCAGCGACGCCTGGGCGCAGCTGGTCTATCGCGTCGGGGCGGACACGCAGGCTGCGCAGCAGTCGCAGACGAGCCGGCAGGAAATCGTGCGGCAGATCCAGGCGTTGCGCGAGGCGGTGTCAGGCGTGTCACTCGACGAGGAGGCGATGTCGATGATTCGTTACCAGCGGGCGTACGAAGCCAACGCCCGGTTCTTCCAGGTGGTCGATCAGTCGATCGAGACCCTGCTGAACATGTTCACGTAAGCGGTGAGGCACTGAGGCAGTCATGCGCGTGACCTTCAACACGACCTACCAGCAGGCGTCGTACGCCATCGCCGAGGCGGCGTCGGAAATGACGGAACGCCAGGAGCAGGTGGCGACCGGGAAGCGACTCCAGGTGCCCAGCGACGATCCCTCGGCGTCGGCCGCGGCCGTGGCGGAGCGATCGGAACTGAGCATCACGGATCAGTACCGCCAGTCCGCCGACACGGTCACATCGCGGCTGACGGTGCTCGATACCATCCTGCAGTCGCTCGTCGACGAGATGACCTCGGTGAGGGTGGCGGCGCAGGCCGGCAGCGGCACGGTGCCGGAGACGCAGCGCACGGCATCGGCTGACACCATCATGGCGCTGCGGGAGTCGATCTACGCCGCGGTCAATACGCAGTACCGCGGCGTGTACCCGCTGTCGGGCAGCGACGCGACGACGCCGCCCTACAGCCGGAGCGGCAGCGTCATCTCGAGTTACCAGGGGGCCTCGAACATCATCGAAGTCGACGTCGACCGGCAGATGTCGGTCCCCGTGGTCATCGACGGTGGAGCCGTGCTCACAGGCGACGACCCGGACGACATCTTCGCCGCGCTCGAAACACTCGCCACGGCGGTCCGCAACGGAGACCAGGATGGAATCCGGGCCGGCACGAGCCGCATCGATCGCACCTTCGAGCGCCTGAACCGGGCGCTCGGACAGGTGGGCGCCGACATGGCCATGGTCGAATCGCAGCAGAACCGCCTCGACGCGAGGCAACTCGCGAGCAACACCCGACTCGACGCGCTCGAAAACGTCGACCTGGCCGAAGCCATTTCCGCCATGACGCAGGCGGACACCGCCTACCGCGCGGCGATCACCGCGGTAGGTAAGACGTCACAGTACTCACTCCTCGACTACATCAAATGAACACAGCAGAACTGAACTCCGAGTCGATCCCCACCCCCGAGCCCGAAGTGGGCGTCCTGCGCGTGCAGACACGCTTCGGCGAGTTCGAGGCCGACGCCAGGAACGTGCTTTGTTTCCCCGTGGGTCTGCCGGGGTTCGAGCAGTGCCGGCGTTTCGTCGTGCTGTCGTCGATCTCGATGGCACCCGTGCAGTGCCTGCACGCCGTCGACGGCCCGCCGGCGTCGTTCCTGGTCGTCGACCCGCGCATGGTCCTGCCGGAATACCGCTGCATCCTGAGCGGGCCCGACAAGGAGCGCCTGGGGGCCACCGACGAACAGCCCCTGCTCTGGCTGGCCATCCTGACGGTGCAGGAAGACAACCACGCGGCCGTCAACCTGCGGGCGCCAATCGTCATCAACCCGGCACGCATGATTGGGTTCCAGGTCATGCCGTACGACAGCCTGTATCCCGTGCGCTTCCCCATCTAGCGGGCGGCCGTTGACCGATAACCCGACCGTCGCCCGCAGCACCGGTCCGGACCTGATGGTCCGGGCATGGCTGGATGCCGGCAAAAAGGATTGGCGCCGTGCTCGTCGTGACGCGAAAACGTAACGAAGCCATCATCATCGGAGACGCGATCGAAGTCCGCGTGCTCCGTGTCGGGCGTGACGGGGTGCGCCTGGGCGTGACCGCTCCACCCCACGTGCCCGTGCATCGCACCGAGATCTACAAGCTCATCTGCGAAGAAAACCGGGCGGCTGCCGAGGGCGCGGTCATCCCCGGCGATCTCGCCGACCGCCTGCGCCGGCACTCGGCGACGGCCCAGGACTCCGATGCGGGACCGGCTGCGGCGGAGACCGCGACGCCCGCCGCGACCAGACGATGACGATTGAAGACTGGCGGGATACCGACGCGGCCGTCGTGCGCGGACTCTTCGCGGCCGAGGAGGCGAGATGGCGCACGACGCTGCGGTGGGATACCGAGGCGTCGTGGCAGATCATCGAAGAAGGCCGCCTCCGCGGCCACGTCCCGGGGTGGATCCTGCGATCTCGTTCCGGCGAGGTGCGGGGCTGGACGTACTACGTGCTGCACGATGGCGAGTTGCAGATCGGCGGGATGGTGGCCGGCCGCGCGATCGAAATGCGTCAGTTGCTCGATCGCGTGCTCGACTCCCCGGAGGCGTCGCTGGCTTCGTCGCTGAGCGCCCTGGTGTTTCCCGCGTCGGCGTCGCTCGTCAGCGCGCTCGCGCGACGGCGGTTCGTCGTCCGACGATCGTTGTACCTGTCGAAGCCTCTGGCCGAGGGCTCCACTGAGCCCGCGGTACCCGGCGGACTCCGGCTTCGGGCATTTCGCGACTCCGACCTGTTCCCCGCTGCTCGCCTCCTGGCGGCTGCGTACGTCGGGATTCCCGGCGCCGAGTGTTTCGCGCCGCACGGCCGCCTCGATGAGTGGGCCCGCTACCTTCGCCAGATGATGGAGACGCCGGCCTGCGGCCAGTGGCGGCCCGACGCGAGCCTCGTGGCGGAAGAAGTTGGCCGGCCCGGACCGCAGGGCATGGTGCTCGTGACCCGCCTGTCGGCGGGTACGGCGCACATCGCCCAGATTGCCGTCGACCGCGCGGCCCGGGGGATCGGCCTCGGCGAGCTGATGCTCGCGCACGCAAGTGCCCGGGCCCGCGAGACCGGCGACGAGAGCATGACCCTCATGGTGGACGAAGCCAACGAACCTGCGCGCCGGCTCTACGCCCGCGAGGGGTTCCGCGAGTCTTCGTCGTTCATCTACGCGCGACGCCGCGGTCAGATCCGCACCGCGGACGTCCTCGACCAGACCCGTCGGCTCGCCGGGTAACCGGGCGCCCTCTTCCTTTCACAAACGACTCGGAGACGCGGGATCAGCCGCGGCGATCGACGAGGCCCGCGCCCATCAGCGGGGGCGCGACGACACGACGGTACGCGGCGAGGGTGGAGCCGGCGGTGCCGACGGTCTGCGCGGCCAGGCGGCGGGCGACCTCGGCGTCCTGCAGGGCGCGGATGGTGTGCTGGTCGGAGTGGACGATCTCGGCCACCAGGTCGGAGGCCGTGCGGTGCAGCGCGGCAATCTCGGCGAACCCCTCGAACGCCGCCGCGACATCGCGGTTGTTGGCGAGCGCTTCCCGCGCCGGTCGCAGTTCGTGCTCGATCTTCACCAGCGCGGCCATGATGCGATCCCGCTCGAGGGCCACGGCCGCGAGTTGCTTGGCGTCCGTGCGCGCGGTGGCGTCGTGCTGCGCAAGCGAGATCCGTTTCAGTTGCTGGAGCAGCGCGACCTCGGCATCGAGCCCGGGCCCGTAGATGGCCAGCCACTCGCGCAGTTCGTCGGGCGTCATGGGGCGGCCTGCGTTCCCGGTCGAGTCGAGGCAATCTGCTGCCAGCCGTCCCGCAGGGTCACGAGCAGCCGGTGGGCCTCTTCCAGTGACGCGACGTTGCGCTGCGCGTTGAAATCGAGGATGCGGCCGGAGATGTAGATGTAGAGCGCATCGAGGCGCGTCGCAATCTCGCCGCCGCCCTTCAGGTCGAGCGACGACTGTAACTCGGAGACGATGGCCATCGCGCGCGAGACGGCGTCACGCTTGGCGCGAAGGTCTCCGGTCGCCAGGCTCTCTCTCGCCTTCACCAGGTTGGTGATCGCGGCGTCGTAGAGCTTGACGACCAGTTCCAGCGGGGTGCCGCACTGGACCTGCGTCTGCTGGTAGGCGGCGGCGCCGCGGACGGGCGGCCCATACATAACAAATCTCCTAGAACAGGCTGTACTGATTGCCCAGGCTCGACAACGAACCGGCATCGCTGTTGAGCTGGGAAATCAACAGATCGGCGGCGATGTACTCCTTCTGCAGAGCCACACGCCGGACCTCGAGCCTGGCTTCCATGTCAGCCAGCCGCTTGTCCATCGCGGCAATCTGGTCTTCGAGCCGATCCTTGGTCGACGACAGCAGGCCACCCGAGTCCGTGTAACGCTCGACGGTCGTGCCGAGGGTTTCGAACACACCGGGATTCGTCCCGTCGCCCATGAAGAGCGCGCGCAGACTATCCGGGTTCTCCGTGAGCGCCTTGGTGAGCAGCGTCTGGTTGATGGTCAACTTTCCCGTCCGATCGAACTCGATGCCGGCCTGCCCCAGGGATTCCAGTTCGCCACCGGCGTCGTAGAGCCCCGTCAGCACGGTCCGCAGTTCGTTCTTCATGCTGCGGAACAGCGGGTCTCTGGAGATCCCGCCGTCCGTGCTGCTGGCCTGCTGCTGGGCCCAGGTCATCAGCCCGTTGTACGCGGTCACGAACTCTTTCACCAGTTCGTTGGTCGCGTCGGTCGTCTCGGTCACGCTGATGCTCACCGTCGTGCCTGGCTGCTTGCGCAGCACCGTCAGCGACGTGCCGGGTATCGCGCCGTCGATCGTGTTGGTCGCACTGGTGACCGCGACGTTGTTGATGAGCAGGCTCGCATCCGTCGCCTGCATCGCGTTGTCGGCCGTGCTGTCGCCGCTCACGCCGTCGCCGTCCGTATCGGTAAACCTCACGCTCGAGCCGGTCAGCCCGTTCGTGACCGTGAACGCACTGGCGGTGCCGGTGTCCTTCCCGGTGAGTACCAGCTGGTAGCCGCCGGTCGTATTCACGATCGAGGCAGTGACCCCGATGTCGTCCGTGCTGTTGATGGCATCCGCGAGGCCTTCGAGCGTGACCTGGCCGGCCAGCGTGACCGCCGTGCCGCCAATCGTGAGCGAACCACCCGTGGCGACAATCGTGGTGTCCGTGTCCGCCGCCCGGCTCGAGGACGCGGTGACCTGTGCACGGGCGAGCTCGTTGACCACGACGTCGTAGATGCCGGGGATGGCGCTCGCGCTGCCCGTCGCCGCCACCGCGGACGCGTCCGTGCTCGTCACGTTCCGACCGCCGAAACCGCTGCTGACCGCCAGCGCTTCGCCGGCCGTGCCGAGCGCGCCAAGTTTCGTGGCGAGTGCCGAGAACGCCGTCGACTGCGTCTTCAGCTTGGTCTGCTGTGCCTCGAGCGAGTCGATCGGCTGCCGCTCCTGCGTGATGACCGCATTGAGGATCGTGTTGAAGTCGATGCTGTTGAAGCCACTGAACGTGACGGCGCTCATCGCGTGTTCTCCTTGCGGCGACGCGGGCTGTTCCGACGCACGACCATCCGATTGATCGCGTTCGCCAGATCTCCGGGCAGTCGGTTCACCGGCACCCCTGTCGATGCGTCGACAAGGCGCAGAACGGGGTGGTCTTCCCGGATCCGGTCGCCTGCAGCCAGAGTCAGGCCGTATTTCGCCAGCAATGCCGTCACACCCCTCGGGACCTCAACGGTCCGGGGCGCGGTGGCTGCTTGGGCTCTTGCCAGATTCGGGCCAGGCATCTTGGGAGAAGAGTGGG
Organism: uncultured Vicinamibacterales bacterium; assembly: GCA_964547975.1. Lineage (GTDB taxonomy): Bacteria > Acidobacteriota > Vicinamibacteria > Vicinamibacterales > JAKQTR01 > CAYJPV01. The sequence continues at coordinate 1,058 of CAZJRM010000006.1, read as the reverse complement.
ACGCGGCAGCCGGGCCGCCGCGTCCCGAAACGGCGCTACCGGAGCAACGACAGCACGGCGGAGCTGGAGTTGTTGGCCTGGGCGAGGGCGGCGATGCCGCTCTGCGTCAGGATGTTGTAGCGCGTCATGTTGGCGGATTCCTCGGCCACGTTGGCGTCGCGGATCCGGCTTTCGGCGGCCTTGTTGTTGACGTACTGGGACTGGGCCAGGCCGATGGCAAACTGCAGGCGGTTCTGCAGGGCGCCGATCTTGGCCTGGGAGGTGCCCAGGGTACTGACGGCGGTCGCCAGGGTGGAGACGGCGGTTTCCGCGCCCGCCTGGGTGGCCACGGACAACGAGCCAATCCCGAGGTCCGACGCCATGACGGCGTCGATGGTGCCGGTGATCTGGCCGTTCCCGCCGTCATTGCTGACGAACACGGAGAAACCGGCATCGGCGTTCAGGCCGGCGACCGTGACTTCGCGGTCGATTTCGGCGAGCACGTCGGCGAATTCGGCCTGCAGAGTGGTGCGGCTCGCCGCGGTGGTGGTGCCGGAGGCCGACTGGGTGGCCAGGGTCGAAAGGCGGTCGAGCAGGGTCGCGACGTTGCTGAGGGCGCCGTCCTTGATCTGGAGGTCCGACAAGCCGTCGTTGGCGTTGCGGATGCCCTGGGTGATGACGGCGATGTCCTGCCGGTAGGCGTTGGCCGTCACGAGGCCGGCGGCGTCGTCGCCGGAGGTGTTGATGCGGAAGCCGCTCGACAGGCGGTTGAGGGCTTTCTGCAGGCCGATCTGCGTCGTCTGCAGGTTCGCCTGGGCATTGGCCGAGGCGATGTTGTTGATGACCGAAAACGAAGCCATTGGGTGATCCTCCTTGAACCGGGCCGGACTCCCTGTCCGGCGTAGCGGCGCGTACGTTTCGCCGCGTGGTCAGACGGGTAATCGGACAGGAGGGCGGTTTCTTGAACGCGACTGTCGGAACACCGACACTGTCGCGCCTGAGAGGAGGTCAGTCGCCGCCCGCTCCCGGCGGGGCGGGCGGCGGCGGGCGGTCCGCGGTTATCCGCGCAGCAGGGAGAG